>NZ_CP040812.1:310977-621954 GCF_006159205.1 Antarcticibacterium flavum | reverse complement strand
GTTTTGACAGGATTGTAGTCCTGGGGTTAAAACTAAGCGCAGGGAAGGAAGAAACGACTAGTCAGTTAGAAAACCTTTTTAAAAACCATCAGCGCAGCAAGAAGGGATTTAGCATTCTGCCGCAGGGTACGCCTACAAATAATACGGAAACGGGCGATGCTGCCTATGCTTATTTCGAGGATCCCGATGTGAGCTTTGATCAGCGGAAGGCCGGGGAACAATTCACAAAAAACGATGACTGGAATGAGAAAAAGGATGGACAGTGGCTGGCGGAGTTGCTGGGGCTTGACCTGGAGTTTTTTATAAATACTTACCACGCGGGACTGCCGGATCAGGCTGAAGCAAAGGCGATGAATACCTGTCTTTTTCCCGCTACCCTGGGCTATATGATGGAGAGCCTGATGCAGGAAGTCTTTACTGATGATGACGTGGAACAAACCCGCTGGTTCTTTAACAATTTTGTTAGCGGCCGTGGGCCTGTACCTGCTATAAAAATAGGAAGGCAACCTTACGGAATCCTGCCTACCACCAATTTTTCCAAAATTAAATGGCTGGAACCGCGGAATTTCCCAAGGGTTGAGGGTATTCCCTGGATCAAAGGAAACGAAGTATTCCTTCCGAAGCTTTACAGGATCCTGGAACAAATAGATAATGACTGGTCATCGCTGTTCAAAAAAGCTGCTTATGTGGGAAAACGTGGCGATGCGCATCAGATCTTATTGGATATCGTCGGTCTAAGTCCCACCTCTGTGGAGTTCTACCAGCGCTATGCTGAAAGTAAGGAGGCTGTGATCAATCGCTTTAAGCTTTCCGGGGGGTTGGGAGTATTCATCGGGCTTATCGTTGCAGGAACCTATGAAAAAAGCGGAAAGGATTTGCTGAAAAAATTTGGTGTCGAGACAAAGGAAACGCCGGAGATCCTGGAAAAATTCTTTCTGAGAAGCCAAAATAAGCTTTTTCGTCATCTGGTGGATGAGGCGAAACTTTCGGAAACTGAACCTTTAAAACCTATAACAACCGAAAATGAAAATTACCTGCAGTGGCTTCGAAAGGCGGCCAACACATCTCATGATACCCTTAGAAAGCAGGAAGGTTTTACAGATAATAAAACCCCTTCAGCCTTATTATATTTAATGCTGAAACATTCTCTTGATCTCGGGTATATCAACACAAGCCTGATCTTAAGATTAAAGGCGAATCAAATTTCTGCTTCAGATTACAGGAACTCTAAAGCGGAGCCTAAATTTATCCATTTCCAGCAGCAGGGCAGTCCGGCCAGTGAAAGCAGATGGAAAGCCTTATATGAAGCCACACCCGAAATTACCGGGAATAACCAGCAGTTGCTGGGGGACTATATACCACAGGTGATAGAGACCGAGCTAAAATCCTCTTATCTTAAAAAGCAACTGGATGCCCTGGAAAAGCTGGAAAAGACACCCACCGCCAGGCTGGAGAGGTTATTGACCGAACATATTGACTTATGCACCTACAGGCTGGATGCCTGGAAAAATGCCTTTGCAAACTATGAACTGGCTGCGATGCGGTTTGGACGAGGGAATGATAATGGAGTTTCCGCCAAATCTGGTATATACCTTGGTGCCTATGGATGGCTGGAAGACGTGCGTCCAAAAAATAAAAAGCTGAACCCAAAAAAGTTGGAGGATGCAGAACTGGCTGAACATTTTAACCGGAATGATGAACCACCGCTGATGGCCGATGATCAAAACGGAGGCTTTATTCTTGCGCCATCTTTGAACCATGCTGTGACCGCTGCAATTTTACGAAACGCGTATATGAGTGATGACAACCCGCAGACTTACGAAATCAACCTGTCTTCAGAAAGGGTGCGCAAGGCTTTGTCACTGGTTGAAGGTATAAGGGCCGGCCAGAGCTTAACTGAATTGCTGGGTTATTACCTGGAGCGGGAGCTGCACGATCAAAAGGAGAAACTGGGGAATATTGATTATTATATCTATAAGCTTCGGAAGGCATTCCCCTTGAGGGCCGATAAAAATAAGGATACCGAAACCGAAGATTCCGATCCTATTGAGGCTATTGAAGCCAGGAATGTAGTGGATGGACTGGCACTTATTAATCAGGTAAAAACCAGTAATATAAAAAATTACCCCTTCGGTAAAGAAAACATCCTGCCGGCCAATGGAAACGAAGCACCATCAGAAGAAATTAAGATTGCCATTGATAAAGAAGTGGAGAACATCATCAACCTGAATGATGCCATTGCCGATGTTGCTATGGCAGAAAGTGTGCATCAGGTAGTATTGGGCAATTACGATCGCGCTGCTGCTACCATGGAAGCCTATAGCAAGGGGAATTTTCCTCCCCAGCCCGAGGTGGTGCAGACGCCGCGCAGTGGAGTGAACCTCACCCATAGATTAGGACTCCAGTTTGAAACCGGACTTTATCCTATAGATTCACTCCCTGGGGATCCCATCACGCCACGTGCCGATGCTGAACCGGCTTTAAATAAATGGTTGGCTAATGTTTTACCCATGGACAAGATAGGTGTAAAGGTGAGCTTTTACGACCCCAGCAGCAGCTCAATGAGAACCGACACCCTAACAGTGGAGGCCCTGAAGCTGCAGCCCCTCGACCTGCTTTTCCTGGTTAATCAAAGCGACGGGCAGGCGATGACAGCCCTGGATGATGTTATTGAAAACCATGTGCGGGATACCCTGACCCCACGTCCCGATGCAGAGATAAAAATTGAGTATACGAGCCGGTTAACTAGTAAGATCAACTTTTTTGAGCTGAATGCTCAAATTCAGCCGCTGCGCACCCTTATCCTGCAATCACGGCCGCTGGAGCCTATGGACATTGCACTGCCTAACGAAGCACACACTTCTAAAAATGATAGCATGTTTCTGGATGAAAATCGGGTGCTAAAGGCCAAAAGCCAGGTAGAAGGAAAAATGACAGAAATAGTGGATTTTAGCAGCAAGCTGGAATCCTTACTTTCTGATACAGAAGCTAACCGGGAACAGGTATTGGAGAAACTCGATATTCAGTCTAATAAATATTTAGAAATTCTAAGGATATTGGCAGCCTATGGTTTACCCCAAACGGGCACTGGGTTTATTCACGAACGGAAAAGGGTGCTTTACGCAGCTGTTATGGCCAAAGTAGACCAGCTGGTGCAACGCTGGGATGAGAAACTTACAGAATTTAATGTACTTATAGACCAATATGAAAACCCGCCGGCAACAGCTACCGAAGAAGAGCAATTGAAACTTTTAATTTCAGCAGGACGAAAAATCTATACAGGTTCATTCACCGGAATGGATGCCGTAGTCTATAAAGGGAAACTTGATTTAATTAAAAGCAATTTTATTAAATCGAAGGACGCTTTTAAAGATATACAGAATGAGAAATATTCACTAAGCGAGCTTCTTAAAGAGGTAAAAAAACATTTACCCGTTACAGATTATGATTTAGAGGAGTTTGAATTAACACCACAGGAAGATCAGGTATTACTTTTTATGGAGGAATTAGCTTCCCACGCCCAAAGCCTGGAAAAGGATTTAAAAAAACGGCTTGATAAAGCACAGGAACTTTTAAGCAAAGCAATTCTTCTTCAAGCAGGGAAAAAACGCGTGGAATTGTTGCAGGAAGCAGGAGGCCAGATTTTTGGAGAGGATTTTAAAATGATCCCTGAGTTCGAAATGCCACAGGAAAATGCTGAAGAATGGGCAAATTCACTAAGGGACGACGGGTTATTAAAACATCTGGAAGAGGTAGAGAAAATAAACTTCCCTGTGGATGACTGGTTGTACGGTATGGCGCGGGTGAGGGAAAAGGCCAAAGCCTGGGAAAGCCTTTGCATGATGAGTGAAGCTTTTACAGAGAATAGTCCAGACCTGCGGCCTGTTCAGTTGCCTTTTCGACAGGGAGATAACTGGATGGCCCTGCCTTTTCCGGAAGATCAAAATCTGGCTGAGGACAGGCTGCTTTACACAGCTCATTATGCTACTGTTTTTGATAAAAGCAAAAGACAATGCGGATTATTACTGGACGAATGGACCGAGCTTATTCCTTCAAAAACTGAAGATGTGGGAGCTACCTTTCACTATGACCGTCCAAACAGTGAACCCCCACAGGTGATGCTGCTCGCGCTGCCTACAAAGTTTACCGGCAGCTGGAATTGGGAAGATCTACTCGAGACGGTAAATGACACTCTGGACCAGGCCAAAAAACGAGCGGTGGAACCAGGAGATATTGATAAAACCAGTTATTCCAGGTTTTTACCGGCTACCGTTTCCCCGGTCACTGTGCATCCTATTACCGCGTCATTAAATTATTCTTTTAATAACCTGGTTTACCATAAATTAAATACCGATCCTCATGAATAAATATATAGCTATAGACAATTTCAAACAGGTTTTTGATGAAAAATTGCTGTCTGCAATAACCATGTGGAACCGGTTGGAAGCGAGGCCCCGGGCAGATGATTTTGACCGGGTTTTAAATGCTGAAGTGCGGGATCCCTTATGGATGCTAACGAAACAGTGGCAAATGGGTGAGTTCAAGGGTGAGGATGCCGGTTCCCCGGCATTTGCAAAAGTGCAGCTGGCCACAACGCGCATAACAAAATATCAGGCGGCAAACAACGCTGTTCAAACCTATGATGATGAGGTCCCGCTGGAGGCGAAGGTGGAACAAAAAAAGTTACAGTTTGAGCAGGCAGGTAGTAAAACATCTCTGGATATTCGCTTGCTTATGGGGAGGCAATGGCTTAAACTCATAAAAATGCATCCTAATGATTTAAGGAAAGAATATATAGAGCGATACCCTTTCGAGTTGCCCGATCCGGAAGATAAATCTCAAGCCACTACCGTGGCACATCCCGAAGCCTGGCAATTAAGCATGGCAATCGCCGGACGAAGTATGGATGGTTATACATTTTACAAATACCTGAAGGAAAACCCAGCTCATAAAGCCTCAGATACTATTGTCAATTCCGGGAATCAGGATCTCGATGAGCTGGGCGAAAAATTTGTCAAATGGTATGAGACCTTATTCCTTCAGCCGGAAGAAGAAAAGAATAACGCCTGGGATCCTTCCCGCATGGAGTATGCTTTTGAGGTATCTGCTCCGGAAGGAAATGCAAAAAAAACAATGGTGGCCGATGAATATTACCACGGGCATCTGGATTGGTATAACCTGGACGTAGCCCCCAATAACGGTGAGCTGGAAATGAATGAAACCGGCAATCTACCACAGAATGTTCAGAGCCGGGAAACCCGTTCCTTTTTTCCCGTACCTGTATACTTTGATGGAATGCCCGATACCCGCTGGTGGAAGTTTGAAGATGGCCGGGTGAACTTTGGAGATATTAAACCTGACACTACAGATGTCAACAAGCTGCTGTTTATGGAATTTGGGCTAGTATACGCCAATGACTGGTTCATCGTACCGTTAACACTTCCTGCCGGAAGTATTGCCGATATAAGAGGTCTTTCTGTGACGAACGTTTTTGGTGAAAAACTGTGGATAGAAGCCGCGGGAAAAGGGCTGGATGACGACTGGAAACGATGGAACATGTTTGCCCTTAGCCGGAAAGGGGAACAGCGGCAACCGGCCGATAATAGTTTACTTGTCCTGCCCACCGTAGAAAAGATCCAGCAGGGAAAACCGCTGGAGGAAGTATACTTTTTACGGGATGAAGTTGCCAATATGGTATGGGCAATAGAAAAAAAGGTACCGTTATCTACCGGCTCCCCTAAACCTGGTGGCGAGGCTGCCGATGAGTTGCACGGGTTTTATCAAAAAATCCTTGATAGATCTTTAGGAAATGCTAATGCAGAAGAAAATAAGCCTAATTATCAGGCTAAAATACGCTATGAGATCATGAATAGCGTACCGGAAAACTGGATTCCATTTATCCCGGTGCAGACGTCGGTGAGTGACACTGAAATCCAATTGCAAAGAGCTTCTATGCCCCGCATTCTCGAAAATGACAATCCTGAAAACATCGAAAAAGTTAAACCCCGTACCCAAATATTAAGGGATGGCCTGGACCTTTTACAAATAAAACCCTATTTCATTCACGAAGAAGAAGTACCCCGCGCGGGAATTCGGGTATTTCAAAATTTTCAACGGGCACGTTGGTACAACGGTAAAGTTGTTAACTGGTTTGGCGCCGGCAAACAAACCGGTAGGGGACAGGGCCATAGCGGTTTGGCATTTGACAGGACCGTGGATGTGAAAAAGGACTAAAATGATTGTAGCAGATTTTTAATTGCGGGACAACCAATCATTAAATCCCCGACCTGACGTAAATCAACCAATCCCCAATTAACCAATCCCCTCCACCAAAAGTTGTGACTTCATACAAGCCTTTAGTCATTTAATTAGATTATACTGCCCGCTTCGGAAAATATAACATTCGAATAAAAAGTTCACGATGAAATACACAATGAAAATAGAGGAAGTCCAGACGGTTGATGAGATCAAAGAATTCTGGACAAATGAGGATTACGTTCAATTGCTGGAAAAGTTTAATTATCCCGGTGCGGAAGATACCGGCAGCGAGAGTATCGAGAACAGGTTGAGGGTTTCATAATAGATGTTTAACTCTTAAAACATAAAGTAAAAGTAGTCCCCACATTTTTTTCGCTGCTGGCTTTAATAGTACCTCCCAGGCTGGTCATATAACTTTTTACTAAATAGAGCCCAATACCTTTACTATCGTGATGGTTGGTAAACACCTGGTGCAATTCAAATAATTTATTTCCATTTTCTTCCATATCCAATCCAATTCCATTATCTGAAAATTCAATTTCCACACCTGTCGCAGTTCTTTTGGAAACAATGCTTATTTGTGGAGGGATCCCGGGTTTGGAATATTTTATCGAATTAGTGATCAAATTAAGAAAGATACTGTGCAGATAAAATTTGTTGGTGCGAAGGGTTTCAATTTCTGAAAAGTCAATATCGAAGGTTGTTCCTGTAGTATCAATAATAGACCTAAGAGAATCTATAATATTATACAGGATCTCTTTTGAATTAACCTCCTCCAACCCCGGTTTTAAAAGTTGATTTTCCCTGAGATGGTCCACCTGCTCGTTAAGGGTAATTTTTAATTTGAGAATGGATTTCTCTAACATATCAAGGTATAACAAGGTTTCCTCATCTTCAATTTTGGTGAGGTCCAATAGATCAAAAAGAGCTATTAAATTATTTACCGGTGCGCGCAGATCGTGAGAGGTAGTGTAACTCAATTTTGTTAATCCTGAATTTACCGAGGTAAGATCCCTTATCCTGAAATGCCGATCTTCTTCAAGTTGTTTTATATGCGTAATATTTTTTGAAATAGCATATATCAATTCTTTTTCCGGTACCGGAACTGAGGTCCAGGTAAGCCAAATGATCCCGCCGGTTTTAGTGATGTAGCGGTTTTGAAAGTGAACCAAAGGAATTCCTTCTAAAATTTTTGCGCGGGTCTCTGCAGTCTTTTCCTTATCCAGGGGGTGAACAAAATGACTTATAGGGTGGCTAAAAAGTTCTTCCCGGGTATATCCCATGGCTTTTATAAATGCAGGGTTTATTTTTCGAAAGTAGCCATCAAAACCGGCTATACATAGGAAATCATGAGAAAGTGAAAAGAAAAGCTCAAGATTCAGGTCTGTTTGTTGATGAAATTTATCGATTTCCATTATAGGATTGGGGTGTAGGTAAATGTAGGAAAAATTGGCTACTTATATTAATTGAATTAACCTGAACGAGATGGCGCCAATTTGTAATCTGATTTACAATTTTTTCTTCTCTTTCGTCCTCTTTATTGGTTCTTGGTTCTTGGATCTTGGTTCTTGTCTCTTGTTTCTTGGTTCTTTTTCCAGCGATGGCGCGGATTTGTAATCCGCGACGATTCATTCTCCAGCTTCCCAAATTCACGATTCTCGAATCCCCGGTTTCCGCAGTTAGGCGGGATTGCAAGAATATTTTTCCCTCGCCAGAACCCTTCCAGCGATGGCGCGGATTTGTAATCCGCGACGAATCCTTGAAAGGAATTACGACCTATGAAATCCCGAACTAATTGAACTAGCCAATTGAATAACCTATCTCTTATTTTGAGTATCAATTCTCCAACCGTGGAATTTTGATTACGCCCTTTCAGGGCTATTTAGGACTTGTCTGGATACATCATCCCGCTTCACGGGATGCTGACAGATGGCGCCCCTTCAGGGCTTGATTCCTGGTGAGAACAAATTTCGTAAATGGTAATTTTGATCGCGCATGGTGCCTCAAACTTCCGAACCCGATGACGCGGATTTGCAATCCGCGACGATTCATTCTCCAGCTTCCCGAATTCACGATTCTCGAATCTCCATTTTCCGCAGTTATATAGGATTACGAGAATATTTTTCCCCCGTCAAAACCTTTCCGTCTTGATTGGCCGGGGATTTTGGAGGTGCGAGAATGATTGCCAAAGCCAATCAATCTACCCCCCCGATCCACTCTCGGGGCTTGAAAAAAGGGAAGGAGCTTTTAAGTTTTTACTAAACGGGATGGTGCGGATTTGCAATCTGACTTATATTTTTTCCTCTTTTTCCTCTTTTTCGTCTTTAGGTCTTGGATCTTGGATCTTGGATCTTGGTTCTTGTCTCTTGTCTCTTGGTTCTTTTTCCACCGTTGGCGCGGATTTGTAATCCGCCACGATTCATTATGAGAATATTTTTCCCCCGCCAAAACCTTTCCGTCTTGATTGGCCGGGGAGTTTAGAGGTGCGAGAATGATCGCCAAAGCCAATCAAGCCATCCCCCGACTCTCTATCGGGGCTTGAAAAAAGGGAAGGAGCTTTTAAGTTTTTACTAAACGGGATGATGCGGATTTGCAATCTGACTTATATTTTTCCTCTCTTTCGTCTTTATTAGTCTTGGATCTTGGATCTTGGTTCTTGTCTCTTGTCTCTTGGTTCTTTTTCCACCGTTGGCGCGGATTTATAATCCGCGACGATTCATTCACCAGATTTCGAATTAACGAATCTCGAATTCACGATTCTCGAATCTTTAACCCCGTGTTACTCTTACTCTTCCGGTTTCTCGTATACGGAGATGAAGTTCACGGAATCCTCACCAGATCTTTGAAAATCCCCTCCTGCAACAAAGGTGTCCTCATAATTTGTTAAAGCAATTACCCAGTCACTGAGACCGCTTCCCAGGGCATTCCAGGTTTCCCCATCCCAGATGGCGATATTGCTTGCAGGTTTCCCGTCGGCATTTTCGAAGGTACCGGCAGCGATTAGTTGATCGTTGTAAACGGTAAGTGCATAAACACTTCCATCTACTCCATCGCCCAGTGCATGCCATTGCGAACCGTCCCAGCGGGCTATCCCGTTTGCAGGTTCCCCACCGGCTGTGGTGAAGGCCCCGCCTGCGATAAGACCGTCCTCAAAAATGCCCAGCACTTCCACCGCGCCATTAAGGCCGGTGCCCAGGGCCGTCCAGTTATTGCCGTCCCAGCGGGTGATATAATTTACGGTCTGGCTTCCTGCTTTATCAAACCAGCCCCCGGCATATAGTTCATCTTTATAGACCTCCAGGTCCCATACAGCAGCATTTATGCCGGTGCCCATATTTTGCCATTGGTTTCCATCCCACCTGGCCACACGGTTGCTGTCCTCGCCACCGGTTTCTGAATAGCCGCCGGCAATTACTTCATCATTGAATATGGTAAGGGCGACTGTAGCTTCTGTTCTTCCGGCACCCATAGGTTGCCAGTCATTCCCATCCCAGCTGGCGACATATTTGGCACTCTGCCCGCCGGCGTTGTTGAACCAGCCCGCGGCGATCAAGGTGCCATTATGGTCTGCAAAGGCATATACGATATCATCCATCCCGCTTCCCATTTTACTCCAGGAAGTGCCGTCCCATTGTGCGACGAAACTCACATTTTCATCCCCGGCTTTTTCAAACCAGCCTCCTGCCACCAGGTTGTTCTCGAAGACAAGGAGGTCCATAACTGTATCATCCATTCCACCTCCCAGTGGCTGCCAGGGCATGGGATCTTCATCTGGTGTTTCTGAAGGGGTTTCAACGGGATTCTCTATTGGTGCTCCTATAGGATCTTCAGGAACCACAAGATCATCATCTGAACTGCAGGATGAAAGGAACATTGTAAGAATGAAGAGATAGAGGAATTTTTGCGGAAAGGAAAGAATAAAGCTTCTCATAACAGGTAGTTTATGTAATGAATTAATAATAATAACGGTCGTGGGCTAACTGATGTAGGGAAGTAATGTCTTGTATATATAATTTCAGGCACTGTTTTACCTTAAAATTAATAAACGACTCAATATAAGGAAGTTATTTGTCTTTTCATTGTAAGAAACGGACATGGGTATATATTTTTGTTTCCATATTAGTTTCCGCAGTAAACCGGGTGGTTGCGAGAAAATTTTTCCCCCGCCAGAACCCTTTCCGAACTAACTGAACTAGCCAATTAACTAACCTTTTTCTTATTTTGAGTGTCAATTACCCGATGGCGCGGATTTGTAATCCGCGACGATCCCTTCTCCAGCTTCCCGAATTCACGATTCTCGAATATCCGACTTCCGCAGTTATTTAGGATTACAAGAATACTTTTCCCCCGCCAGTACCCTTCCCGAACTAACTGAACTAGCCAATTAAATAACCTTTTTCTTATTTTGAGTGTCAATTATCCAACCGTGGAATTTTGATTACGCCCCTTCAGGGCTATTTAGGACTTCCCTGGATATATCATCCCGCTTCACGGGATGCTGAAAGATGGCGCCCTTTCAGGGCTTGATTCCTGGTGAGAACAAAATTTGGAAATGGTAATTTTGATTGCGCCTGGTGCCTCAAACTTCCGAACCCGATGGCGCGGCTTTGTAATCCCGATGGCGCGGATTTGTAATCTGCGACGATACATTCTCCAGCTTCCCAAATTCAGGATTCTCGAATATCCGGCTTCCGCAGTTATATAGGATTACGAGAATATTTTTCTCCCGCCAAAACCTTTCCGTCTTGATTGGCCGGGGAGTTTAGAGGTGCGAGAATGATTGCCAAAGCCAATCAATCCACCCCCCGATCCACTCTCGGGGCTAGAAAAAAGGGAAGGAGCTTTTAAGTTTTTACTAAAAGGGATGGTGCGGATTTGTAATATGATTTACTTTTTTTCCTCTCTTTCGTCCTCTTTATTGGGGCTGGGATCTTGGTTCTTGTCTCTTGTCTCTTGGTTCTTTTTCCACCATTGGCGCGGATTTGTAATCCGCGACGATCCCTTCACCAGGTTTCGAATTAATGAATCCCGAATTCACGATTTCGAATCTCCGTTTTCCGCAGTTATATAGGATTATGAGAATATTTTTCCCCCGCCAAAACCTTTCCGTCCTGATTGGCCGGGGAGTTTTTAATTACGAGAATGATTGCCAAAGCCAATCAACCCATCCCCCGCCTCCCTATCGGGGCTTGAAAAAGGGAAGGAGCTTTTAAAATTTTTTAAAAAAGCACCTAATTACTAGAATTTATGAATTACCGAATAATTCATTGGCGCAGATGTGCAATCTGTAAGATTAAGTAATATTCTTCTTCGCTGCAATTTTTTCTAATGTGGGTGTTAATGGTACCTGTCCTGGGCTTAATTTCTTTTTAAGATAGACATTTGCAGGTCGTTCCAGATAATTATAAGAATAATAACTGGCAATAAGCACTGCCAGAAAACTTATTAGCATTAGTACATATTCCTGTTCCACCAACTTAATACGCCGGTCCAACGCCAGGATATATCTCATAATAAGACCATGAAGCATGTAAAAACTGAAGCTTATCTCCCCAAGAAGGATTAATCTTTTGTGGGAAAGCAAGTAAGAAATTCTTCCTGCCTGGTGTGCCAGAATAAATATAAGTGCCATAATAGGAAGCCAGAAAAACATTGATATTCTTAGCGGGACCGGTATAAAGGAATGAAACCCAAAGAAAATAAAAAACAAAGCTATAGCACCTACTTCCAGAAGAGTTGCAGTGCGTGCATTCTCAAAATATTTCGAAAAAATTTTGGTTTCATATATCCTGTATAGTAGCATGCCCATTATAAAGTCAGAAATCCTGAATAAGGGATTTATAGCAAAAAGAAAAATGTACTGCTCTGGTTTACTTATCCACATTGCCAAAAGCATAATTCCTATAAAAATAGAAAAGTAAAATACCAGATTCTTTTTTTTATAAAGTAGATACAGTAGGCCAGGGAAAAGGAGATAATAAAAGAGTTCATTGGATATACTCCAGGAAACCGCGTTAAAACCAAAATATATATCTTCTGCAGGAATAAAACTTTGTAACAGGAAAGCATTACTTAAAAAGCCGGTGAGCCACGAAGAAGGTTCTTCTAGAATTCCGCTAATAAATATAGGCAATGAGAGCAATAAAGTAAAAAGGTGTAAAGGATAGATCCTGACTATACGTCCCACCCAAAATTTTCTTGTGCTCACCTTCTTTTTTAAAAGACGTTTTTTGTAGTTAAGGGTTAGTATAAAACCACTTAGGACAAAGAAATAGCTAACGCCTATATAACCTTTGCTTAATAAGTTATCGAAGATCTTATAAAACATTTTTTCACTCGCGGGCATCCAGTCCAGGTGACTTAAAAATACCATAAAAGCAAAGATAAACCTAAGGGAGGTAAGAGGCTTAATCATTAATTCTCCAGGTTCTAACAGATGGTAGTTGCTTAATTCGGATCAAAGTATTTGCTTAAGAGAATTAACAGCAAAAAGAGCTGCAATTTTAAAAAAACACTTTGTAGGGAAAGTGAGGTGTGAAAGGCTCAAAATTAAAAAATATTTTAAATTTTTTAGGAAAATATTAAATTTTATGCTAATGTGTTCCATATAAATCATATAGAAATATAAATGTGTGCATTTTGCCTGCAGAATTGAGAAATTTTTAAAATTTCTCTTGCGGTAGAATCCCCAGTTCGAGAAGAATTATTTAAAGGTAGGAGAGAAGAAAGTCGTTGGATACTCTTCGCGGGTTCACCAGGTTTTCGATAGAATTTTTCCTGTAGGGATAGCGAAAGGGAAAATTAATCCCCGATTAGCAGCAGGATAGATCGAATTGAAGGAGGTGTTTCCTGAATAAATATGAGATCCGACTTACTTTTGGTATCAATTATCCAACCGTGGAATTTTGATTACGCCCCTTCAGGGCTATTTAGGACTTGTCTGGATATATCATCCCGCTTCACGGGATGCTGACAGATGGCGCCCTTTCAGGGCTTGATTCCTGTTGAGAACAAAATTTGGAAATGGTAATTTTGATCGCGCATGGTGCCTCAAGTTTATAGATCCGATGGCGCGGATTTACTATCCGCAAAACAGTGATAAAATTCACCAAGTATTGAATACAGAATTGGATCTGCGGCGAGGGAAAATTTTCGTAAAAGGGAATTTTGATAGCGCCTGTGACCTCCAGCTCATGAACCTAACCATTCAAAAATAGCCCTGAAGGGGCGAAATAGATTAGCGATGGGTGAAGCCCATCGTTTCGGGAAATCAGATTTTAAAAAGCCCTGAAGGGGCGCAATCAAAGCCGGATCTTCTACTCCTGCGGCCAATAATCAACAACCAGTACCTTCCAGGAAACAAGAAACAAGAAACAAGAAACAAGAATCTAGAACCAAGAGACAAGAACCAAGAGACAAGACTAAGAGAGAGTGAATAGGAGTATGGAGACAATTACACGAACTGAAAACCGAACAGGAAACAGGAAACAGGAATCAAGAACCAGTATGGAGACAAAAACATGAACTGCCGAAAACCGCACCCAAACAGAAAACAGAAAACAGTAAACGGTAAACAGAAAACCGAAAACCGAAAACTGTCGCAATCACCCCTTAAAGCTGTCGGTGTAACCCCTTATTTTTCAGCATAAATCTAAGTAACTTTATCTGTATTTAAAATTCCTGGATTATGAAAAATAAAGAAGAATTCATCAGAAGATTTAATGAGGCCTTTTCAAATAATGATCTGGATCTTATCCTCGGCCATATGAGCGACGATATTGAATGGGTATTTATTGGGGAAAAGACCATGAAAGGCAAAAAAGCTGTGGAGGAATTTATGGAACCAATGAAAAACATAGAGACCCTGGAGATGGAGCTGCAGCAAATTATTATACAGGATGGGGTTGCAGCAGCAAACGGCAGGATGAAGATCAAAGAACCTACAGGTGAAATAAAGAGCTTTGGGTTTGCCGATTTCTACGAGTTTACAGGACAGGAGGCCCTAAAGATCAAGAAAATGACTTCCTATGTGAGTGGGATCAAGGAAGATTAAAATCCCATTGGTGTCGCGGGAAGAATCAAGAATCAAGAGCCACTGGCGTCCGGTAAACCAAATTAAATCCTACCTTAATACCATGGAAAAAGGGAGTCCTCGTTTTCGACCACAGACTCCCTTTAAAGGTTCCACTTAAAGCGGACATTATGGACAAAATTACAAGAAATTCTGGAATGCCAGTTCTCGGACAGCTGTTATCTTTTATTCCCCGAAGCAATTTTAACCGTTTAGTTGGCCAATTAGGTACAGATCGCTATACCAAACGATTTACATCCTGGGATCACCTGGTCTGTATGTTGTTTGCGGTTATTGAGAATGTTGGCGGACTACGTGAGTTATGCTCTGGTTTAGCAGCACATAATCAAAGTTTAAAACATTTAGGAATGAGTTCTATGCCATGCAGAAGCACCGTGAGTGATGCTAATATGCGCCGGTGTTCTGAGTTGTTTGAAAAAACCTTTATAAGCATATATAAGCAGCACTATCGTTTTTTCTCGGACAGCAATATACCTAAAAATGAAAAATGGCTCTCCAGGCTGTTTTTGGTTGACTCTACCACTGTTACGTTATTCAAGAATATAATGAAGGCCTGTGGTAACGCTATGGCCAATGGGAGGCGTAAAGGAGGTGTCAAAATACATACAGGAATGTGGCTAAAAGAACAGGTTCCTTCCTTAATAATGATTACTAAGGCAGCGGAAAATGATAAAAATTTTATGCCCCGATTTAAAAAACTTCCTGCACAGACTATTGTAGTTTTTGATAAGGCATACTTAAATTTTGGTTTATTTATTCATTGGAGTAAAAACGATGTCAGTTTTGTAAGCCGACTGCACAAAAGATGCAAAGTAACTTGGGGGAATTATAACCTCTTAACTAAGGAGGATGAGCAATATGGCATATTGGGAGACTGTAGAGCAGAATTAGGGCATAGCCAACAAAAACAAAAAGTAAAATGCCGCATTATAAAGTTTTATGATAACAAAGAGCAACGGGAAATTGAATTTATTACCAATGATATGCAGCTGGCTGCCTGCACTATTGCAGAAATATACAAGCAGCGATGGCAAATTGAACTTTTATTTAAAAGACTCAAGCAAAACCTCAAGATCACCAGCTTTATTGGCGATAATGAGAATGCAATACGTATTCAAATCTGGTGTGCACTTATAGCAGATTTACTGGTCCAAATAGCTCGAAAAGGGTCGCGACGTTGTAGATTATCTTATTCGGTGATTTGCGGGCTATTTAGACTTCATTTAATGAATTATGTGAGAGTTACAGACTTACTTTTAAAATCAGCAGATCCTAACATTTATCCTAAAAATATACAGCTTGCCCCTAACCTTTTTGACATAGGACCCCCATAGATTGAAAATAAAAATCGAAGTGAGGTAGAATCAAGGCTTATAAAGATTAAATCAGGAAATACTATTTTTACCGGACGCCAGTGAATCAAGAGCCAAGAAACAAGAGCCAAGAGCCAGGAAACAAGAAACAAGAGACAAGAGACCTTGGTAGATTACTGGTTATCAAAATTTCAATTTAGAATGTTCCATTGGTGAGATGGGATATTTTTGATGGACAAAGACTAAAAATTTCAGAAAAAATGGAAAAGATAAATCAAAAGATCATTCCTCATCTCTGGTTTGATTCAGATGCTGAAGAAGCGGTTGAATTCTATACTTCCCTTTTTAAAAATTCGGCTATACAAACTATTACCAGGTATCCCGGGGTGGGGCAGGAGATCCATCAAAAGGAGGAGGGAAGCGTGATGAACATAGATTTTGTGCTGGAAGGTTATCAATTCCTGGCATTGAATGGAGGCCCACACTTTAAATTCAATCCGTCGATCTCATTCTTTGTGATTTGCGATAAGGATGAAATAGATCACCTGTGGGAGAACCTGTATGCCGGCGGGAAGGCCCTTTTGCCACTGGCCGCCTACGACTGGAGCCCCAGGTATGGCTGGTTGCAGGACCGGTACGGCCTCAACTGGCAGCTCATGACAGAGGACAGCGGGCAGGAGGTTTCCCAAAAGATATGCCCCCTGCTGTTCTTCACCGGCAAGAGTCATGGGAAGGCAGAGCAGGCTATTCACTTCTACACCTCGGTCTTTAAAGATTCCGAAATTGAGGGGATACTTAAGTATGAGGAGCAGGATAAAAATGAGTATGCCGTTGGCACCGTAAAACATGCACAATTCCAGCTGCTGAAGGAAACCTTTATGGCGATGGACAGCGGGATGGAGAATGACTTTCCTTTCAATGAGGCGATATCATTTATTGTGCAGTGCAGGGATCAACAGGAGATTGACTATTACTGGGAACAGCTTACCGAAGGTGGCGATCCCCAGGCGCAACAATGCGGCTGGCTGAAGGATAAGTTTGGTGTTTCCTGGCAAGTGGTGCCGGAAGGTATGGATGCTTTGCTGAATGATCCCGACCAGGAAAAAGCAAACCTGGCTATGAAGAAAATGCTGAAAATGAAGAAAATTGATATGAACGCCTTGAAAGAAAATTTATGATTACACGGAAATTTATGATTACACGGATTCTAGCGGATTACACTGAAAGGTTTTCCTGAACCCGATGGCGTAGACTTTTAATCCAATGGCGCGGATTTGTAATCCTCCATTTTCTATCTTTTGTCTCTTGTTTCTTGGTTCTTGTTTCTTTTCCAGATGGCGCGGATTTCCAATCCAACCTTCATTTTCTATCTCTTATCTCTTGTCTCTTGTCTCTTGTCTCTTGTCTCCTGGTTCTTGTTTCTTTTCCAGATGGCGCAGATTTGCAATCCGCGACTACCCACTTCCCTTCCGGTAACATTATTTTTTGGGAAAACATTAATACTTTCTCACAAACCGCAGTGGGTTTAAAATACGTAAGTAGTATGATTATTAACCCATTAAATATCAATATTATGAAAAACTACATGTTTTATCTCGCCGCTTTTCTATTTGTTTTTACCTCCTGTGAAAAGGAACCGATGGAACCGGAAGTAATGAATGCACAATTTCAAATGGAAGAGGACCTTCAAAAAGCTCACATTAAAAATGTCCAAAGTTTCAAGGCTCATCTTACCGGGGAGCAGGAGGTACCTAATCCGGTTGATACAGAGGCCACAGGCCAAACAATTTTTAAGCTGAGCAAAGATGGCAGCAGCCTGTCCTACAAATTGATTGTAGCCAATATTGAGATGGTAGCGGCTGCCCACATCCATATTGGAGCACGTGGTACCAATGGGGGAGTGGCTGTAACCCTTTACAACCAACCCACGGAAGGCAGAACCAGCGGAGTCCTGGCCGAAGGGGTGATTACAGATGATATGGTAACCGGTTATACCCTGGCTGAACTTGTTGATATTATGCTGGCTGAAGGTGCTTATGTAAATGTCCACACTTCTCAAAACCCCGGAGGAGAAATCCGCGGGCAGATATCTGCAAATAATTAATCCTTTTGTTTTAGTGAAAACAGGTCTTATCCTAAAGGGTAAGGCCTGTTTTTTGTTTTTATTCCTGGTCCTTTGTTACTTTTTTAGAATTTGGTGTTTGATAGTTGAAATTTCTAAAGGCCACGAATGCACGAATATTTAAAGGGGGGAATTGGAGAGTGGAGAGTGGAAAGTGGAAAGCGGAAAGTGGAGAATGGATAGCGGAAAGGGCACACCACTTTTACCGCCCGCTTTCATCGCTTTTACTTTGAGGATATTTGAAGTCACGCAGTGCCCACCCCGTCTTTCAGGCACCCCTCCGCAGGAGGCGAACCTACATAACATAACTCCGTGCAACTTCTTTTTAAAACTCCGTTTAAACTCTGTTTTTAAGCTACAATTAACCTCAAATTAAAGAGGGAAGTGGAGAGTGGAGAGTGGGGAGTGGAAAATCAGCAGCGCTGAGCCTATTTTTCCTCTCTTCTGTCTTGTCTCTTGTTTCTTGATTCTTGTTTCTTTTTACCAGATGGCGCGGATTTGTAATCCGCGACGATTCCAACCAGCCCCCAATTAACCATTTAACCATTACTCACCTCCTCAACCATCACAGCTTCCTTCTTCTTAGGCTTCCTCCTGTTGGGTTTGAACTTAAAATAGGTAAGGCTTCTCCAAAGCCATTCGACCGGGCCCTGTTTAAAATGCCGTAGCCACAGCTGGCTGAATTTGAGTTGCAGGTGAAAAATAAGGATGGCAACAAGAATATTGATAGCGGGAGAGGTTTGGTCAAAGAGACCCAGGCCAAACTGGTAGAAAATGAGCAGTCCGAAAACCGTTTGCAGCAGGTAATTGGTAAGTGCCATTCTTCCCATTACTCCCAGGGGCGAGAGGAAATTTTGAAAGACCTTCTTCCTATATAACAGGCTTACCCCGGTTATGAAAAATATGGTAAGGCTGGCATTATAGATACTGAAAAGTAATCCCGCCGGCCATTGCAGGGGAGGGGCTATTTCCAGTTGCGGCAGGGTGACGAGTTCGAACAGGTACATAAGCAAGCCGGCAGTAAGCAGGATCAAAACAATGTTTAGGCTAATTTTATTCCACTTTTGAAAATTCTTCAGATTTTTCTCAATGTTGCGGAATAGTCTTCTTCTCCCGGCATAAAGTCCCAGGAGAAAGTAACCCAGGGTCATTAGGAATCTTCCGCTTTCCAGCTGATATTGCATTTTTGCAGCCCAGGAGAGGGTATTTTCCGTAACCACCGTTTGAAGATCGCCAGATTTTATCAACATATAATAGTCGGTGGCCTGGGATGCCATTGGGAACTCGACTTTAGCAGCAGGGACCTGAAAGAGCTCATAGATATGTGTAGGCAGGTTGATGATAAAAAACAAGGAGATTAGTGCAAGCAATTTTGTGGGCAACCGCCTGAAGAACAGCAGGAGCATCCCTAAAACAGCATAAACCGCCAGGATATCCCCTCTCCAGAGACTGTGATGCGCCAGGCCAATGAGAAGTAGCAGGAACATACGCCACAGGTAGGTCGTATTGAAATTTCCCTCGTCTTTTCTCTTGTGGAAATAAAGATAAAAACCCAGCCCAAACAGGAATGAAAAAACAGAAAAGAACTTACCGAAAACAAATGCTCCAAAGATCGCAAAGGCCACATTGTCTGGTAAACTATCATATTTAAAATACACCCCGGGGGGCAAAGCCGCGCCGGTATACCAGAAAACCATATGGGCATAAAGGATCCCGGCAAGTGCAAACCCCCGCAAGATGTCCAGTATCTCAATCCTTTTTCCTTTTCCTGTAGTGATCTCCCTCCCCATAGCTTCTAAAAATAAATATTCTCACCAAATCTGCCCATAGGCTTAAGAAGATATTAGGAACTATAAAAAAGAACAAATTCCAGGTACCAAATTCCAAATTCCCGGCAACAAAATGGACAAGACCCAAGAGACAAGAATCAAGAAACAAGAGTAGGGGGGAGAGAAAATAGAATAGAGAGAAGAGAGAAGAGAAAAAAGGGTACCCAACTTTTACCGCCCGCTTTGTTCGCTTTTACTTTGAGGATATTTGAAGTCACGCAGTGCCCACCCCGCCTTTCAGTCACCCCTCCGCAGGAGGGGAACCCACATAACTCCGTGTAACTCCTTTAATAAACTCCTTTTAAACTATGTGTTTAAGCTACAATTAACCTTAAAGTAAAGAGGATTAACCTCGTCAAAAAATCGAACCCACAACCCATAACTGACAACATTTTTTCAAACCCCAAACCCCAAACACTGCCGGCAACTAACGACTAAAGACTAACGACTAACGACTATCTTAATTCCCAAAACACCAACCTTGTCTTTGAATAACTTTTAAAGAAAAACCGGGATGCAGCCGGTGTCGGTGAAATTTTCAGTAAATTTATAAGCATGCTTCAGTGAAAATCATTTTTTGTTGAAGAGAGATTAGTGGCTGTTTTGCCCTCTATTCCGCATTAATTTAAATCATAAAGTAGTTTATGATCAGGTCTTTTGTTTTAGTTGTACTGCTGTTCTTCCCTCTCCTGTTCTTTCCGCAGGTAAATGACTCCCTGAGGGAACCGATCTTTCCCGTGGAAAAGATGAAGCTTCTCGAGAACATAAACTTCACCTTCGATATGCGTATGGGTTTCCAGGCCTACACTTTTAGGGGCGGGGATAATTATTACAACGGCATACAATTCCAGAATGGATTTACAGCCCTGGGAATTTCAGGGAAATTGCACGAGAGGGTGAATTTTACGTTCAGGAACCGTTTTAATAAGAACAGCGAGGTGCAAACCCTGGACAGGTTGGGTAATGATATAGAACTGGCCTACATCGATCTTGAAGTAAGCCCTACGGTAAATGTGCTCCTGGGGAAGATGATCGCCTTCTATGGAGGCTATGAATACGAGTTTAGTCCGCTGTATGTGCTGGAATATAATGATGTTTACAATAACGTCCTGGCATTTGTAACGGGTGCGGGAATTACTTATCAGGTTTTTGAAAACCATAAATTCGGGTTGCAGGTGTTGAACTCGCGCACCATGCATTATGATGACCTGTACGGGGATATAGTTGCTGAAAATATTCAGGAACCCGATTGGCCGGTAGCTTTTGTGGGCAACTGGCGCGGTAATTTTTTCGGCGGAAAGTTGCAGACCATTTACAGCCTTAGCCATTCCAATGAAGTCAAGAGAAGAGGTACCACTTTTTTTACCCTGGGCCACAAATACCAGGACAGGGATTTTACCCTTATGTACGATTTCCATTACAGCTTTGAGCAGGTAGATACCAAGAGAGTGATGACAGCTCTTCTTGGCGATGGCTCGATAGCAGAAAACGTGCTTTATATTGAGAATTGGTTACGGGCAGAGTATAGTTTTAGTCCCAGATTCCAGGGCCTGCTCACCCTTATGACCAGCAGCGCCTATCTTGAAGTGGAGGATAGCCAGAAGCATATGAGAAGAAGCTATGGGATGATCCCCACGATCTATTACAGCCCCTTTAAAAATTTTAATTTCAAATTCTTCCTCGCTTACATAGGCCGTTATTTTGATCATTCCAACTATGCCATTGAAAATTTCGCTGCGTCCAATTATAATAAGAATGAGGTGAGAATAGGTTTTATTGCCCCATTTTTGTTATTCTAACCTTCCACCGCCCTGGATTTTTGAAGGTTAATTATAAGATGTCTATCCAATCAACACTGTCCGGTAAAAGAGTCTGGACTGCCTCCGCTTCTGGAATACAAAACCTGGACTAAAATATAGGTGTATGGAAAACAACACTTTCCCCAATTTTCAAAAGCGTGAATTTTCCTAAACTATTTTGAATTCAAAACCATCCCCTGGTAAAGATTGATATGGTCTTTGACTGTATATAGCAAGGCTTAAAATACATTCGCCTATCTTTAATGGGACAGCATTTGATTAACGGCTTTCGGGGTCCTGGAATTGCCTTTTCACTTTATTGGTCTCTTTTTGTACAAGACTGGTATCCAGCTTAATTATAAAAACCGCGCCCTTATTTTTTGTTGTTTGCACCTCCAGTACTCCACCGTGGGCTTTTATGATATCATGAGTGATGCTAAGCCCCAGGCCTGTTCCTTCGGTTCCCTTTTTTGTGGTGAAGAAGGGGTCCAGGATCTTGTCCTTAATACCATCGGGGATGCCGGGGCCATTATCGGCTATAGCTATTTCAATGGTTTTGTCCCGGCGTTTGGTATGAATATCCAGTACGGGTTTATAGTTCTTATCAATTTTGACCTTTTCACGCATGGCATCAAAGGCATTTTTTGTCAAATTGATAAGTACGCGGCTAAACTCTTCGCTAACAAGTTCCACCTTTCCTATTTCCTGGTCAAGGTCAAAGTTTACTTTGACATCAATAGGATCCTTACCTGCCCTCATACCGTGGTATGCCAGGTTTACATACTCTTTTATCAAAGTATTTACATTGGTAAGTTCCATCTTTCCAGATCCACCGCGGGAATGTTCCAGCATGGATGAAACGATAGTATTGGCGCGGGTACCGTGTTGATGTATCTTGATAAGGTTCGACTGTATATCAACCAAAAGTTCCTGTAGGTTCTCTGAATGTTCATTTTGCCCTAAATTACCTACCTCCTCCAGGGCTTCATCAATAAGCTCCATAGAAACATCAGAGAAATTGTTGACGAAATTCAGCGGATTTTTAATTTCATGTGCAATACCGGCAGTAAGTTGTCCAAGGCTGGCGAGCTTTTCCTGCTGCACCAGTTGCCCCTGGGCAGCTTTAAGCCTTTCGTGGGCCACCTCAAGGTTGTGGTAAGCCTTTTCTATTTCTTTGGCTTGTTGTAGTTCTCTTTCCCGGGTTTTTTTTCTCTCTCTTTCAAGCAATCGCTTTCGTTGATAATTGTCAACAGAAAAAATACCGCCAATGAAAAACAAAGTGTAGAAACCATTTAATAAATGTGTTGGGGGAATAGGGAAAAGTCAATCCTATTTACCGGGATGGCGAGGATTTGCAATCCGCGACGATTCACACTAATGAATCAGGAATTAAAGTCTCCCAACATAACGACTCCCGACTCCCCGGTTTCCGCAGTTATTACAGGTGGCGAGTATATTTCTTCCTCGCCCAAACCCTACCGTCTTGATTGGCCGGTAATTTTAAGGTGCTAGTAATATTGTCGTTGTGAATCCAGCCACACCCCGATCCACTATCGGGGCTTAAAAAAAGGGAAGGAGCTTTTAAAATTTGCTGGCGCAGAAGGAGAGAGATTTAAAAAAATAATTAAAGAAAGATTCTCCAGGAAGATCAAAAAAAGAATTACCTTAACTGTTGCTAATCAAAAGCTTATATCGATTAAGCGTTAAAACGGAAAAGTTGTATTCCGTCTTTTTCTTTCCCCGGAATCGAACATTCTTCGGATTACTTAAATACTAATTTTTAAAACTTAGAAACTATGAGTGTACTTATGATTCCAATTCTGGCGGGTGAAGTTGAAAACTGGAAAAAAATGTCGCAGGAAATCAGCGGCTCCAAAAAGAAAGAATTTGAAGACTTCAACAAGAGGTATGAGCTTACCCGGCACGATGCCTGGCTAGCAGAAAGCGATTCAGGGGATTTAGCTGTAGTTATGCATGAGGGCCCGGGTGAAGAGCAATTCATGAAAAAGCTTGCTGGATCAAACCACGTTTTCGATACCTGGTTCAGAAGCAAGATTTCCGCAATTCATGGCGTTGACTTTTCACAGGAGTCAAATTCAAAACCTCTTCAACAATATATTGGATCCCAACATTAACAGAAGAGTAGTTTTTCAGGCCGAAAACTATCGGCCAAAGAGTTCGCAGCTAATTCAGATTTGCGGAAATTTTTCTCCGCCAAAACCCTTCCGGTCCTGGTAGGCCGTGGAGGTTTGAGTTGTGAGTAATATCGTCGTAGCCAATCAAGCCACCCCCCGACTAACTATCGGGGCTTGACAAAAGGGAAGGAGCTTTTAAAAACTTGTAAGCCTAATATTGCGCTGGCGCGGATTTGCAATCCGCAATGACCTAATACGAGATTCACGCATTAACGAACTAACGAACCTCGCATTCGCGAATTAACCGATGGCACGGATTTGTAATCTGCGACGATTCACACAGCAGATTATCGAATTACTGAACTAACGAACTAACGACACCCCAGTCAACGACTCCCTTATTAACTACTTAACCAATTCCTCTATTTCCCAATACATTTTTTGACTTTCCCCAATACATGCGGTGTGACAAACGAAGGTACAAGAAGGTACATTAAATTGACAGGGGAATTCATGTTTTAAAATCGCCAAAAATTTCATGGTATTCTCGCTAATTCTCTCCCATCATACTGGTTAAATTTTTTTTCTGCTTTAAGGTTTTTTTTATCGCTCCAGGTGAAGCCTTGAACTATTTAGAAGGAAGAAGAACAAGCAATTTGTGGCCACCAATTAACAGATTGATTTACGAATTAATTTTTTGCAGTTGCTTCAAACGATAATGGTAATCCTGGATATAATTTCGCTGGGTAGATTTCTCCAAAAAGGAAGCATTGCTCAACTCGACGATTTCTTCCGAACTTTCCAGCATGCTCGCCATAATTTGATTAAACTGCTTTGGTTTGATTTCCACCTTTTCTGCCAAAATTTTAAATTGTCCGGCAATAGTGGTTTGTGCCATGTGTTTGGGCAACAAGCCCTCCTCCAGGGCGAAATTGCTATCATCTACATGAATTCGAGTATTGAGTAAATCATAAGCTGGGCTTAACCGGTGATCCCCCATAGGTGTTTCAAGAATAGCGAAATTTTTTAAATGAGCGTCACCGTTGGAAAACAGATAATTAAACACCAAAAGTTTAAATAATTTGGGCGTTTCAATACGATAAGCCGGAAGGAACTTTTTCATCAGTTCAAATAATTCGAGGTAATTTCCTTCATATTTATAATGTTCGCCATGGGTTTGAGGCGTTTTACCGGCAAGGGTGGCAAAATCTTCTTTGGCTTTTTTCGAGCCATCTGGTTTTACATCAAACCGTTTGGTAATGTAGGCGGGAGCTTCATTTTGGAAAAAGATGAGTGCATTTTCTGCAGTTTCAATATTGAATATTTGGCGAGCAATCTGCATGGTTAAATGCTCATTAGCGGGCATTTGATCGCGTTTCCTACCAAAATGTGGAATAGGTTTCAATATATGAGTGCCTTGCTCTCCTTCTTTGATGAGACGTAGCTTGTTTTTCTCCAGAAGTACTGAGAATTTTTCCTGTACTCCGGATATTGAAATACGCTGTTGATTGTCTTCAAAAAGTTTATCTGTTTGTTGGTTGGAGTTCGGTGCTTCATATGGTAACACATGAGAAACCTTACGACTATCAAAAACATGTTTTAAGCAGGTTCTGCTATATGTACTGAATCCTTCTGCCAATGTTCCTGGACAATGATTTACTTTCATTTAAATTTTATTTTTTTTTAACTGTAACAGCTCCTACCGTGTCATATCGGGCCGTAGCCATAAGAATCCCAAAGTAGTCATCGATGTCCAGTCGATTTGCCTTACATACACTTAGTCGATTGGTTCCTTCCGGAAGCATATTGTAAAAAAAAGGGAATAGGTATTCAGCGTGATATTCCGGTTGGGATCGGGGTAGGGTAAGACTAATAGATGGATTTGCCGGATCAGCCAGCCAGGCTTCCAGATACCGGAAGGTAAAACTTCCGTCGTCATGCTGTTCTAATATACCTGCTTCCTCTCCTTTATAGAATATAGTAGCTTGTCTCATTCAGAACTTACGTTTTTAATTTGCAAGGTGATTTCCATTCCCAGGATATCTGTAATTTTCTGTAGTGAGTGGAGTGTGGGATTAGCCTGCCCGGTCTCTATCTTGTATAGAGTATTAATTCCAATATCAGCCATATCGGCTAATTGACGCTGAGTGATGCGCAAGTGATCCCTGCGCTGTTGAATCATCTGGCCAATTTTCTGTGTTGCTCCCATTTATTAAATCTTTAGCTCTTAATCCACATTCTATTGTGAATTAAGAGAACGAATTTATGAATGGTGGTAAAATTACATATAAATCCACACTTTAGTGTGAAATTAAAGATATTATTATCTTTGTCGGGAGAAAGTTTGTGAAAATCCACAATATAATGTGAATTCAAAGAAAGTTTTTTAAATCAGAAGGTATTAGCTGTTTATCAGATTTACGAATTAGACAAATTTCTACTACCTCAATACATCTTTTAACTTTTCCCAGTATATGCGGTGTGACAAACGAAGGTACAAGAAGGTACATTAAAATGGCAGGACAATTCACCTTTTATTTTTAATAAGATTTATCGAAAAGAGTTCACCTGTTTTCTCTCTTTTTAGTTTCAACTTTACCTTCATAATTAAAACTTATCTCACCAGGTGAATATCAAAAATCCAGAAAGAACTATATTCTAGTGAATGATAAAATTCGATGAAAAACTATGGATATATACATTATTTCTGGAAAATTTTTTGAATTTTCAGCTTTCTAGAAAACTAATTGTTGATTTTAGTGAACCCTTACTGATCTGAGATGTTGTGATTGTTGGAGGTCCTATAAAAGTTCACGTCTCTTTATTTACAGGGAAAAAAAACCGAAAAAGTAGCGCCTTTTCCCAGTTGGCTTTTCACCTCAATACTTCCGCCGTTATTTATCAACATACGTTTGATGATATAAAGACCCATTCCTGTACCCTCAATTTTGTAGGACACCCTGGTAGATTTTTGAAAGATTGCATCCTGATGCTCCTCTGCGATTCCCATTCCGTTATCTTTTACCTTCAAAAGTACATGACCATCTTTTTTAGCCGTAGAAACAACGATCTTTAAGGCTTCTCCGGCTTTCTTATATTTTATGGAATTCCGCAGCAGGTTATACAAGATACTTCTCAGATTATTTCTTGAGAAGATAATGTCTGAAGTCTGAAAATCGGTAGATATAGAAATACCTTTATTAAAGATTTCCGGTTTTAAAGAAACGATCACGTCCTGGGCTATGTTCTCAATATTTACCCTTGCCGGTTCTGCGTTCAGTTCGGGTTGATCCTCATTCTCTGCTATAAAATCTTTTAGCAGGTCCCTCATGGCATTTGAGCTGGATTTAAGCGTAGCTATATACTTTTTGAACTGAGGCGTGTTCTGTTTTTCATAAGCATTTATCAATGCATCAGAAAGCAGCACAATGGCCGAAAGCGGCTGCCGTATGTCGTGGGAAAGAGCGTCTATAAGTGTATGGTATTCAGAATTTAATTTTTCAAGTTCTCCTATAGCCTTTATTCTCTTCGTGATATCCACAAAAGTCATGATTACTCCATCGTTCCTGTTCTCCTCAAAAACTCTATAGGGAAGAATATTCATTTGGAACCATTTCCCGTCTGTTGTCTGGACTTCCTTCTCCAGGATCTCCCCCGTTTGGATCACTTCTTCTATGTTCTCAATTAGAGTTGGAAAACGGAAATTTTCTTTCACGTCATGAATATCTCTGTCTATGTCCTCATCTGTGAGAGAGAACTGCTTCATCGCAGGAGGGGTGAATTTCTTCAGAATAAGATTTCCATCGATGAAAAGCTGCGGAATTATAGTATTGGCAAAATAATTCTCGAGATCCTGATTTTTCTTATAATTATCTTCTGAATCATTTTTATCAATGACTCCAGATATACGACTAAATATCATACTTCGAATTTGTTAAAGGTAGCAATTAATAATGATATAATCAGCTTGCTACGGAAGCAATAAAATTAGTTTGAGTTTCCGGACTGAAATATTTTATGCTGATGATTAAACTTAAACAAACATCATTTTTCCTGCTTAATGATCTTTTTTTCTGTAGTTGTTATCCTTTTAAGTATAGTTGAAAGTATTAAACTGAACAGTACAAAACCAATGAAAATCATAAAACCCGGTTGTAAGGAGGTTTTGTTAGTGGAAATACTCACCAGGGAATCAGTTTCCATATTAAGATTTGAAAGTTGGTTATCAAGTATTCCCTGGAAACCTATATAAGCCATAAAAACAGCGATCACGTAAACATCGGCCATACTCCATTTTCCCGATTTAAAAGCAAAGAATTTCAGGACCTTGTTCTTTCGTGCTTTATCATTTCCTGCCAGATAAATTTGTGTAGCCAGTAACTTGGCTACAGGAAATACAATACTAAAGACAAGAATAAGAAACCCTACGAAGTACGAGTCTATCTTGCCGGTGTTTAAGAGTATTCCTATTACCTCCAGGATGCTCTTGCTTTGAAAGAAGATCACCTGATCATTGAAGGTGATACTTTCTCCAATTAGTGAAAAATTAACCTGTTGAAATCGAGCATCAATTTCGATCATGGGTGCAGTAAGGCCCGAAAACAAAACCACCAGAGATACCAGGACCGAAATAATGAAAAGCGGAGTGTGTACAGCTTTTTGATTTCTCAACAGCCACCACAGGAGAAGAAATACGCCAATAATCCCCAATAAAATATAGGTGTGAAAATAAGTCTCAGCCTCCAGATCAAATATTTTTTCAGGAATTTTTTTATTGAATTCAATAAGGTCTTCCACCTCATACTTATCCAAAAGCGCTTTTATTCTTAGGGTTGCTATTTGGGAATCATCATAGGTAAGGTCGCTGTATTCCTGTAATTTGCTCTTAATTACATATTTTAGAGCCTCCTTGTTTTCCGGCTTCTGAATTTCATTGACAATTGTCTGGGCGAACATGGGAACAAGAGCTCTTATTTTATCTTCGGGCACAAGGGTCTTTACTGCAAATTTTCGAAGTTTGGCCTTAATTCCTTTCTGTTTTTGATCCAGAATATCTGCTCCCTTGTCGATTCCCGCCGTAAGTATGTTTTCAACCTGGTGAACCAGGGTGTCCTCCTGAGCCTCCGTGAATTCAAATTCATCAATCCGGTTTAGAACCATTGTAGTAAGATGGTCCCGCCAGATGTTAACAGACATTATTCCATGGGTGATACTGTTAAGCTCACTGTAATCCCTTTTAATATCGGCTACTTCTGAAGAGTACTTATAGACCGAATAGCTGCTCCATCCCGCGAGTAGTAATAAAGCACCAGCGAGAAGAATCAAAACAAATTGTTGTAAGGTCCTGGACATGGAAGTTGAAATTTATTAAAGGTAGTCTTTAGGATTGAGTAGCCCGCTTTTGCAACTTACCTATTAACAAAATGAAATGAAAGGGAGTCTAAGGGATTTCTTAAGTCTATTATTCTTTCTATAATCTAATAGAAATTCCGGATAAAAATTTTTTGATCTATGTTTGCTGGTACAAAGGATCAATTATAAATTCAATTGCATTCCAAAATTTTACATTGTGGAATTGTCCCACAATACATTATTTTACTTTCCCCTATACATGCGGGGTAACATTTGAAGGTACAAGAAGGTACATTAAATTGACAAGGGATTTAGCTATGAATTCTTTCTAAATTTTTCAGTAATAAATTCACCAGTTAGTTCGCTTTTCCTGCTGTTATCCTGTGGCTATACCTTTTAAAATCTTACATTCGTTTTTGATATAACGAGTTGGCAACAAGCTAAAGAATATTCGAAGATGAAATTTAAAAGTAGAAAAGATTTATTTTTCCAACTATTGAGCTTCGGACTTAGTGGATTATTCTGCGGGATTATTGTGTTTAGAGCATTTTCAAACGGCTATGAATTTGTTTGGACGGATATTTTAATGCTATTAGTTGTCGGGTTTTTAATGTGGTTGAATTTTGGAACCGAATACGAACTTACACAAACGGAATTAAAATATAAAAGCGGACCAGTACGTGGAAAAATAAAGCTTGAACGGATAGTAGAAATAATAGAAGGAAAAACTCTCTGGTCAGGATTAAAACCTGCAACTGCAAGAAATGGCTTGATAATAAAGTATGATAAATACGACGAAATCTATATTAGCCCAAAAACCAACAATACATTCCTGACTAAAATCCTGGAATTAAATAAGGATATAAAAATAACTTCTGGTCGCAAAAAGCCAGTTGCCAACAATGGTAACCGTTGCACAAGCCTCTAATTCTGCAAAATCAATTTGAAATAAGCCTTTTTCAGGAACTTTAGGCTTCAATTCAGAATCTTAATAACTCAAATGAAGTTGTCTTACAGGTAAGTTTATAAGCTCCTGGAGGAGGTTTTTAAAAGGCGAAAGCGAAGCAAGCTGTCCTGCTCCCGATTTTACCCGTTTTGTTGTGAATTTCAGATATTTTTTGAGGTTATATGCAATGGCGGCCAGGTGCATACATTTGTTTGCCTGGCGAATTCCGATGGTGTTTATTTTCCGTAGGCCCATAAATTCCTTGAGAGTTCCGAAGACAGGCTCCACCGTGCTTTGGCGTTTGCCTTTCATATAACGGCCGCGCCTGCTTTTTATTCGTTCAATATTCCTGTCATACTCCTCGCGATATGCGGTAATGTTGATCCTTTTTTCGTGGCTTTTCCCGATGCAGGCGGTTTTTATGGGACAGCCTTTACAATCTGCTCTTGTAGTAAAATAATTATCCTTTAGGTTTCCGTTTTCCATTTTCTGATTACGGTGAGTTACCTTTTTCCCATGGGGACATAGCCAGTAATTCCCTTCTTTGAAATATTGGAATCCTTCAGGCCCGCCCTTGTAGGTTCCGTGTGGAGGAATGTAAGTGGTGAGACCTTTGTTTTCGAAATATGCATAATTTTCACCGCTGCTGTAACCGGCATCTGCCAGTACATTTTCCCAGATGAGGCCTTCCCGGCGAAGACGTCTGTTTAATCTCCCGGCGGTGTCCTGAAGGTATTTAGTGTCTTTTTTATCTGCGTGGTAGGCTTGTACATCTGTTATCACATTTGTCCTGGTATCAACGGCGATGTTGCACAGATAATTCAGTTTCCTGGCCTTACCGGGTTTGACACTAATCCGCGCATCGGGATCTGTAGGGCTGTAATGGGTTTTGTTACTGGTGTATTTACTGCCTTTGTTTTTTGCGCCGGGTTTCATATCCTGGTCTTCGCTCCATCTTTTGTTTCGGCTCTTGATTTCCTGTAGTTCAGATTTACTGGCCGTTATACTTTGTTGTTCTTTAGGAGCTTTGTTCCCTTTGGCCTTTCGGTCACTGCTGCTTTGCACACGCAGCTTTGAGAGATGCTCCTCGAGATCTTCTGCCGGGACTTTAAGCTCCAGGCTATCCATAGAAGCATTGGCTTTTACGGGAGCTGAATCTATAGCCTGTGTATGGCCGCTTACAAGTCCTGCTTCAATGCATAATTTCAATACCCGGGTAAAGACCTCTTCAAAAATATCATCGGGAAAAAGTTTACGGGTACGGCTTATGGTGCTGTGCCAGGGAAGTTCCTCATCGACATCATATCCCAAAAAATAAAGGATGTCCAGTCGCATGGCGCAGTGGTCCATCACGCCACGATCTGTAGTGATATTCTCAAGATATCCCACCAGGCAGATCTTGAAATACACCACGGGGTCGATACTTTTTTGTCCGCTCCCGCCGTAGAATTTTTGAGTAAGCGGATAGAGGAAATCCAGGTTAAGGGCTTCCTTTAATCTGCGATAAAAATTTTCTTTGGGAATTCGGTCACTCAACCTAAACGAAGTGAAGAGTTTTTCCTGATAGTCTTTTTTGCCTTGCATTCCATGAAATTACCTAATTTCAGTAACTTGTGCAACAGGCACAATGTATAAAAACAATGCTATCTTTAGTGCTTAATCGAAACTCCGTGCTTGTTTGCTGCGTCTGATTTTCCTGCGGAAAATCATCGCTGGCAAGCCCGCACTGATTTTTATACGGGACGTTGCCCACAATTTTAAAGAAAATTAATGACTCATAAAGAATTACTTGAAAAAGGATATCTCCCTAAAGAACTCCCTCCTCCATTCGAAAGCAAAACATTTTCACAAAAAGTAGACGAAATCACAGCAGAATGGGATACGTATTTTAGTTCGTTGAGTAGAAGCCAAAAATTAGGATTTTTGGAATCAAAATGGAGTAATTTCTCAATTCCAAAAGTACAATTATCAAGAAGAATAGTAAATATTCCTAATCCTTTGCACCATTCAAAGCTATGTAAAACAATAGCTGATAATTGGGCTGAAATCGAAGAGATATTTAAAAAGTCTCAAATTTCCTCCAGTACTCCTGCGCCTGATAAGCAGAAACTTAGAACACTAATTCCTCAACATAGCTTTGGAGAATTTAAAAGAAGAAGATTAGGTAAATCTTTTGATAACTTATATGAAGTTAAAACAGACGTTTCAAGGTTCTATGGAACAATTTATACTCACTCAATACCGTGGTTAATACACACGAAAGCAACTGCAAAAGCAAATAGAAATGACTTTTCTCTTCTGGGAAATGCTATTGATAAAGATCTAAGAAATCTAAATTCGGGACAAACTATTGGGATTCCTGTAGGACCTGACACTTCTTTAGTGGTAGCAGAAATAATAACATCTCTAATAGATGAACTTCTTCAAAGTAAATTAAAAAAGATTAAATCGTTTCGCTTTATTGATGACTATTTTCTTTACTGCGACAGCTATTCTGATGCCGAGAACGCATTTAAATTTTTACAATCTACTTTAACTGAATACCAGCTGGACATAAATGAAGAAAAGACTAGCATATCTAAAGCTCCATTTGCTTTTGATAGTAAATGGTCTATAGAATTAGGATCATTTAATTTTAGAAAAAGAGCCGATTCCCAACTAACAGATATTGAAAGGTTCGTTAGTCTATCTCTTATGCATTCCGCTCAAAATCCAAAAGATTCGGTTTTACTTTTTACGATACAAGTTTTAAAATATTTACCATTATTTGATGAAAATTGGGATTTATATGAATCCTTAATTTTAAAAATAGGCATAACAGAACCAAGAACATTGCCAGTAGTAACTGAAATACTTTCTTCAAATAGAAGTAGAATTTCTAAGAAAAAAATAAGGAGTATTGTCAAGAAAATAATTAAAATACATTTACCTAAAGGTCATAACTATGAAATAGCTTGGGCACTATGGATGTGTATAGAATTTGACTTAAAAATTAAAGATAAAGTAGCGGAGAAAATCTTTGCATCAAACGATAAAATATCCATTCTAATTGGACTAGACTTAAAAAGCAGAGGATTAATTAATGGTACAGTTTCCATTTCTGACCTTGATGATGACTTAATGAATGAGGATTTAATGGATGAGAATTGGTTATTCATATACGAAAGCATAAAAAAAGGCTGGTTATCTCCAATGATTGATCCAGTGGCAGACAACAAATATTTCGAAATTTTAAAGACTAAGGGGGTTTATTTCTACAATGAAAACGCTAGAGTAAAAACATTTCAGATCAAAAACCCGAAAACTGAAATTGATGATTCTACTAAAAAGCCAAAAGAGGTAGAAGCAAAAAGAGTTATTTCTGTTGGAGGTGGCGGCGGAGGAGGCGCATACTAAAACTGTGGGCAACAACGGTTAACACAAATACGGCAGACCAGTCAAAAATGGCATTTTTGAGTACCTCTAAAAATAGAAGATAAAAGACCAATTGCGTACCCCAACTCGCACTTACGTTAACCGGGACGTTGTGAGCTATTACAAAAAAATAAAAAAGTCAAAAAAGGTTAAATGAAGAGAACAACAAAACGAGTTGCAACTTCCGTGTTTTTCATAATACTTATTCTTTTCTGTGTATCAGTATATAATTTTATTTCCAATAAGAAAATTCTAAAATCAGCTGAACTTGCAAGAGCGTTTGTGACTGACACTATTCCTTTCGATTATGCGCCATCTGGCCATATGCTGATAAAGGTTAAAATCAACGGAAGCGACAAATCTTATCCCAATTCGAAATTCCGTGCTCACTTGCAACGCTTGATTGTCCTGCGGACAATCAAGCTCACAAGCTCGCACTGTTTTTATACGGGACATTGTGCACAGCTAAATGAAACCAAAAGAGTATCCTGAAATATTATACAAATATCGTTCTTGGAGTAACGAATATCACCGAAAAATAATTACGGAAAACCAATTATATTTATTCTGATAAACAAGAATCTAGTTTTTCCGTTGAACAATTTCCTAAAGGTTGGGCTGGGAAGAAAAAACTCTATCGAGCAATAGACGAGAAAGTAAATCTGATTATATATGATTTAACTAAATCGGTGGAGAGAGAACCAAATGATGATTGGTGAATTTCCGTTCATGACGGTCTGGATCCATTATTTTAAATAATATTCTGTTGCGTCATTTTTAAACTCTCAAGAACTTGATCCTCCTATTGGTTTAGACCTAAAATGATATCATCTAACTTTTCACAAATATCCTGTGCGTTATAGACCGAGGACGTGTTATTTTCGATTGCTTGAAGAATATCGTCCAGTCTTGAACATATATCTGATGCATCATAAACTGGCGAGGTATTAATTTCAATAATTCCCAACCTGGAATCAATAGATTCTAATAAACTTATCATGGTATCTGCTTGATCTTCATTCATAAGTGACAAAATTTTATGATAGTATTAATCGTTCCTGTTCCATTTTAATTTTCCTCATTTTCATCAGTTTTTTTATTTCCGTTTTCACGACTTTACTGGCTTTTTGAGTGGCACGACCAAACCCCATTTTTGATAAAGCTTCAGATATGGCTTCTTCTTGGGAAATAGAAAAAGCTTTTTCTATTGTTTCCAAAAGCGCCAGCCGAATTTCTTCAGGAGGTACATTTTCAATATTCTTCAGAGAGTTGTGTAAGTTACTTCTGTCCCTTAACTCTACTTTTTTGGTTTCATCTTCATAAAGAAACTCAGATTCCATATAGAATCTTTTTCTATCATGCCCTAAGGTGGCTGAAATGAAAATATGTTCATATATTCTATTTCCCACTCGTCCTTTTCCTAAAGCGTCAGCAATTCTCCGCGCGGCATCCGTAAGATGTAAAGGACCTTCAATCTTCAAGATTTGAAAAATTAAGCCCGAAATAGTGGAATAGGGGAGATCTAATAATTCCCTGCTGGTATCTATTTTAATTTGACCATTGGCCAGGATATATGGCTTAACTTCTAAAACATCTTCTTCTTTATCAAGACGTTGAATTACAACTTCTACTCTCTTCGTTTTTTCCAGAATGGGGTGGATTTCTTGATGTTCTTGCGAAGTTTTAACGGCATTTTCAATCGCATCTTTAAGAAGGACTATTTGTTTTTGCTGAGTCCTAAACCAGTCTGTACTCCAAATGCGATGGAAAACCCAACCCATTCCTTCTAACACAGATTGCCGTAATCGGTCTCTGTCCCGGGCGCTTACAGAACTATGGTAACTCGCACCATCACATTCTACTGCCAATATGTATTTTCCGGGCTTATCAGGGTCTTTAACTGCAATGTCAATGAAGAATCCGGCGGAGCCTACTTGAGGCTCTATTTCATACCCCATCTTTCTTATTACTGTGATTACCTGATCCTCGAAAGGGGAGTCCGTATCTTTACCTGTTTCAAATCTATTCTCAAGATGTCCATTTTCTGCATATTGAAGAAAGCTTTTCAGGGCTTTTACTCCTACAGGTGAATTATTGGAGGTGTTTAAGTCGCCGGCAGTAAAATTAGAAAATACTTCCATGGCTAACCTTGCTCTTGTAATTAGAACATTCAATCTCCTTTCACCTCCCTCTCGATTTACCGGTCCAAAACTTGTAGCTAACCTTCTTTCTGCAGTTAATCCGTAGCCAATACTGATATAGATAACATCACGCTCATCCCCCTGAACATTTTCCAGGTTCTTTACAAAGAATGCTTCAAGTTGATCTGAGGAGAAAAAGTCCTCACAACTGAGGTCTTCTCTTCTCATACGTTCCAGTTCTAATAAAATGCAATCTCTTTGGGCCGTAGAAAATGCCACCACACCTAAAGTCAAATTAGGTTTTGTCCTGGCGTGTTCCATGACAGCTGCGGCTACAACTCTTGCTTCGCCGGGATTGGTTCGTGAAGTTCCTCTCTCATAAATTGTTTCCGGAACATAATTAAATTGCAATCCCGTTGCAAATTCATTTGTTCCCGGATTTGGGAAAACCATTAATTTCCCCTCATAAAATTCTTGATTAGAAACATTAATTAAAGAATCATGGCGACTTCTGTAATGCCATTTCAACATACTTTCATACGCTCCCTGAGCAAGGAACATTCCCAATATACTTTCTATATCTCCTGTCAATGAATCATCATCACCTTCAAACTGCTTACTGAAAAAATCTGTTGGAGGCATCTGCTTTGAATCACCCACCACAACTATTTGTTTCCCCCTGAGAATAGGAATGAGGGCGTCCACAACTCTTACCTGACTGGCTTCGTCAAAGATTACCAGATCAAACTCAATAGATCCCGGAGAAAGAAACGATGCGACTGACATAGGGCTCATCATGAAGACCGGTTTAATCTGCTGGACAGCATTACCGGCTTGTAGTAACAATTGCCTGATTGGCATATGTCTGCGCTTTTTGTTTATCTCTCTTCTGATTATAGCCATTTCTCCACCAGAGTAAACATGGGGCAGGCTTTCGTAATGATTTTTCACAAGGGTTTCCTGGGAATAATGAGCTAAAGCATGATCAAGTTTCCTGAAGTCTCTAATATCTTTCGTGTGGCCTGCTCTATCAAAATATTTTATTGAATCATGAGTCTCATATGCGTGGTTAACCAGGGATTTATACCAACTATACGAAAACAAGGTGAGGATAAGATTAGGAGGAAAGCTCCAGGATCTACACAAGGCAACGACTCCTGCTAACTCTTTCTTATTCATCTTTTCACTCAGGGCATTAAATCTGGCTATTGAAAAAATGTCATCTGACCTAGTAATCATTCTAGAAAGAAGATCTGATAATTCTCCAATATCTTGGGTTAATAAATTTTGCGAATCATAATCTATTAATTGCTCAAGTTTTTTGAAATACCCCTGCAGTTTCGTTGAAGAGGCTTCCAACTTTTTATTTTTTTCTATTAATTTCTCGAACGACTCAATTTTATCTAAGTTGGAGAGGAACATACTTTCAAACTCCCCTTCTTTCGCTTTGGTATAATAATGAAATAGCCAGGCATAAATATTTTCTAATTCTTTCCAATTACTATCTGCACCTTTCCATTTATCTAAATAAAGTTTGGTTCCTATAGCTCCATTCAGGTTCAGTTTCTTTTTTGTTTCTTGATAATCTATAATATCATCAATAACCTCTTGCACCTCTAGATTGGAAGGCAGGGGCTCTTTTAGAAGCGCTTTAAAAGACCTTTTTGCGTTGTTATATTGCGGAGAAACAAAACGATACCATTTGGTTCCAATATTAATATAGGTTTTCCTTAACTCCAGCATATCCTGCTCGAAAGCCGCGCCCAAAAGAATACCTTCATACTTCTTTACATAAGAGGCTGTTTTCTTGCCATAGGCAAGAATAGTTTCAATTTCTTCACTCTGAGAAAGCCAGATCGAAGATAAATACTCGACGTCCAGCAGCTGCGGCATTGTTTCAGTATACTTGATGGTGTTGATTAATTTCTGAACATCAATAACTGTAGTAGGTTGAGAAACATTTAATTCTACTACTTGTGCTAAATCCTTCTGAAATTCGGACAGAACAGTTAAAAGCTCGACAAGGAGTTTCCCCAGAGGTTCCTTTTCTGCAGGGGAAAAACTCTCAACTTTTGCATTTAAAAAAGGATTTCGGTCAACAGGGCCATTTTCTTCCAGATGCGCGATCATATTTTTGAGGAGCACCACAGCACTAGAAAATTCTTTTTTGGACCATTTTTCCAAATCGGGAATAGATAACTCAGGCGCCTCGTATCCTTCCAATTCGTGCTTTGCCTCCAGAAGAAGTCCTACGGCTTTTACAAAATTGATCTCTGAATTTAGGATTGGACTGCCAACAGCTAAAGCATAGTTGTCAAGATTATTTTTTAGGTCCTTATACCGTTTTATTTGAATCTCCCTGTCTGATACATTTGGCTTACCTAAGTCTAAGGTTCTGCCTAATTCTTGCAACACATTCTTTTTATTGCTCTTATAACTGTGAAGTTCCAGAACAGCATCCCCAAGATGACAGTTGTCCAACCTTCTCTTTACCACTTCAAGCGCCACCATTTTCTCGGAAACAAAAAGAATTTTTTTGTTATCCGCCAGGCTTTCAGCAATGATATTGGTAATGGTTTGGGATTTTCCTGTTCCGGGAGGACCTTGAATAACAAGATTTTTTCCATTTTTAATTTTAATAACAGCTTCAGTCTGACTAGAATCGGCATCAGCTATAAAGTGAAAGTTCTCCAGATTCTGAAGCTCCCTTTCAATATCTTCTATAATTAGATCATCTCCTTCTACACCATCCAAAGTTTGAAAACCATCCCCAAAGAGGGACTGGATTATCGGGTGGTCAGCAGGTTGTTTTTCCTCCGGCCAATTTTTTGCATCCAGATCCTGGTACATCTGGAATTTTCCAAACTGAAAAAAACCTAAATGGATTTCGTTTTCATTGATTCTCCACCTTTCTTCCTTTTTAATGGCTTTTCTAACTTTCTGAAAGTAGGTTGGCAAATCTGTTTCTTCCGTAAAATCCGGGAGGTCAATTTGAAACTCAGTGTCAAGTTTAGCTTTAAGTATAAGATTAGTATCCAGATCTACGCCGGTATATTGAAGTTTATACCTTTCCCTGGCACCGATTCGCTTTAATGCAACGGGTATTAATACTAAAGGGGCATTACGCTCTAAATCTGAATTCTTATCTTCATACCAGGTTAGAAAACCTATTGCCAGATATAAAATATCAATTCCTTGTTCCTGGTTATAAGCTTCAGCCTCTGTGTTAATCTTGAGAAGCTTTTTATCAAGTTGATCTTCTGTAAGCTTCGTTTGTAGCCTGGGAGTTCCTGTACGCCTCCTTGGAACTTCTTCGTCAAATAATTCAGGAAGGCGGTCCGTATGTTTTGCCGGATTGGCTTTTTCTTCCTTAGGAATAGGCAAAAATGAAAGTTTCTTCTGGTTCTCAATGAGGGTAGTAAAAATTTCAGTTGATAATGCATCATGTACTGTAAGGCTTACGGCACGTGGGACAAAATTTAACAACGAATTACCGCGGATACCCAGATCCAGTAATTCCTGCCGACTTTTTTCTAAGGCTGCTGCAATTTTGTCTCTCATTTTAATAGTATTAAATTTCTACATCCTCTAAAATCTGAATCCCGTGAGTGGTATGGCTAAAAGAAGGAGATTATTGGTCTCATCTAGCCACATCAAATCTCCCGCAGCGGGCAAATAAATTTTGTATTTCAATTAATTTCTTATCTCAGTTATCCCCCTAAGCTTAAAATTCCCATCCCATTTGGTAATCATCTTTAAATCGTAAACGGTGTAATCGTCTGTGATTTTTTCTTTCGACCTATAGATCATTTCATAAGTCACGTGATATCCTCCTGCTTCTTCCGGAATAACAGTAAATGATTCCCAATCAATGTCTGAAGAAGAATAGGGGTATTTCCCCCTATGAGTCCGGGCATTTCTGTAGATCTCTTCCCTTGCAGGATTTTTTGCTCCATACCAGCTTGTTACCTGCGGACTTAAGAACTCTGGCAACTTTTCTATTTGATTGCTGTTCATGGAGTGGTAATAATCTGCAACAACTTCTTTTAGTTGTTCCTCGGGAGATTTTACAGAAGTTTCGTTGGAAAAAGAAAAACTGTAAATGGTCATGATTATCGCCAACAATCCCACAGCTGCAAGTCCAAATAAAGCTTTTGAATTGTATTTCTTGATACCTTTTATATTTTCCGCCCTCTTTTTCTCTTCTTGAGGTTGTTCTTTCTGGAAATTTTCCTGCTGTGAGGAATTCGATTGCGGCTTAAGTTTCAGCCGGTGATTAGGATAAGTTACTTTGTCTATTTCAAAATTTCTCAAATAATACGTAAATAGGTACCTATACTTACAGTCTTCAAGCTTGAGAAAACTCAGTTTTGAAGGATTAGAAGGTGGTCCCCAATACCCAATTATAACAAAAACCGGAATATTTTGGTTCAATTTTTTAAAGCGTAATTCTTGCTTTGGTTTTAAACCTTCAACCTTATTGTTTATAGCAGAAGATCGGTATTTCGCCTCTACATAAAATTCCTTTCCTGTTTCTAAACATCGAAAATGAAAGTCTGGATTACTGGCACTTTCGGGATATCTTTTTTCGTTATCCTCTTTAGAACTCGTCCTATGAATCAGGGCATAACGGTCTTTAGTAAAGATATTATTCTCTACAAAGTCTTCAAATTCTTTTCCGATACCGTGAGAATCCTTCTTGTAATTTTGTTGCATGAAGTCTTAAATTAATTTTTGAGTCATTAGATAGTCAGATTTGCCAGGCTGGGCAGCGATAAATGTTACATAGCATGGTGTCTGAAGTTATACTTTTCTACAAAACCTGTAATTTGGGAAGGTTCGATGTTGCTTCAGGTTTTTTACCTATTCTTTACATATTGATTTAATTTCCTAATAGGTTCTTTGAAGGTATTTTCCATTCTTACAGAAGAGTCCACTAGAAATTCATTAATTGTTGGCCAATCAGTTTCTTCAAAGTAGCTCAAACCATCTAATTGATCTTTAATCCGACAGGTAACATTTTCATCCATTCTTTCCCAAGTTAATGAACCACCGAAATCTTTTTCAATTTCATCCTTCATTTGATATATGAAATCAAACAGTTCTTTGTTTTCTTCTTTACTTCCACGATTAAAGATTATTTCACATCTACAATAGTTACTACTCACTACTAAATTCAAACTAACTCCACTCATGCCAATTCCTTTTCCAATCCAGCTCTCTTTGGAAGGTGAATTATTGGAAAAAAGACTGTTTTTTGAATTACTAAAGTTTATGAAATTTTCCCAAAATTTTAATCTAACGTGGTGCCTGTTTTTCAATGTTTCCTGTACTTCAATTTCTTCCTGAGCTTTGGTTGAAATACTGATGGCAAAATCTTCTGTTTCCTTTGTAGGTAAAATCTGCTCTAAATTTAAAAATAGTTGTTCATTAAACGCGAATGGAGTGACCTTAAAACACTGAAGACGGATTTTAAAGTTCAATAACCATAATACAGATGATGTAACTTCTTTTCTGAAATTTGCTGCTACAAGAATTAATCGCTGGGAATTTAAGCCCTGATTTAATACGATTTCGCTTATATCTTTACCTTCAAAGAAATCACATAGTCTATCTTGTGCAATTGCAGAACTGCCTAAAAAATCCTGATATATTTTTAATATATCTTGTTTGGTTAAGCTTGCGCAATACGAAGCATATTTTATAGCTTGCCAGGTAACATCTTTTCCGGAATCATCTAACTTATTCTCAATTACGACAATGTTTCCAAGCTTGTCCAAGGCCAATAGATCGAGCCTTTCATTTGTTTCTGTAAAACCACAAAATTCTTTTTGAATTATTAACAATTCTTCCCCAAGTGAAGATGGATTATTAGCAATCCATTCTTGTAGATGATCTCTTTCTCTAAATCTTAATTCAGAAAAGGTTTTCTGTTTAAGTTTGGTGATTCGGTTTCTTTCTTTGTCAATTAAGTACATATATTTTTCAAATATTGGTGGTACAGGTAATGATTATCCTAAGTTCGTGCAGTAGATGCGGACTTGTGGAGCTCAATCATTTTCCTGATTTCTAAACTTACACTTTTTCAACAACAACCGGTGGGGTGCTAATTCTCGGTTTGTTGGAAATTCTCTTTATTTCACATTTGAAGCAGATGGTTTTCTTCCAGCATCTATCAGAATTATATTTTCCGCCTTATCTAGATTAAGTTCCTTTAACGTTTTTTGAACTTTGTTGTATTCAGTTACATCGAAATAGAGAATAGCTTTTATCGATTTTTTAGTGTTATTTGCCTTTTCGTATACCTCGACTTGCTTGGCCAAATTTTGTTTTAATTTAGAATTTGATGCTAATTTAAATTCAATCAGAGTTTTATCTTTTGATCCACTGGAAATAGCATAGTCTACAGGACCTCTACCATTATTTACTTCTCTGTTCACATCAAGATCTGATGCGAACCACGTTAACCTGTAAATTAGTTGTAAATCTTCTTCTCTTTTAATTGGTTGATGATCAACGTAAAATAACCTGTAACCATCATTGTCCTCAATGAAAGATTTTAAAAATAATAATCTCTTCAATGAACCTTCATATGAACTTTCTGGACTAATCGTATAAAAATCAGAATCCTCCATTAAATGCTCAACGAACTTGCTCAGTTGATGAATAAATATTGATTCAACTTGATCTACTTTTTGCCTAGAAATGTTCTTCGCCCCTGCTTTATTTTCTTCTTTTAGCTTTACATAGTATTTTATTATTTCAGGGAATTTTTTAATTGTATAATGAACAGCCTGGGAAATTTCCTTTTGTGTATTCTTTTTATTTTTAGGGGGCGCTGGTAATGATTTTTTAAAGTAATTAAAAATTTCGTGTCTTAATTGGTCGTTAGGTATACTACCACAAATTCTATCAAAATCTCCTCTTAAATCATTGCTATTAATCCAGTTATCATCTTTTGTCAATAGATCTTTAGGAGTTAACAATACATAGTCTCCGAAGAGAACAGGAAGCTCAAATTCTTTGGGCATCCATCGTTCTAAATCATAATTGAAATAAACTTTACTTACATTAACCTTTTTCAGAAATTTTGCGTCAATAAATTTTTGAGCAAACTTTTCTGTGTATTCGAGTAAATATTCTTTTATCAAGTTTGTAGTAAAATCGCTAATATTATCTTTTCCAACTCCTATTTCAAAAAGACCTGCCTTTTCTAAATGTGAGGATTGTGTTACAACTTCTTTTCCCAAATCATCAAAAACAATATGAATAGAGGATGACAATGCTTCACCAAATTTTTTTCCTAAACCGCTTCCTCCATTACCTACTTTACTATAACCAAACCAATTTTGCTTTACCTCCGGGAATAGATACCAGGATTTAACTTGTGAGAATTCGTTTATGCCAAGCTCCGCTTTCTGTTTTAGAAAAGTCAAATATTTCAATATTCCACCATGTAATTTTATGTACTCCTCTTTTTTACTTCCAAATAGTAAAAATGGATCAATGAATAAAGGTAAATCATTAATAAGGGAAATATTGAAAGCACCATAATCTTCAATTATAGAAGGATTTATTTCAAAAAAGTCAGAAAAGTATATCTTCATTTTGAAATAGTATTAAAAATTGCCGTTACCGTGTTGAGCATAATTATAACTTGTTCATGTCAATTTTATAACCAGATTTTTTAAGTTCTCTAGCAACAGAATAAGACCAAGCATCACCATTATCCATATCAACATATACCACACCTGAAATATCATTAGGAATCTCGACTTCACCTTTGACTAATGCGCAAACATTTGAGCGCCCAATTTTTCCAATTAAAAAACCATGTTCAAAAATTACATTTTGTCTAGCACGAGATTTCAGTACAGGTTCTTTAGAATTTTTTCCTCCAATATCACAAGGTGTATATAATATAATTCCAAATCCAACATCAGAATATTCTTCAATTTTTTCAATTATTGTTTTGCTCGAGCTTGCCTGTTCATGCAGAATAATTGCTTTTAAGCCCAATTTTTCAACAAATCTTGCGGCTTTAGACTTGGCTGCCTCATCATGACCATGAACAATAAAAACCCTGGTTTTATCAAGATTACTCTCAATTGACTGTTCATTAGCTTTGTCTTCTATATTAGATTTTAGTAATGGTATTTTTTGAAGTAATTTTTCTAAACTTTTAACCTTTGTACGGATATTTGATTTGAAGTTTTCTACTTCATTTTGGGGAATTGGTCGAGCACCTTTTGTTATAGTTCTCATCCCAGCAAACATACCAGCTTCACTATAACTTTTTCTATACTCATTATACTCCACACTAAAGGATTGCTTTAATAATTCTAAATTATAATCATGCCAGTGAGAAAAATCATCTTTTAAATCAGTAAATTCTTTACTGGTAGTGATTTTTGTAAGTATTAATTCTTTGCCCTGAACAATTCTTTCTTCTAATTCTTCTTTAAAATTTTCATGAGATTTGATTAGATAAGTTGAATCCAGTTTTTGATTGGGTAATTTTTTTTTCGTCATATATTTATTAATTGTGCTATTGGATTTTAAAATATTTTTTATTGTTTCAATTCCTTTTTTTATACAGGATAAAGAACCTTCTCAATCCATACTTTCCTTAACAATAAAAGTCTATTTATTCGCTCTTATTGTTTAAGAATTCATGAATTGTCTATTATCTTTTACATTTCCTATTTACTCTCTACTATCTCAATCTCCTCCTCAGTCAACCCATACAGCTCATAAACCACCTTATCAATTTCAGCATCTGTCTTCTCGATCTCCCGTTGCAGTTCCACAGCTTTTTTCTTGTTCTCTTCAAACAGCTCCATCCATTCAAATTCATCCTTTTTGGTGAGTTCCGGGATGGGGGAGAGGCCTTTCTTGGCGCGGACTTTGTTGCCGGCCTTGATCGCCTTGTTTAGTTCTTTAATGAACTCGCCGAATTCCAAGTCGTACCATGATTGGAGTTTCCTCGTTGTTTTATAAATATTATAACGCCTGGTAAAAAAATTGAGCAGGTTTTGAATTAATTTGTTCAGTTTTTCCTGTTCAAATAATAACTTTTCCACCTTTGCAGTCGAAAAATTATCTGTATTACCATCGAATATCGGCATTGATTTTATAATGCTCGGTTTTACTTCTGCAAATATTTTCCCCACCTGCGGGCATTTCGCTTTGTACACATAATCGAATAATCTGGAGTTGAAAAGAGCTAACAAATAATTTAAGTTAAGTTTGCTTGTAATAACAAATAAGGAGTTTTGAGGATAATGTTGTTCAAAATCCAATACTGCGCGTAAATCGTGACTTGTTCTCCTTAACAATATTTTCTTTTCTTTAATTTTCTCCTCATTCGAACTGTACATTAACCATTTCCCATATTTAATATATGCATCATTATTAAATACTAAGGAGTACCTATTCACATCTGTTCCGGTAACAAGAGGAAACCAATCGTCTCCCAATTTCTCGGTAGAATGATAAATTCTATTATTTACCATTTCCCGAGTTTGAGGAGGAATTCCGTGCCCAACTTGATAAGGCTTAATGCCGAAAATAATTTCACCAACGGCATCAAAAGGCTTAGAAACTGTCTCAAGTTTCTTAATTAAGTTATGAGCTTCAATTTTTAATTCTAAAACTATTCTATGAAGTTCATCGTTTATCCAGATTTCTTTGGGTAAAATTTGATCGGATATAAGTTTGTTATTTCTAATTTTTTGGGCAGAAACTTCCCCTTTTAGATTCACTTGGTTTCTTAGAAGAATGGTGGAACTTTCGACAATTGCATCTTCAAAAACATCATCACCGTGATCAATGATTTGTAAAACATCAAGATTTAAAAGTCTTAATCGAAAGTCTGCAGTATTATTTATTAGAAGCCAAGTATTAGGAACAATTAATCCTATGTATCCATTTTTTTTTGTTTGTTTAAGAGCAGCCAGCATGAAGTACATATAAGTATCCTTCAATTTAGTAGGTACTTCAGGGTAATGTGGTATTAAAAAATTTGCTTCAGAAGTTGATAATTTGGCACCCCAAGGCGGATTTCCAATCACCACATCAAAACCACCTCCAGAGCCTGAGGAAGGATCAAATACTTCAGGAAACTCTTCTTCCCATTTAAAAGCTTTGTTGCCGGCTACTGCTTCATCGTCAATGAGGGAGTTCCCGCATTTGATATTGCCGCTAAGGTCGTTGAGCTTGCGGCTGGGTTGGGCGGTGCGCAGCCAGAGGCTCAGCTTTGCTATTTCCACACTTTCCTCGTTGATGTCAACGCCGTAGATATTCCTCTCTAAAATGGTATTTTCGATGTCGCTTAAAATAAGGCTTCCGCCCAGCAGTTTAGCCTTCATTTCATCGATATACCGGTGCTCTTTGATAAGAAAATCCAGCGCCTGATTGAGGAAAGCGCCACTCCCGCAGGCGGGATCGCAAATAGTCAGCTGTAACAGCCAGTCCCGGTAGTCATCGAGGATCTTTACCAAGGCCTCTAAAGTGTCTTTTTGACGCCGTTTTCTTCCCTTGAAATATTCTTCTTCCCTAAAGCCGAGTTCGCTCTTCTTTTCTTCGCAAAGTCTGCCGATGGTATTTTCAACTATGTATTTGGTGATGTATTTGGGCGTATAGAAAACGCCATCTTTTTTACGCTTGCTCTTTTGTTTGTCAAATTCTCCACCTTCAATTTCGGCACTTACGCTTTCTATCTCGTTAAGGGAATTCTCAAAAATGTGCCCCAAAATATTCACGTCTACCTGGCTTTCAAAATCATATTTTGCAAGTTTGGAGGTATGCTTGTGGAGCAACTTATCATCGATCCCCAGCCCGTCCAGGAGCTCATCGGGTTTAAAGAGTCCGCCGTTGTAGGCGTAGATCTCCGGGCGGGTTTCTGTCGCCGGGCGGCCGTGGTTGAGATATCCGAAGTATTGTTTAAAGCGATCGTAAAGCGGGATTTCGGCGTCCAGGTCCTTCAGTTGGTTCCATTCTGAAAGAATATTAACAATAGCATTGGGAGGGAGGAGGCCGCGATCTTCAGCAAAAAAGATAAAAAGGAAACGATCAATGAGCTTTTGAGACTTTTTAAACAAGTTGAGCTTGATCTCTTTTTCGGCTTCAGTTTCAGGATCATGAGCATCGGATTCATAACCCGAGAGTCCGTCTTTCAATCGCTCCACATTCCGCTGCACCAAATCCCGGAAAAGTTCCCTCTTAAAAAGGGAATAATCTTTATAAAACTCTTTGGTGATCTCTTCTTCCTCTCCCAGGGAAGCTTCCTTGATCTTCAGCGGAAGTCCTTTGAGAATATTTTCCTTACTTAGGCAAAGCCATAGCAGTCCGAAGTCCTCCCTGTTCAGCTCAAAAAGATCGAATTCCAGGAATTCTGTAGCATCCTGGATATAGAACCTTAGCTTCTCAAAATTAGAAGTTATCACATACACACAATGCTTTTGATTTGCTTTATAATCAAAAGCCTGCTGCCGTATCCCTTCCAGGTGTTTGGTGTTAGTACCTTTAAGTTCGATCACCCCAATAGCATTTCTATCTTTCAGGATCGCACCGTCTGCCTTACGGTTGTTGGATTCGTTCTTGAATTCGGTGGAAAGGTCATAGCCGGGATTCGGTTTAAGTGTATAACCAAGGATCTTTACAAAGAGTTCATTCAGAAATATAGCCTGAAATTCTTCTTCTTTCGACTTCCTGATGTTCTCCTGGATCTCAGGATGCTGAAAATAGGAGGTGAATTCTTTATATGCTTTGTCGACCACCTGGTCATCCTGAAGCCTGAGATAATTTTTAAGTACAGAAACCTGAAATAAGGCCATGCTTTATGAGATGATTATGGGTTAAATTCTGACACCTGGAGTAGGGAAGTAGGGGCTGCAGAATTGGTTTCAGTAAATCTATAAAATTATCTTAAAAATTAGAGATTATTTAGGAGATAAAACCTACTTAATGCCGTTGCAACAGCAAATTATTAAACAGTTGGTTCTGCAGTTGCAGTTTTTCAATTGGGGGCGGTTGCTGAGCGGTTGATCTTATATGATAACACGAAAAAAGTCTTCTAAATCCATATTATACAGATTAAGTGCTTCTAATTCGTCATCTCCTTTGCCTTCTGTCATATCCCAAATTTTGGCGTTTACACCTATTGAACTAAGATACGTAACCTTGTCATAGGCTACAGATACAGCTTTTTCACTAATGTCTGGTACCAACAAGACCTTGTGACCTATTAAACAAGCTGATTTAGCCGCTGTAAGGCCATTCAAACCTCCAAATGCCAGCCAGGTAAATTTTGGCAGGAAAATGGCTCCTACAACAGCTGTTTTCTCACTTTCCACCAGGATCACGAGATCTGTTCCTTTTTTAATTGGCTTAAGAAGATGAGCCCCAAATAAGCAAGAATAGTAACCATCATTATTTTTGTACGGTGCTTTAAACCGATTGGTTCTCTTCCCGTCTTCTTGATAATAACAAATCTTATTTTTCTGCACCTGGAGACCTTCATTGATTAGCCAGAAAACAGTACCTCCGTCTTTTGTTGAGCCGAGGGCATAATCTTCTTTTACACGATTTACGTCTTCATGGGAATAACTCTTCCTTAGATACTGCAACAGATTATTTTCCGGTGCTACCTCGTAATATTTCCAGATCAGCGATTCGGGTATAAATTGCTGATCTGGATTATTGCTTGTAGAGCTAAAATTTTCTGAAAAGCTTTGAGTAGGGGAGATCACCACATCCGTGTCCCAGGAGTTGGTAATTTCATTCCATTGGTACTCTTGCCCTTTGTTATCCTTATACAGAGTGGGTGGGGTAGTGGATTTTCCGCAAGAATGACAGTAACCATAGATCAGTGGGAAACCTTTATAATTTACAAATTTTCCATCTATATTCGGCTTGCCACAGCAAGGGGTAATAATCTTGAAATTCCTCCTATTGTCGAATTTTAATGTTCTTTCAATTTTGGTAAGCATAGGATACATTGTTGTGCAACGTGCAACTTGCAAACTCCTTTTAAACCAGTTTTATATATCTGAATATGAAACAAATGCAGGTGAAATTGAGCTAAAATGCAAGTTGCAGATTGCATTATATTTTCATTCTGGCAATTTTCCTGGAGACTGTAGATTTATTGACTCCGAGTACAGCAGCAATTTGTTCCTGGGTAGCATTGTTTCTTCTACCCAGCTTTACAACTTCATTCGGATCTATATCAGGTAAATTTCCTTCGAGTTTCCCAACTATGATCTGGAAATTGGTAAAGTAAAAATCCATAATCATTATTGCTTCCTCTACAGTTTCCAGCCCAATTTTCAGATTAAATTCTGAAGTAGCTGATTCTTTTATAAGTTGTGTTAGGATTAATAGCTTGTGAATGTTTATTTGAGCTTTTGCTAAATATCCTTTCTCTATTTCTTCTGATTTTTCCTGCAGATAAATTAAGCTTTGGGTGTATTCAAATAATTTACTTTCTGCTTCTGGAGTGCAGGTAAGTACAATAGGATCTTTTGTCTCAGAATCCTCAACCGACTTTCTATACTCCATCATTCTTAGCAGGTTATCTGAATACCGCTTTAGACAGTCTTGACCTATAGGAAAGCTTGAAAGCTTTAAATTGTGCGTTAATTTAGGCGTGAATAAAAGGCGATCTGTCAAACCGCTTTCCAAATTACCTCCTGCAAAAATTTTCGGGATAAATTCTTGCTGTATGGAGCCCATCAGCACCGGGTAGGACCTTGTCAAGCGAAAACTTTCTGTTGTTTTTCTCACTATGTCAACAAATTTGTTGGTATTTCCCTGCAACAGTAGTGTACGCCAGCCCGGGCCATCTTTGCTGGAAGGATTGCCCATTTTTTCAATAAGGTGATACAGTTCATCCATTAAAATTCCCAGGGAAAAAGGATTATGAAAATGCTTAAAATAAGCTGCTTCGATTGTGGCGTCCTGAATAAATAATTGTTTCCTCCCTTTTGGCTCTTCAGGTCCCTGCTGCAATGATCTCTCTCGAAATTCCTGATACTCCACGTCATCATACTTCTTCAATGGTTCAGTGGCCAAATCCATAGCAGGGGATTTTACGTCTCCCCTGCTACCTATAATAGTCGCATAGATATTGCCATAGTTCGAATAACCCATGGCATCCAGCCGGATTGCTAAACCTGCCGTATTACTAAAAGCAAAAAGTATGGACGTTAGTAGGTATTCCTTGGGTATTCTCTTATGCTCAAAAGCTTCATTAATTAGTCTACCGATGTAAGGAGGCAGTTTATTCACAACTTGATGAAGCTGTCTAACAGCCTTATCTTCCAAGCTGGAGCTGTGTTCTAATATTGCCTCCTCAATATCCTTTAGATTATCTACTTCCATGGCGGCAAAAACTTAAGGTGAACGATTTCTTGTAGGGTGGTGTCAAAATAAGCCGGAGCACCGTCAGCTCGTGCATCCATGTTTTTAATCAAGATATATCGCTGCCCAAGTTTGTCGGCTAATCTCTGAAACTCGGCCTTTGTTACCGGCTTATCTTCTTCCTTAATCAAAAGTGATTTACCTACTTCGGTAACTATATTCGCTATAGTTGCATTTCCGATTCCTGCCATAGAAATTCCTTCTTTATGAGGCTTCTCCGTAGGTGCTTTTAAACCTGCATCAGGTTTTGCTGGAGATAGTTTGTTTTTACGTTTATGGGAGTTGACTCTGCAGCTGTTGCTGCAGAATCTTTGTTTATATCTCCTTTTAGGTACATATGTTTTGGCGCAGTAGTCGCACGTATATAGGTATTTGTCCATGATTATAAATTAAAGTAACGTTAGGTTAACGACAACTTTGACTCCCAGCCCAAAATCTAAGAAGTAGCACGGTGCTTTGGTCTTAGGATCGGAAACGTAAGAGATTGGATTGTCAGAACGATTATATATTGGATTTGCCTTGCCGTAGATGCGATTTGTTGTCTCATGTAATTTTACAACCTCGGTGATTAATTTCTTACCCGCTTCTTCTACCTCTCCTATGGCATCAAATTCTTCAATACAGTCTTTGCTACAAAAGTGTTCTACTGAATCTAAAAGATGTTCAGGTATGTTATGAGGTTTGCAGCAGTTTTCGCAAAGCTTGCTCATGCAGCTAGTGCATAGAGGCAATAAATTATCTTTAGAATAAAATTTGCCGCATTTATCACAGTTTAATGTTGTTTTTGTTGTCTTCATGATTTGTTTTTTTTGAATTAGAATCGTCGATTTTGATGTAGGTATTCGGCTGCTTTAGATTTTGCCGAAGTAGGAGTAGAATCTTCCAAAGTGTTTTCTCCCTTTTTTAACCAATTAATTAAGGCAGCTCGAGAGAAGAGCAGTTTTTTCCCCTGTTTAAAGAAAGGAATCTCGTTCCGGTGGGTTTTACCGTAAATAGTAGCCGGACTTAAATCCAGAAGCTTTGCAGCCTGTTTCGCATTAAGGATGTCCTCCTGGTTGTTTTCTTCAGCTTCCTTCTTGGAGAGCTGGTAAAGTTCTGAAGCGAGCTTTTTAAGATCCTCGCAGGTGATCAAATTCAAGTGTTTCATAATCCTGTTTTTTAAGGGTTTTATTATTACAGGATGTAAGAGTAGACAGAATTCGCAGGGTAGTCTTTATTGGTGGGTGACCCGTGGGTAAGACGTGGGTTTTTGCAAAAAATTGATATTTAGTATCTTATACTCAATAAATATGGAGAGCTAAAACAAAAAAACCAGCTAATATGGGTAGCTGGTTTTCTTTTTGAAGTTTGATTTACTTATTTTTTTCGCGCCTTGTTTATTTCTTTTAGAACTTCACTTTCTATTAGTTTTACTTCAGCTTTTAAGGAGTACAAATTTGAAGCGTCTAATTTATTTATAAGAGTTTGACAGAATTTTCCATTTTGCATATTTACGAAATGTGGATATTTTTTCTGAAATAAGGTGTAGGATTGGGCGTCTCCAGCTACTTTATAGAAAATACTTAAATCTTTAATGCCGGATAGAACATGAGAAAAGCGAATTAACTCTGTTTTATCCATGCCTTTTCTTGATGTAAGTATTCTATCATGAAAAACCTTTAGAAGAAAAATTTTCTCTTCCTCCTTGAAGGAGCTTAATAATTGTTTTGTTTTGGCAATATCTTCAGTGTAGTCTCTTTTAATTTTGCTTCCTATGGTTTTTGGTGGCGGATAAATCTTTTTATGAAGCTTTAAGAAGTATTCAGCTGACTCGTAGTTATGGTCGAACTTTGTAAGATCTATTGGTTTCCACTTCTTGTCCTTATAAACCAAATCAAAATATTTATAATAGTTGTTAGCTATATCTATGATATCTTCAAAGGCTTTATTCTCCGCTAAATCCTCTACAAAAGCTGGGTAGTCTGTTTCAGAATGCTTCTCTAAAAATAACTTTTTTGTCTTCCTCCCCAGCACACCTGGAAAAAGAAATTCCGGGAATGTAGCTTTGTTGTTCTTACTTGTAAAATATCTATAAATTTCAAGGTTGCTCAATAACTTAGAGGTTTCGAAGTGTTGTTTTTTCCAGCCATCAATTTTCGATCTAACTTCGTTATAAGTTTCCTGATAATCCCGCTCGTCCTCATCGTCTTCCTTTGAGCTTTTGAATTCACTATTGATGAAATCTTCTAAGTTCTGGAAGGTGGCCTGGTATTTCTCTTTAAATAACTTACTATAGTCCATCCAAGTCTAAGTTTATTCTATTAGCTGCTTTTACCTTATTTTGATCCATGACCTTGGTATATATCTGTGTGGTGGATACATTTTTATGGCCTAATAGCTTTGAAACCGTGTAGATATCCGTTCCATTTGCTAATTGTAGTGTGGCATAACTGTGCCTAAAATTGTGAAAAGTAATTTTCTTGTGAATACCTGCCTCGAGGAGCCATTTTTTAAGAGGTCTGGAAATTTGAGAATATTTAATATCAGTAAAAATTTGTCCCTCCTTCGTCTTTTGCTCACTAAGAATATTTACGGCTGATCTGGATATAGGGTGGTTCTTAATGTTTCCTGTTTTTTGCTCCCTAAACTGAATGTAATAGCCCTGGTGGGAGTCCTCATATACATCTTCCCATTTTAAATTAATTACGTCAGAAAAACGAAGACCAGTTAAAGCTGAAAATACGGCCATATGTTTCACTTTCTCGTTATCAATAGGGGTTTTCCAGAGCTTTGATAATTCCTTTTCAGAAAGGTACTCCCGGTGTGTTTCCTGTTCCCGAATATATCTGGCATTTTCAGCCAGGTTTTTACTCAAAAGCTTATCCTTATAGGCTCTCTTTAGGACCATGATAAAATTTTTATAGTACGTGGAGGCTGTATTAATCGACAACTTTTTTTTGTTGGTTCTAAGATTTTTGGTGGTTAGGAGAAAGTTTCGATAATGATTTACATGCCATTCAGTCAAGCTTTGGGTAGTAAGGTCCTCTCCCATAAAAGCTTTCCAGTAAGTCAGGGAAGATTTCCAGGAATGGTAATTTCCTTTGCTTCCGGTGTTATAGTACTCATCTACTACTTCTTGGAAATACTGGCTGAATTTAATATCCATTACAATATTATCTACTAATCCGAATTCTTTGTTCTTCAGTTGCAGAAACCGGGTGGCTCTTATTTCCTCAGCTATTTCAAGTTGTGATTCATTAAACCTTTCTTCCTTGGCGTTTTCAGGAAACTCATAAATCTTGAGTTTTAGAAATTCTCTTCGAGAAAGTTTACCTGTTTTAGGAATGATGACAGGAGGGTAGTAGTCAAGGTAAAGACTAAGCATCCCACCTTTTAGAGGTTTCGATCTTAAGGTAACGTTTGCCATGGGTTAGTTTTGTTGGTTAAAAATATAATCTACTTCAGTTCTCTTGATACGGGTAAGTCTCTGTCCCAGATTTACTGCTTTTAATTGTTCATTTTCTATGAGACGATAAATAGTCTTTACTGAACAACCGAGTAAAACGGCTGCTTCTTTTACGCTGAGGAATTCCTTCAGTTGTAAATCCTGAACCTTTTCCTTGGGATCAGCTTTTACCTTCTGTGGTTTAGAAACCTTTTGAATTTTTTCAGCTCTTTTTCTGGCCTTATAAGCAATTTTAGCACAGGTGTCTCCACAAAATTTTGTGACAGTAGTTTTCGCGATGAATTCGCTGTTGCAGAGCTGGCACTTTTTCTTGATTCTAATATTAGAGCTCATAGACCAATTTTAATGTTGATATGCTCGATTAGATATCTCTAAGGGACATTTCGCTTGAGTTTTTAAAGGGCTATAGAAGTTTTTACGGGTCGTAATCTCCCCTAAATTTTGGGACAAAATTTTCATTTTCATTTTTGGTGGCTTTATGAGTAAATAAGAGACATTCATAAGCCAAATCTAAATAAAAATTTTATTATAAAAGGTACATATTTCAAAAAAAATGTACCTTTTAACAAAAGACAACAAAATAACTTTTGTTCCTAATCCCAGTAATAATGTGCTATTTGGTTTGTTTTGATTTTTGTTGTTTTGATTTTCTATTTGCCAATACAAAAATTAGCAAAAATATTCCCAAGCAACTCATCATTCGTGACTTCCCCGGTGATCATCCCGAAATGATAGAGGGCCTCGCGTATGTCGATGGCGAGCAGGTCTCCTGAGAGGTTTTGGTTTAACCCTTCCTGCACCTTGTTGATCTCTTCCAGAGCCTTTAAGAGAGAGTTGTAGTGCCTTGAGTTGGTGACGATGGTATTGTTATTTCGCAGCTCGCCGGTGTTCACGAATTTCAGTAATTTTTGCTGAAGCTCCTCAACTCCCTCGCCGGTTTTGGCAGAGATCATTAGCAATTGAGTTCCTTCGATAGCATTAAAATTTTTCTGAAGTTCTGAAATTTGAGCTTCGGTAAGTAAGTCTATTTTATTAACTACAATGATCAATGGTTTTTGGGGAAAGCGGTTTTTAATCTTTTCAATTTCACTTATAACCGATTCATTGATTCCCCCTTTGGGGGTTAGGGGGCTTAGATAGAGCACTACCTGCGCCTGACTTATCTTTTCAAAGGTCCGCTTGATCCCGATGCTTTCCACTACATCTTCGGTTTCCCTTATGCCGGCGGTGTCAATGAAGCGAAACCCAACGCCACCAATGGAGATCTCGTCTTCAATGGTGTCACGGGTGGTACCTGCTATTTCTGAAACTATTGCCCTCTCTTCATTGAGAAGGGCATTGAGCAAAGTGGATTTCCCAACGTTAGGTTCACCTACAATGGCAACGGGAATTCCGTTTTTGAGAACGTTACCTACCGCAAAGGAATCGATGAGCCGGGCAAGGACCTTTTGTATCCTGCCTACCAGATCCCGGAATTCATCGCGGTTGACAAACTCCACATCTTCTTCGGCAAAATCGAGCTCGAGTTCGATGAGGGAAGCGAAATTCAGCAGTTCCTGTCGTAGGCGCTGGATCTCGTTGGAGAAGCCGCCGCGCATTTGCTGCATCGCCATTTGGTGAGACGCGGCATTTTCAGAAGAAATTAGGTCGGCAACCGCTTCTGCCTGGCTCAGGTCCATCTTTCCGTTAAGAAATGCCCGAAGGGTGAATTCCCCGGCTTCGGCACTGCGACATCCTTTGCGGATAAGCAACTGAATGATCTCTTGCTGAATGTACGGACTCCCATGACAGGATATTTCAATTGTATTCTCCCCCGTATATGACCGCGGACCATGAAACACTGAAACCAGCGCCTCATCAATAACGCGCTCCCCATCCATTATATTCCCCAGGTGAATGGTATGCGAAGGCTGCTCCTTCAGGGTTTTCTTGCTTTTAGCCTCAAACAAGCCTGAAACAATATCCACCGCCTCCGGACCTGAAACCCTTATCACAGCAATTGCCCCCGCCCCTGCAGGGGTTGCCAGGGCAACTATGTTGTCATTTATTCTCATGGGTGCAAAGGTAGGAAAAGTAGTTAATAGTCGTTAGTCTTTAGTCTTTAGACGTTAGATGGGGTTCGTTGTTTGGTGTTTGTTGTTCGTTGTTTGGTGTTTGTTGTTTGTTGTTTGGTGTTTGTGGTTTGGTGCTTGGTATTTGGTATTTGTTGTTTGGTGCTTGGTATTTGGTGTTTTGTATTTGGTGTTTAGTGTCGGTTCTAAGTTAAAATTTTTGGAGCGAAAATGATTTTCCTTTTTTCGTAGGCTAATTGTGTGCTATCCATAGAGTGATACGGAGTTTTACTTATATTTCAGGGGGAGTTTAAACTATAGTTGGTGATTCAACCACAAACAACAAACCGGCCTGCCGCAGGCCGGCTACAAACCACGAGCTCCACAATGAAAACCTATCAATTAAAGAAACCCTCCAGGCTGGGTAACTAATTAACCAATTCCAAACTGTAACATTTGCAAGTCCTTAGCTACTAATATGTTTGTTTGGCCATAGTTTTATTCAAATGGATTTAATATCTTAAATTTATATAAGAAAAGCAGTGTGTAGTGAGTAGAAATGAGTATTGGGAAGAAGTTACCGTAGCAGGTTCCAACTATCCACTCTCCACTCTCCACTATCCACTTTTTTTAACAGACAACCGACAACAGACAACCGATAACAGACAACCGCAAACCATCATGAGAGAAGACAAGCAACTACTGGTAATTACACATTTGAGTCAGCTACTGGACCTAATAACCGGGATTGGGGGCTTTATTGTACCCTTAATTATATGGTTAACGCAAAAAGACAAGGTCTATGGGATGGATGAGCACGGGAAAATGATCCTCAATTTCCAGATAAGCATGTTTATCTACAGCATCGTGAGTATCCCGCTAATATTCCTGTTTGGCCTGGGAATATTTTTACTTATTGCCATTGGGATCCTTGTACTTGTTTTTCCAATTCTTAATGCAATAAGGGTAAGTAATGTAGAGCGGCCTGAATATCCACTGAGCATTCAATTCCTTAAATAGCTTACTGTCCCTGTATTATTGAGATTTTTAAATTCCTGTAGCTTGTAAAATTTTTCAGGATAATTTTTATTGTGCTGACTTAGAATATGTTATATTTAATACGGCTAAGCATAATTCAAGTTACCCCATAGCATATATAATACCCATTCATTTTATGAATGAAAGATGGTATGCAGTAATATTAAAAATAGAACCCTGTGTTCCTCCCGGCTGGTTATCCCCAATAATATTTATATTCTAAACTATGATGACATTCTAATGAAATAAAATATCCAATGGAGCAGGGAAATGATCATATGGACCTATCTGCATTAAGTGCCAGAGCTCAGAGATTGCTGCAATGGGATCCCGCTACCATTACCCCTGCTATCTTAAAAAGTGAGGTGACTAATCTTCTCCGCGAAATTGAACAATGCCGGGAAAGGCTGGAACAAAAACAACAAAAGTTTAACGAGCTTAAAGAAGAGGAAAAAAAGATGGCTGCGTGGAGGTATGATGAGCTTTATGAGTTTTCTCCAACCGCTTTCTTCACCCTTACAGAAACAGGTGTGATCCTGGATCTCAACCTTACTGCTGCACTGCTATTGGGAAGGGAGAAACAGGAGTTTAAGAAAGCTGATCTCTTTGACTATATAACAGAAGATACCAAAGATTATTTCAGTAAATTCCTTAAAGAGATCTTTTTGCTAAAGGACATAGGAACCTGTTATGTGAGTATTCTCACTTCTTCCAGCGAAACTATTTACACCCAACTCACTGGGGTGACCACGCGATATGATAAAACCTGTTTGATAGGCATGGCAGATGTTACACAAATTACAAAAGCAAGGGAGATGTTTGAGGACCTGTCCCTCATCGCCATCCATACAGATGAGCTTGCAATGATCACAGATGCTACAGGGAATATCGAGTATGTAAACCCGGCCTTTGAAAACCTTACCGAATATTCCCTGGAGGAAGTCATGGGGAAAAATCCAGGTAAATTTCTGCAAGGCCCTGAAACAAATCCTCAACATGTACAGGCTTTTAGGGATGGAATGAAAAAGCAGGTGCCATTTTCGCAAGAGATCCTTAATTACACAAAATCTGGCGAAAAATTCTGGTTGTCAATTTCCATCAATCCCATTTTTGACCCTTCAGGAAATCTTGAAAAGTTCATTGCGATAGAGAAAAATATCACGGGACGTAAAGAGCTGGAGGAACTACGGGAATTTGAAAGGCAGGATAAAGAAACGTTGATAAACAGTACAAGTGATCCTATATGGAGTGTGAAGAACGACTATACCCTTGTAGCGGCGAACAAGGCTTTTTTGGAAAGGATGAAAAAGATCACAGGGATAAGGTTTAAGAAAGGAGATAATATTTTATCTCCCGCCGTATTTAACAATGAGGTGATAGAATACTGGAAGAAAAATTACAGCAGGGCCCTGCAGGGGGAACAATTTTTACTGGATACCCAGGAGCAAAAGATAAAAGGAGGGGAAAAGGAATATTTTGAGACTACTTTCAATCCCATCTTTGTAAACAATAAAGTGGAAGGGGTGGCCTGTTTTGCCAGGAATATCACCGAAGCAAAAAGGAATAAGGAAGCTATCATCGACTCCAACAGAAAACTGCAGACCGCGCAGGAGATCGCAAAACTTGGTTACTGGGAATACAATTTGGAAAAGCAAAAGCTTTTCTGGTCCCCGGAGGTGTACAGGATATGGGACATGCAGGATGATGATATCGAGATCACTATGAGTCAATACATTGCTGCCATACACCCATCCAACCGGCCCGGCTTAGACAAGTTCCATACAGCCGCAAAGCAGGGTAAAAAACACCTTGATGCTCAATACAGAATCCTACTAAGGAACGGAAAGGTGAGATGGATAAGGGAAACAGGTATCCTTATAAAAAAGTACGGGAACGGTGATGGATTTTACGAGGGAACCATACAGGATATAACCTCACAAAAAGAGTATGAGAACAATATCCTTAATATCAATGAGAAATTAAGGAGGCTCACTTCCCACCTGCAAAATGTGCAGGAGCAGGAAAGGATCAATATTTCCCGGGAGATACATGATGAACTGGGACAACAGTTAACCGGGATTAAACTGGATGCCAGTTGGTTGAAAGGTCATATCAACATTGAATGCCCGGAGATGGAAGACCGAATGAACAGGTTAATTGATAATATAGACACCACCATTGAGAATGTAAGGCGTATAGCTACCACTCTTAGGCCCGGGGTGCTGGATGACCTTGGCCTGGAAGCAGCAGTGGAATGGTTATGCTCCCAATTCCAGGAGCAAACCGGCATTAAGTGTGAACTCAAAACCTCGACTTCCTCTCCTGCTTACAGTGACGCCATAAATACGGCGGTTTACAGGATCTTCCAGGAAGCGCTCACCAATGTAGCACGACACGCGCAGGCCACAGAGGTAAAAACGATTTTGAAGGAAGAGGACAATAACCTTGAACTTTTGGTTATAGATAACGGGAAAGGAATTAGCAATGTGAATGGGAAGAACCAGGGATCACTGGGGATAACAGGGATGAAGGAGAGAGCCTGGATACTGGACGGGAAATTTTCAATTAAGAGAAGAAAAGAAGGGGGTACAATAATGTCGCTCACTATCCCGTTGAAAAATCTACCTAATAACTAGGAATATGAAAATCTTAATCGTTGATGATCATCCAATTCTAAGAAAAGGGTTAATCGAAATTCTTAACGAACATTTTCCAGACCTTTCCTGCCTGGAAGCCTCCAACGCGGCTGAAGCTATGTCACAGCTACGAAGGCAGACTATGGACCTTATCCTCCTGGATATTTCCCTACCAGGTATCAACGGCCTGGAGATACTTAAGCAATTACGTTCTGAGACTATAACTACACCAGTTCTAATCTTAAGTGTACAACCCGAGGACCAGTATGCCATAAGGGTCCTTAAAGCCGGGGCCTCCGGTTACCTTAAAAAAGACAGCGCCCCGGAAGAGTTAATAAATGCAGTGAATATTCTTTTGCAAGGAAAAAAATACATATCGGCCAATGTGGCCAACAAGCTTGCACAATCCTTATCTGATCCACTGGATTCTACTGCTTACGAAAAATTATCAGACCGGGAACTACAGGTTCTTAAATATATTGCCTCAGGAAAAACAGTATCAGAAATAGCCCGGGAAATTTCACTTACAGTTAACACAATAAGTACATATAGAGCCCGGGTTCTTGAAAAGCTTCATCTTAAGAACAATGCCGAACTTACACGATATGCAATGGATAATTCCCTGGTGTAATCTTTTGTAGTATAGAATACTACGTTACTTTCATACTCTGTACTATTTCCTTTGCTCTTTCTTTTGTGTTATTTTGAAGTAGATATAATTTATTATTATTGGTTAGGTTGTTAAACACGGTTTCTTCCAATAAGAATTGCGATTTTTAATTGTATCCATTCGCAACTTGTTTTGTTTGGTTTTATAGAAGAAGCCGTGTTTATTTAAAATTTATTGGAAGTAGATCATAGACAACCCCTCAAAAGATCCTGAAGCCGTTCCCCTACAACGGTACATTTTAACCCCAACAGTTTTAGAGTTCAGGAGAAAAAAATCAGGCCCGGCGAAATGCCGGGTTTGGTTTTTTTTAATGAGGAGGCTGTAGTACTTTCTATTACAGGATTTTCATAGTTACTCCTATCTTTTTAATAAATAGAAATGATTTTCTTAATATGGACTAACCCATTATGCCAGAGAAAATATTGAAAATAATTACTGTTGATGATTCCCGCTTGATGATCCCCTATTTTGAGCATATCTTCAGGGACCTGGAGAATGTGGAATGGGTGGGTCATGCCTATTCTATAGAAGAGGCCCAACAGTTGATTGAAAAGGAAAAACCAAATACAGCCTTTCTGGATATTTGCCTGAAAAAGGGAAATGGGTTCAGGCTTCTGGAGCTCATTAAAAAGAAATACCCTTTGATTAATGTCTTTATGTTAAGCAACACAAAGGATGAGCTTTACACAAAAAAGAGCCGGGAAATGGGGGCCCTGTACCTCATAGATAAAACCAGGGAATTTCATTTGATCCCTTATTTCCTGCAAGCCGTAGAAACCGCTGAAAAGATAGGGGAGAGTATTTCACAGTTTAATCCATCTGATATTGATTCTTCCAGAGAGTGAAGAGCTACATATGGTGATGACACATCTTTTTTTCCTCTGAAAAGCTCAAAAACTATCTGACATTTTTCCTTGTAATATCTTGTCCCGTTAGGGACTTCCTATGGGTAGAACATCTATGGGTTCATAATCCCCCGTGCCTTTAGGTACGGCATATGAAGGTGCAGTTTATATTCTGTACCTAAAGGCACAGGAAATCTTCAGGGTTATTTTTTTCTACCCATATTTTGTCCCTACAGGACAGGAAACCTCCTGACTTGAGGCTAAGTAACCCTTTCTATAAAATCCGTATGATTCTCATTTATTTCCCAATTCCCTTTAGCTTCAGGAGACGTTGGGCGCGTTTATTCTGTTTAAAACGTACGGGGAAGCTCAAAGTCTGAAGACTTCGCGCAGCGGAATTACAGCACCCTTTTTTGTCATTCTGCGGAACCCTTTTCGGGCGACCAAGGATCTCGGGTGGGGCTAATTGTTATGGCTTTCTTTAAGCGTTTGCGGTAGCGAGAGGTGAATTAGCAGGTGGGTTTTTGAATGGAAAATGCTTTTTTATTTGCTACTGTCCCATCCCACTGCACGGGAGGTTGAGATCCTTCACTTCGTTCAGGATGACAAAACTGAAGGCACAGCGCGAAACCAAAAAAAACGCCACCCCCAAAAAGGATGGCGCTGTATTATTTTATCAATAAATCGAAAGTAATTTAGTAAGCTTGCTTACTAATCATATCTCATATCTCAAGTCTAAAATCTCAATACTCAATACTCACTACTCATTACTAGTTATTCAACATCACCGGCATCACCAGCATCGTGATCTTTTCCCCTTCGTCAAGTCCGTCGACCGGAGTAAGGATCCCTGCGCGGTTTGGAAGGCTCATTTCCAGCTGAACTTCATTCGCGTTGAGGTTATTAAGCATTTCTGTAAGAAAACGTGAGTTGAAGCCTATTTGCATATCGTCACCCTGGTATGAACAGGTCAGTCTTTCTTCAGCCTTGTTGCTGTAGTCGATATCCTCAGCAGAAATATTCAATTCTGCCCCGGCGATCTTTAGTCTTACCTGGTGGGTGGTCTTATTGGAGAAAATAGAAACCCTGCGCACAGAACTTAAGAACTGGCTGCGGTCTATGATCAATTTATTCGGATTCTCTTTAGGGATCACCGCCTCGTAGTTCGGGTATTTCCCGTCTATCAACCTACAGATAAGGGTAGTGTCTTCAAAAGTGAATTTTGCGTTGGAGTCGTTGTACTCAATAAGCACATCTGTCTCACTTCCTGCCAGGATCCCTTTCAGCAAATTCAAAGGTTTCTTCGGCATTATGAATTCTGAAGCCTGGGAGGCAGAAACATCCTCACGGCTGTATTTTACAAGTTTGTGGGCATCTGTAGCAACAAAGGTCAAACCTTCAGTAGAGAACTGGAAGAACACCCCACTCATCACCGGCCTAAGGTCATCGTTCCCCGAGGCAAAGATGGTCTTGCTTATGGCAGTTGCCAGCACGTCTCCCTGGACAACAGTACTGCTAGGATCGCTAAGTTCTACCGCATTCGGGAATTCCTCACCATTGGCATAGGCCAGGGCGTATTTCCCGTGATTTGAACTTAATTCTATTGTGTTGTTATCCTCCACCACAAAAGTTAGCGGCTGCTCCGGGAAGGTCTTTAAAGTTTCCAGTAACAACTTTGCAGGAACCGCAATTGCACCTTCTGAGTCTGATTCTACCTGCAGCTTGGCAGACATGGTAGTTTCAAGATCTGAAGCAGAAACAGTTAACTCATCCTGTTTTAATTCGAATAAAAAATTATCTAAAATAGGCAGGGTGTTATTGTTGTTGATAACCCTCCTAAAATTTGAAGCTGTTTCAGCAAATATGTACTGGAGACAATAAATTTCATGGACGTATCGATTGGTTTTAATCAATACAAATATATCCTAATCATTCAAAAAGCATAGTACAACTGAGGATATTTTATCAACAGGCTTTTACTGCTGAAATAATTTAAAGTATTGATTACTAATTACTTAAAAATATAAATTTCTGAAGATTGTTAATATTTCCGCTTAGGTGGTTATTCAGCTGAAGCAGACTTACTTTTTAATATAACGCTTCCTTCTGAAGTAATTGAACAGAAAGGCTCCCAGGGCCAGCCCAGAAAGTGGTACTACCAGATTGATGATTTGCCACTGCTCCTTTTCAGCAGCGACTTTCTCTGCATCCAGGAACGGGATATTGATCTCTTTGGACCTGATCTCAATAAGCCCCGAATCATCCAGGAGATAATTTACAGCATTCAGCAAAAACTCTTTGTTGCCATAGGTATTGCCGGTATAACGATCAAAACCTAATTCCAAAGGTTCCCCGCGTTGTAACTGATTTTTAATAACATCTCCATCACTCACCACTATCATCTGAGTTTCCACCCCGTTCTCCAGCGGATTCGCGGTTTTAAAGGGCTTTATCCTGTTCCTGTAAGCCGAGGTGAATTCCCCCTCCAGCAGCACAGCCAGCGGTTGTTCTCCCGCAGTGTAGGTAGAAAGGTCCGGTGGGGTCTGTATTATTCCAAGACTAATCTCGCGTGGAGCTCCCTCCAGTTTCGTTTGTGGAGAACTGCTAAGCAGCACCGTTTTTTGAATGTTATTACGCAGGGTGTCAATGGGGTTTGCCCATTCAAATTTCACTGCTTCCAGGTTGTTAATAATTGGATGCGTGTTTGGAGAGGTGGTAAGCGGACTGTAGAACCAGGGATACGGATTGAACCTGGTCTCATTTCCACCACCACTGGCCAGGATAATAGGAGCAGAATAAATGTCATTCACCAGCAGCGGATTGATCCTTACCCCATAGGAGAAGAACATATCTCCCAGGTTAAGATCCCGCGGCAGGGCAAAAGCACGGCCGGTCTCGTTGAGCAGGCTGTCTGTCTCCATCGCTACATTTTCAACAAGCCACAAGGCTTTTCCTCCTTGCATCATATACTGATCCAGCACATATTTCTCCTGTTCTGTATAAGGTTGGGTGGGTTTTGCTTCTAAAATGAGATCAAATTCATTAAGATCCTGTAAAGTCTTTTCTGAATGTGCTGCGGCAGAATCCAAAGTAAACGGTGCTACGAAATAATACCGGCGTATGGTCTGGATAAAGTCGGCCAGGTAAGCATCCGCCAGTTCGCCGTTGCCGCGCATTACGGCGATCTTTTTCTCCCGTGGCCTTACCAGCTGCCCCAGGGCATCGGCAAAGGCATATTCCAGTTGTTGTACAGAGTTGTTTACCCGTTCCTCATCTGTAGTACCAAGTTTATTTTTCAGCAAAGGGATCTTTACCGTTTGGTCCTTATAATTTGCAATGGCCCACGGGAAAATAATGGTTTCACTGGCCTTGCCGCTTTCCATTACGCTAAGCCGGGCTGGGGTCATCCCCAACTTATAGAATTCTTCAGCAATGGCATTGGCGTCATCACCTTCAGCTAAAGGATCTATGAAATTAAAACGGATATTGCTGTTATAAGCGGCAAATTCTTCCAGCATTTGCCGGGTTTCGTTCTGCAGCCTTCGGAATTCCGGCGGAAAATTCCCCTTCAGGAATACATCTATGATCACCGGCGACTCCACGTCATTTATCAGTTCTTTTGCAGCAGGGGAGAGGGTATAGCGGTTATCCTGGGTGAGGTCAAACCTTTGGTGATAATTGGCAGCGAGAATATTTGCCAGCACAAGGCCAATGACAAGGATAAGCAGGTATTTATATGGTCGTAATTTTTCCAAATCTTAGGTTTTGATTCCTTTGCTGCGAACCGGAAGTTGGATCTTATAAAAAGTAAGGGTCAAAAAGAGGATGATAATACTAAGGAAATAGATGATGTCCCGGGTGTCAATCACCCCACGGCTCATACTTTTATAGTGAAAGCTCATCCCCAGGTACTCCATTCCATACGCCGAGTCGCCAAAAACGTTATAACCCGCAAGACCTTCAAAGCCAAAAAAAAGGAAGAAACAAAGGAATACCGCGACTATAAAAGCCGTGATCTGGTTATTGGTCAATGCCGAAGCAAAGATCCCAATAGCGGTATAGCTGAATGCCAGCAGAAACAGTCCAAAATAGGAGCCAAGCGTAGCCCCGGTATCAAAATTTCCCGCGGGAGCTCCAAGTTGTGAAATGGTGAAAACGTACAGAATAGAGGGTATAATAGCAATAACCGCCAGAAAAAAAGCACCCAGGAATTTCCCCCACACCAGCTGCCTGATCCCGATTGGGCGGGTAAGAAGGATCTCCATAGTACCCTGCTTATATTCCTCGGCAAAACTCTTCATCGTGATCGCGGGGATAAGAAAAATAAAGATCCACGGCGCCAGCTCAAAGAATGGGCTCATATCTGCAAACCCATTATCCAGAATATTATAAGAACCTTCAAAAACAAAAAGGAAAAGTCCGCAAACCACCAAAAACAACCCCACCACCAGGTATCCCGTTGGGGAGGAAAAAAAGGATCGTATTTCTTTGTTAAGTATTGCTGTCACGTGCTTTTACTGTTTAGGGTTTGGTGTTTGGTGTTTGGTGTTTGGTGTTTGGGGTTTGTTGTTTGGTGTTTTCCGTTTACTGTTTACTGTTTACTGTTTTCTGTTCTCTGTTTACCGTTTTGTATGTTTTTTCTGTTTTAGTTTTATCTGAAAAAAAGTTAGCCACGAATGCACGAATGTTTTTTTTGTTGTGTTGCGGTAGATTATTCTTTAAATGATCGGGTCAAGCTCGGCTATTGCAGGAGAATTTTTTATTTTTACCTACAACCTACAACCTACAACCTACAACCTACAACCTACAACCTACAACCTACAACCTACAACCTACAACCTACAACCTACAACCTACAACCTACAACCTACAACCTACAACCTACAACCTACAACCTACAACCTACAACCTACAACCTACAACCTACAACCTACAACCTACAACCTACAACCTACAACCTACAACCTACAACCTACAACCTACAACCTACAACCTACAACCTACAACTGCCTTCCTCCGGGTCGGGGCAAGCCCGGCCCCTACATCACGCATTGACTATCCTCTCTCCACTTTCCACTATTTTCAACCTACAACCTACAACCTAGACCCTATAACATTTAACACGCGTCAACTATCCACTTTCCTCTTTCCACTCTCCACTTTTTTCAACCTACAACCTACAACCTACAACTTACAACCCGCATTGACTATCCTCTCTCCACTTTCCACTCTCCACTGTTTTCAACCTACAACTGACAACCGACAACCGGATCCGGGCAAGCCCGTACCCTACGGGATACTCACCACCTTATCCACACTCCACGCTTCCGGCTTCTGGTTGAACATTACTTTCGTTTCTGCCCACACCTCGTTGAAAAGATTTGAATTTCGGTAATTTTCCAGGGCGGTTTCGTCCTTCCAGTAACTATACGTAAAAAACTGGTTGGTATTGTTCTTATCGCGGTAAAGTTCAAGGAACTCACATCCCTCGAAACCTCTTATCTTTTCTTTATGTTGGTCAAAATTGGACAGGAAGGTTTCTATCTCTTCCGGTTTAAAGCCCATCTTTACTATTCGTACGAACATCTTTATTAAAATTTATGGTAATACTATCCCGTAGGTCCAGTCCGAAAAGGGTGGAGGCACTTCCTACGGTGCTGGGGTTGCTTTTATAGATCGCCAGTTCAATATACCCGGCAGAATTGAAAATAGCCAGTTTCTTTCCGTCTTCTTCGCGTTTTTCCTTCTCTAGTTTAAAATTGATGGCGTCGCTGTAAGTCTCATGAATTTCAGTGAATTTCGCCGTCCTCGCTTTGATGGTAAAAGACCTTCCTTTCCCGGTATTGTCAAAGAGTTTACGGTTAATATTAGTTACCACGTTTCCGTAGTTATCAATATAGAGAACGTGGCCTATGATCTGGTCTTTTTCAGCATTGATATAGGGTTCAACTTCCTTGAGGTATTTGAGGTTCTCAATGGTTTTTCCCACTACCTCCAGCGTTCCACCACGGGCGAGGTGACAGGCCACTCTTACAAATACATCCAGCACGGGGAAATTGGTGTCCACGGTATTGTGGATGTTGATCTCCACGATCTTTTCAGGCTTAATTTCTGAAGCAATTAAGGACAGGATCCCGTTATTGGCACAAATAAAATAATGTCCGTCAAGGAGTACCGCCAAATGTTTATTCTCGGGGGTAAGTTCGCTGTCTATACCTATGATATGGATGGTGCCTTCAGGAAAACACTTGTATGCATTTTTGATAATGTAAGATGCTTCGGTAATATGAAACGGCGAAATGGAATGGGAGATATCAACAATTCGCACCTCATTCATTTCAGAATAAATAGTCCCTTTAACGGCTCCGGCAAAATGGTCTTTCTCTCCAAAATCTGTCGTCAAAGTGATTATTGCCATAGGGGGATTGTTAATATTTTTTAAGGGCTGTAACTTTAATTTTTATGTAAGTTTGTAATAGGGGCGAAGATAATTTTATTTCTTCCAGCTTGTGTCAAATTTAAAAGAAAATTCTGTAATTTCCTGAAGTGCAAAATTAGGATCTGCACCGGGGGAAAGCAAATTTTCTCTCTAAAGAAATGTATAAATGAATACTAAACTCAACAGCTTTTGAACGAACTCATCATCGAACTTTCCGAAATTAGCCCAAGGGAATTTTTTGGGCATCAAAATGCACACATTGAACTTCTAAAAAAGTATTTCCCCAAGCTTAAGATCGTAGCCCGCGGTACCAGAATTATGGTGTATGGCGATGAGGATATGCTGGAGGAATTTGACAGGCGCTTTACCATGCTTATGGACCACTTCGGAAAATTCAACAAGCTCGATGAAAATACCATTGAGCGGGTGCTCACCAGCGATAATAAAGAGGATTATTCCACATCTGCTGAAAGTGGGGAGGTCCTGGTTCACGGGGTAGGAGGCAAGCTCATAAAGGCCCAGACCGCCAATCAGCGTAAACTGGTGGAGCTTATGTTCAAGAATGATATGGTCTTTGCCATAGGCCCTGCAGGAACAGGAAAAACCTATACCGGTGTAGCCCTGGCGGTTAAAGCTTTGAAAGAAAAACAGGTGAAAAGAATCATTCTTACCAGGCCTGCGGTGGAAGCAGGTGAGAACCTTGGTTTCCTGCCGGGGGACCTAAAGGAAAAACTGGACCCGTATATGCAGCCGTTGTATGATGCGCTTAGGGATATGATCCCCCACGAAAAGCTGGAGGTGCTTATCGAGAAGCAGGTGATACAGATCGCGCCACTGGCATTTATGAGAGGAAGAACGCTGGATAATGCATTTGTGATCCTTGATGAGGCGCAGAATACTACCCACGCCCAAATGAAAATGTTCCTTACCCGTATGGGGAAAAGCGCGAAGTTTATGATCACCGGGGACCCCGGCCAAATTGACCTTCCAAGGAGAGTTACCTCGGGTCTTAAAGAAGCTCTATTGGTCCTCAAGGACATCAATGGAATAGGTATGGTATACCTGGACGATAAGGACGTGATTCGCCATAAGCTGGTGAAGAATATCATTGCAGCATATAAAGAGATCGAACACGCAGAAGGACAATCCAATTTTTAAAAAAATACAGCCAAACCCCAGAGGCAGAGGCAGAATAATATATTATGGCCAATACCATTACGAATACCAATTATAATTTCCCCGGACAAAAAAATGTTTATAAAGGCAAGGTGCGCGAAGTCTACGAACTAGAGGATGATCTGCTGGTGATGATCGCGACTGACAGGCTTTCGGCCTTTGACGTGGTGATGCCGAAAGGAATTCCATGTAAAGGACAGATCCTTAACCAGATCGCCACAAAAATGATGGATGCCACCAGCGATATAGTTCCCAACTGGCTGGAAGCAACACCAGATCCCAATGTGGCAGTGGGCGCCAAGTGCGAGCCGTTCAAAGTGGAAATGGTGATTCGTGGATATATGGCAGGCCATGCAGCCAGGGAATATAAAGCAGGGAAAAGGGAGTTGTGCGGCGTGACATTACCGGACGGACTTAAAGAAAACGATGCTTTTCCTGAGCCAATTATTACCCCGGCCACCAAGGCTGAAATGGGGGACCACGACGAGGATATTTCCCGTGAAGATATAATTGGCCGCGGAATTGTGTCTGAAGAAGATTATAAGGTGCTGGAGGATTATACAAGGAAGCTTTTCCAACGCGGGACTGAAATAGCTGCAGAAAGAGAGCTGATCCTGGTTGACACAAAATATGAATTCGGAAAAACTGCCGATGGAAAGATCGTCCTCATAGACGAGATCCACACCCCCGATTCTTCCAGGTATTTTTATATGAAGGGTTATGAGGAAAGGCAGCGGCAGGGAGAACCGCAGAAGCAACTTTCCAAGGAATTCGTAAGGCAGTGGCTTATTCAAAATGACTTCCAGGGCCTTCCGGGCCAAACAGTCCCCGTGATGAGTGACGAGTACATAGAAACAGTTTCTGAAAGATATATCGAGCTCTACGAAAACATCACCGGCTCCAAATTTGAAAAGGCAGATGTTTCGAATATTGAGGAGAGGATTGAGAGGAATGTGGTTGGTTATTTGGAACAAAGAAGTTAATTGGGGTGAAAGAGGGAGTCTAGAGTCTGGAGTCTAGAACATAGACTTGATTTTCGTGGCTAGATGTTCTCGGTTTTTGTGTTTGTCGTGTGTTAAAGAGGTTAGCCACGAATGCACGAATGTTTTTTGGTTTGTATTCCTGGTGTATGGCTCACTCGTTGCTATTTAACCACGGAGTATTGGGAGTACGGCACGGAGTAAACGGAGTTTTTTTCTGTCCTCTGTCCTCTGCCCTCTGTCCTCTTCAAACTTTTTAGCCACGAATGCACTAAAGTTTTTTAGGTGTGGTGCGGGGGAAAAATGTGGAATTTGGTAATGAATAGCTCCCTCATTGCTTTTTAACCACGGAGTTCTTGGAGTATGGCACAGAGTTGCCCGGAGTTTTTTTCAGTCTTCTGTTACCTTAAAATTTTTAGCCACGAATGCATTTATATTTTTTGTTCCCCCTTTGGGGGTTAGGGGGCTGCGTCCAGACTCTCCACTCTCCACTTTTTGCAAAAAACCTACAACCTACAACTTACAACTAACAAACCTACAACCGCCAACCGCAACTGCCAACTTCCGGGTAGGGGCAAGCCCAACCCCTACAGCATCCAATTATCCACTCTCCACTTTCCACTCTCCACTTTTTTCAACCTACAACAACTGACAACTGACAACCGACAACCGACAACCGACAACCGACAACAACTGAAATTTCCTTTGCAATTAAACCTTCTTTCTCTATTTTTAGGAAATGAAAAATATACAGATCAAATCTTTCGCGGAATATAAGAGGGCATATCAGGAAAGTGTTGAAGATCCTGAGGCCTTTTGGAGTAGAATTGCAAACGAGTTTACCTGGCAGAAGAAGTGGGATAAGACCCTGGAATGGGATTTTTCCAAACCCGAGGTCAAGTGGTTCCAGGGCGGGAAACTGAATATTACAGAAAACTGCCTGGACCGGCATTTGGAGAAGCTGGGAAACAAAACTGCCATCATTTGGGAACCAAATGATCCAGATGAGGAATCCAGGTATATTTCTTACAGACAGCTTTTTGTAAAGGTTTCTCAATTTGCCAATGTGCTGAAGAATAACGGGATCAAAAAAGGGGACAGGGTTTGTCTTTATATGCCAATGATCCCTGAACTGGCGATCGCTATGCTGGCCTGTGCGCGTATTGGCGCCGTGCATTCCATAGTATTTGCAGGTTTTTCAAGTACCGCTATTGCCAACAGGATCAATGATTCCCAATGTAAGATGCTTATCACCGCCAATCAGGTTAACCGGGGTTCCAAACCGGTTAATCTGAAAGCGATTTGCGATGAAGCTTTGGAAAAAACTCCTTCCATTGAAACGGTGATCGTTTACCGCAGATCTGTAGAACCAACTAAAATGAAGGAGGGACGGGATAAATTCTGGTTTGATGAATTACAGAAAGCAGCAAAGGAATGCCCGGCAGAAGAAATGGATGCTGAAGATCTTCTTTTCATATTATATACTTCAGGTTCTACCGGAAAGCCCAAAGGAATGGTCCACACTACCGCGGGCTATCTTATAGGTACGGCATATACCTTTTCCAATGTCTTTCAGTATAATTCAGATAACCCAAGAACAGAGGATGTTTACTGGTGTACAGCAGACATAGGCTGGATAACGGGACACTCTTATATAATATACGGTCCGCTGGCTGCTGGTGCAACCACGGTGATGTTTGAGGGAATCCCAAGCTATCCGGACCACGGACGTTTTTGGGAAATTGTAGATAAGCTCAAGGTTACTCATTTTTATACAGCGCCAACAGCCATTCGAGCTTTGGCTAAACATCCATTAAAGTTTGTGGAAAAACATGACCTTTCATCAATTAAAGTATTGGGAAGTGTAGGAGAGCCTATTAATGAAGAAGCCTGGCACTGGTATAATGATAATATTGGGAAGGGAAATGCGCCAATCGTAGATACCTGGTGGCAAACCGAGACCGGGATGATCATGATCTCTCCCCTGGCAGGGATTACCCCTACAAGGCCGACTTTTGCTACCCTCCCTTTACCCGGGGTTCAACCCGCGCTTATGGATGAGAATTCCAAAGAGATAGAAAATATACACGAAAAGGCAGAAGGCCGCCTGGCGATTAAATTCCCCTGGCCCGCAATGGCCCGCACAATCTACGGGGATCACGATAGATATAAGCAAGTGTATTTTAGTGCCTATGAAAATATGTATTTTACCGGTGACGGGGCCTACCGTGATGCCACCGGAAACTACAGAATAACCGGGAGAGTAGATGATGTGGTAATAGTCTCCGGCCACAATCTGGGTACCGCACCAATTGAGAATGCAATCAATGAACATACTAAGGTAGCTGAAAGTGCTGTAGTGGGCTTCCCTCATGATGTGAAGGGAAATGCCCTTTATGCATATGTAATTTTATATGACGATGTGGAACCTGCAGATGAACTAAAGCAGGAGATCAGGGAACAGGTTTCCAAGATTGTGGGCCCCATTGCCAAACCCGATAAGATCCAGTTTGTAAGCAGCCTCCCCAAAACCCGAAGCGGAAAGATCATGCGAAGGATCCTGCGAAAGATCGCTTCCAGGGATACTGAAAATCTGGGAGACACTTCCACTTTACTGAATCCTGAAATTATAGAGGAAATTATTGAAGGAAACCAGAAAATATAGAAGAAATAATAGGAATAAGTAATTCGGTATGAATTTTGTTGAATAAATTGAGGTAATTTATCTTAATTACATTCAAAAATTTTACTTTGAAGGAGAACTGGGTAGAAATATTTTCTTCCTGTAGTATTTTTAAACCATTTATTATGAAAAAATTTACTTTGTTTCTTATTGTCTTATTGATTGCGAATACTGTGAGTGCACAGGTTGGCTGGAAGCCCTGGATCCCTCCATTTGGTACCCATAAGTCTTTAAACACCCCTGAAAAATTTGAGGGTTCCCCATATGTCGAGAAAGAATTTGTAAAGGGGACTATTTTAGATAATAAAGGAAATTCACAGGAGGCTTTATTAAGATATAATGCAATAGAGGATATTGTAGAAATTAAAATTCATAATGATGGTGAAACAGAGGTAAGGGTTCTTCCTAAAATTAAGGAGCTTTCCTATTCTGTAAATGATTATACTTATGTCCTGGAGGAATTCACGACCCACAAGGGAGAAAAGATCAACGGTTATCTAATTGAATATTATAAAGGAGATCGTTATGGCTTGTATGGACATCCTGTACCAAAAGCCACTATCTCGCAACTTGAAACAGCTCACCTTGATGTTAAAATAGAATACTATATAATGACAGAGGATGGTATCCTTCAAAACGTAAAACTCAAGAACCGAGATTTTAGGAAAGTCCTGCCAAATTCTTCTGAACTGAATAATTATTTATCTTCAACCCAATTAAAAACACCGCAAGATTATGCCGCCTTGCTAAAGTGGTTACATAATTCCTGAATTTTATAAACTTCTCTGGAAAAAGCTATCATTATGGTAGCTTTTTTTATTTCACTGGTTTTTCCTTTGGTCTTAATTATCACCTTCCCTGGATTCGCGAGGGATAGCAAATTTAAATATCGATCACATACAGGTTTTAGAAATAATTTCTCTAACAGGTGTTAAAAAGTGTTAATCAATGAATATTTTATTATATTCGGTGAGAACAATTAACAACCTTGGATTTATGAGAACATTTTTTTCTGTTATTCTTATTTTCCTGTGCCTGTCGGTTTCAGCTCAAACAACAGTTTCAGGAACAGTAGTAGATAACAACAACCTACCGCTCCCCGGGGCCAATATCACAGTGGCCGGTACAACCCAGGGTACGGTGACAGATTTTGATGGTAATTTTAGTTTTGTAGTAGACCTCCAGCCCCCATTTAATATTCAGGTGAGCATGGTTGGTTATGAAACTCAAACAGCGAGGGTTACCTCCAATAATCAGCAGCTAAACGTCACCCTGGTGGAAGGCACGGCTCTTGACGAAATCGTTGTATCTGCATCCCGTACGCCTGAACGTATCTTTGAATCCCCGGTAACAATCGAAAGATTTGGCCTGCGGGAAATTAGAAATACCACAGCTGCCTCTTTTTACGGGGGCCTTGAGAACCTGAAAGGGGTAGATGTAAACACCAACAGTTTAACTTTCCAGAGTGTTAACACCCGTGGTTTTGCAACCTTTGCCAATACCCGTTTCGTGCAGCTTGTAGACGGTATGGATAATGCTGCCCCTGCTCTTAACTTCGTACTGGGGAATTTATTAGGGATGACAGAACTTGATGTACACAGCGTGGAATTACTTCCGGGTGCATCTTCAGCCCTGTATGGTGCAAATGCCTTTAACGGGATCTTATTTATGACCAGTAAAAATCCGTTTGATTTTCCGGGCATAAGCGCTTATTACAAACAGGGATTAACTTCGCAAGATGCTGCAGGCACCAATCCGTTTTACGATTTTGGTGTAAGGGTGGCACATAGATTTTCAGATAAATTCGCAGCCAAGGCAAACTTTTCTTATTTAAAGGGAACAGACTGGTATGCGGTAAGTGAGGAAGATGTTCTTAATCCCGGCAGGGACAGGTCCCATCCCAACTATGACGGGCTCAATATATACGGGGATGAAGTTTCTACCAATATTCGTGGGGTTGGAGAGGCACTGGTGAATGCAGGCATGATCCCTGATGGGGCCCAAAACCTTCTTCCAAATGCGAGCGTAAGCAGGACGGGTTATGCAGAAACCGCTTTAACCGATTATGATGCGGAAAGTATTAAAATGGATGCTGCACTTCATTACCGCCCATTTGCCAATGATTTTGAGATCACTTATTTAGGTAAAGTTGGACTTGGTTCAACTATTTACCAGGGAGCCAATAGGTATTCCATCAAGAACTTTTTCCTTCAGCAACATAAACTGGAGGTGGCCAACAATAATTTCTTTTTACGTGCCTATCTAACAGATGAGGATGCAGGGGATTCTTACGATATGCGTTTTACTGCCATTAACGTGAACAGGGACTGGAAATCAGATCAGGTATGGTTTGGGCAATATGCAGGAGCTTTTATCCAAAGTACTCTTCAGGGGGTGTCGCCGGAGCAGGCTCATGCGATAGCAAGACAAACTGCAGACACCGGAAGGCTGGAGCCAGGCACGGCTGAATTCCAGGAGGCATTTGACAGGGTGACCTCCAACCCCGACCTTGCTGCCGGTTCCCAGTTCAGGGATGCCTCGCAACTTCGTCATGCCGATGCCAACTATAACTTTACTCATTTGACCGAGGACATTGCAGAGATACAGGTAGGAGGATCCTTCAGGGAATACCGCCTTAATTCTTTTGGAACTATTTTTACCGATTTTGATGGGCCAATTACATATGCTGAATATGGTATCTATACTCAAATTCAGAAAAAATTAATTGACGAGCGCCTGAAGCTTACGGGGTCCATGCGCTATGACAAATCTGAACTTTTCGAAGGGAACTATTCCCCTAGGCTCTCTGTAGCCTATACCGCCGGGGCTTCCAGGAATCATAACATTCGGGCCTCTGTTCAAACCGGTTTCAGATATCCTACAACCCAGGATCTTTTTATTGGCCTTGATGTTGGAAGGGCCATTCTTGTAGGTTCTGCAGAAGCAAACCTTGACAGGTATGTAAGGACCTTCCCGGTAAGTGGTGTAGGAGCAGGAGTTATAGGAAGTGAAAACGCGACGATTTCAGGTAGAGATGCTTATGAGAATTCTTTTTCCTTAAATTCTGTACAAACAGGAGCTCCTACTGCCTCCGATGTGGATATCGTAAAACCGGAACAGGTAACAGCTTATGAAGTTGGATATCGCGGCCGTGTGAGAAATGTCATAGTAGATGTAAATGCTTATTATAACCGTTACCAGGACTTTATCTCCAATGAAACTGTACTGGTGCCATTATATGGGCAGGTAGGTGATAATTCCCTTTCCTTACTTGCATTGCAACAAGGAGATTTTAGAGCCTTCCAAACATATACCAATTCCCCGGCAGATGTAAAATCCTTTGGAGCAACTATAGGGCTTAGTACAAAGATCTTTGGTAATTATGACCTTGAAGGAAATTACACCTATGCTGAACAGGATTTTGACCAGTCTTCAGCTCCAGATTTCCGTACGGCCTTTAACACTCCAAAACATAAAGTAAAAATGTCCTTTGGGAATCCATCCTTATATGAAAATTTTGGATTCAATGTGAATTACAGGTGGAGTGACTCTTATTTCTGGCAATCTACGTTTGCCGATGGGCAGGTACCTTCCTTCTCGGTTGTGGACGCGCAGGTAAATTATATTTTTCCTGAATATAAATTGATGCTCAAGGCCGGTGCTACAAACATTGGCGGGAGGGATTATTTCACCGCTTATGGAACAGGATTGATAGGGCAGCAATACTTCCTTTCATTAACATTCAATAACCTATAGGTATATCATAGCCTTTAATAGTAAAAGGTTGAACAAAAAACTTAGAATATGAAAATACGTAATTATAAATGGCTTTTATTACTGCTGGCAGGTATTGTTTCAGGATGTAGTAATGATGATGATAATGGCACCGGGATTGAAGAACCGGTGGAATATACCTCGGGTAGTGCAGATTTTTCGCATTATGTTGCTATTGGAAATAGCCTTACCGCGGGATATACAGACGGGGCATTATTTAGGGCAGGTCAACAAAACTCCATTCCCAATATTCTGGCCAGTCGCTTCGCATTGGCAGGCGGAGGTGAGTTTACGCAGCCACTGGTAAGTGATAATATTGGAGGCCTGCTTTTGGGCGGGAATGTTATTACACAACCGCGCCTTTTCTTTAATGGTGCAACACCGGAGCGGGTGAGTAGCGCACCGGGAACAGAGATAACCAATGTGCAGGCAGGACCTTTTAATAACCTGGGAATACCAGGGGCCAAAAGTTATCATCTTATGGCTCCCGGGTATGGGAGTGTTGCAGGAGTACCACAGGGCACTGCCAATCCTTATTTCGCAAGGTTTGCAAGCAGCCCCGGCACCACTGTTTTGGAAGATGCCCTTAGCCAGGATCCTACCTTCTTTTCCCTTTGGATTGGGAATAACGATGTGCTCTTATATGCCACGGCAGGTGGGGCAGGAGTTAACCGGGAAGGAGATTATGATCCTTCATCTTATGGGATGAACGATATCACAGATCCCATGATTTTTGAACAGGTCTATACCGGTATCGTCACCGCCTTAACCGCCAATGGAGCGCAAGGGGTGGTTGCCAATATCCCTAATGTTTTAAATGTTCCATATTTTAATACTGTTTCTTACAAACCTTTAAGCCCGGCAAATGAATCTTTTGGGCCAATGATCCCAACACTAAATGCAACTTTTGCAGGTTTGAACCAGGTTTTTGCTGCACTGGGTGTGCCAGAGAGGTCTTTCGTTTTCTCTGAAACAGAAGCGAGTGCTGTGATCATAAAGGATGAATCTCTTCCAGATCTTTCACAGCAAATTACCGGTGCTATGCAAATGGCGAACGTGGATCCCGCAACAGCAGGATTGTTTGGTTTGCTTTACGGGCAGGCGCGACAGGCTACAGAGGATGACCTTTTAGTGCTTCCTTCCTCATCTGTCATTGGACAATTGAACACAGATGCCTTTCAAATGTTAGTTAACATGCAGGTGCCCGAAGCAACTGCAGGCCAGCTGGCCATAAACGGGGTAACTTTTCCTCTGGAAGATGAATATGTACTTCTACCTTCAGAACAACAGGATGTACTGGAAGCCACAACTGCCTTTAATGAGGTTATTGAAGCTGTGGCACAACAATTTGACCTTGCCTTTGTAGATGTAAACGCTCTCCTGGATGAAGTGGCAGAGAGTGGGGTAGATTTTGACGAATATACATTGAATGCCCGCCTGGTGTTCGGAAATGCCTTTTCCCTGGATGGGATACATCCCACCGCAAGGGGAGGAGCCTATCTTGCAAATAAATTCCTGGAGGCTATCAATGAAACCTACGGCTCTAACCTTCCGCCGGTAAAAGCTGCAGATTATACAACAATGTATCCCTCTTCTATGTAAGACAGTAACATTATAAATTAAAAAACCCATCCTGCAGCAGGATGGGTTTTTTAATTATGGTTGCCTTACATTTTGGATGTGTTCTTATGGCTTTTGGTCTTTTCCTTCAGCAGGATGAAAATTGGGAAATTAGTTTGAACTCTAAGATTATATAGAAATGAAGTTTTGGAGCAGAGTCTAAATGATCATTCCCTTCATCGTCAGCGTCTGGATTCTAGATTCTGAAAGCGTAGCGTTCCAGTCTCTTTTTTATATATCTATCTGGTAATCCTCGATCATTTTCAGCATTACCTTTTCAGTACCAGAGAGGGTTTGGTAATTCTTTTCTTTTCGCACCCGTACTTTTTTAAAATGCTCTACAATTTCACCGGTTTCATAATTTTTTACAATACTGGGATGCACGTAGTACTCCCGGCAAACGGCCCTGGTATTCCCTAATCCCTGCGCCGCCGTGTCGTAAGCCGTAAGTATATTTTTTTTATTTCGTTTTTCATCTTCTTCATATCCAAGTTCGTAAAGGGTTTCAAAGAAAATCTTGGACGCAGACCAGGTGCGAAAATCTTTGGCTGAAAATTTATCGCCCCCACTAATGTCCTGTATATACTCATTGATCATCCCACTGTCTATGGGAGTTTTATCCCCGTCCTCGTCATAAAATTTAAACAACTCCCAGCCGGGGATCTCCTCGCATTGGTTGACCAGTTTAATAAGCCGTTTATTTTTAATGGTAACAGATTGTTCCTTGCCTTTTTTTCCAATGAATTCGAACCTTATCTTATTCTTATCGGTTTTAAGGTGTTTTCCTCTTAAGGTCGAAAGTCCGTAGGTTTTGTTTTCCCGGGCGTAATAGGCATTACCTATTCGAATATGGGTTTCTTCCATAAGCCTTATCACCAGTGCGAGTACCTTCCTGCGGGTCATTTTTGGAAGCTCCAGGTCCTGTTCTACCTGTTTCCTTATGCGGGGAAGGGTTTTACCAAAAGAAGCCATTTTAAAGAACTTCGTTTGATTACGTAACTTTGACCACAGCGGGTGATATAGGTATTGCTTCCTGTTTTTTTCATCCCGTCCTATTACCTGCAGGTGTCCCTTTTTGATCGAACATATCCTAACATTGGTCCAGGCCGGGGGGATCACCAGGCTCTTGATGCGTTCCAGGGTCCTTTGATCTTTAACCTTTTCCCCATTCTTATAATAGGAAAAGCCCCTGCCTACTTTTTTTCGCTGAATGGAAAGTCTATCTTCAACTATATATGTTAGGTTAGCCAGTTCAGTGGCTTCGGAAGGATTTTCCAAAAGGGAATTTACATCTTCAGGAGAAAGGGTCATGTTGTTTTTGCTGAAAGATAATTGTAAATGACATAACCCTTTGATAAAGAATTGTGAAAGTTAAGCTAAGGATTATTTAAGCCCGGGAAATAACATCTGCTGATAATTGTTGCAAGTACAACTCCAGGCCCGTTAATTAAGACATAAAAAAAAGCCTCTTCCATATTCCGGAAAAGGCTTTTTTATAGATATGTGTATTGAGGATTAGTTAAAATAACTAAAAGTCTCCCCATCTTTTATTTGCAAAAGGCTCTCATAAATAAGACGAATTACATTTTCAACGTCATCTTTATGTACCATTTCCACTGTTGTATGCATATACCTAAGCGGAAGCGAAATAAGGGCAGAGGCTACCCCTCCATTGCTGTAGGCAAAAGCATCTGTATCTGTTCCCGTCATTCGGCTTGACGCCGCGCGCTGGAATGGGATCTCATTCTTTTCAGCAGTTTCGATCAATAATTCCCTTAGTTTATTTTGCACAGCAGGAGCGTAAGTGATCACCGGGCCCTCGCTTATCCTCGCGTACCCGTTTGTCTTCTTTTCTATCATTGGGGTAGTTGTGTCGTGTGTAACATCTGTCACTATGGCAACATTTGGTTTAATACGCTGGGTGATCATTTCTGCACCGCGCAGGCCAATCTCTTCCTGGACAGAGTTGGTAATATATAGTCCAAATGGTAATTTATTCTTGTTCTCCTTGAGTAGCCTCGCTACCTGGGAGATCATAAATCCGCCAATCCTGTTGTCCAGGGCGCGGGATACAAATTTATTCTCATTAAGAATAAAGAATTCATCGGGATAGGTGATCACACAGCCTACATGAACCCCCAAAGCTTCTACTTCATCCTTGGAAGAACATCCTACGTCAATACAAATGTTGTCCATTTTTGGAGCCTGCTCCTTTTCCTTATCGCGGGTGTGAATAGCCGGCCATCCAAAAACTCCTTTTACGATCCCTTTCTTTGTGTGTATATTAACCCTCTTTGAAGCTGCGATCTGGTGGTCGCTTCCTCCATTTCGAATTACATATATGAGTCCATCATCTGTAATATAATTGACATACCAGGAGATCTCATCGGCATGTCCTTCTATAACCACTTTAAATTTCGCTTTTGGGTTGATCACTCCTACAGCCGTACCATAAGTATCTGTGATAAATTCGTCAACATACGGTTTAAGGTAATCCATCCATATCTTCTGCCCCTCCCATTCGTAACCGGTAGGGGAAGGGTTGTTCAAATATTTCTCAAGAAAATCTATGGAGTCCTGGTCTAGTATTTCTTTTTCTTTCATTACATATTATTTTGCACGAATTTAATAAGAATTAAATGCATAGCAAGAGCAATAATTGTAAATTTGGAATGGTTTTGGTTTATGAAAATGAAATCTTATAGATTAGTATGTTGAGATTAACAATAACGGCTTCGCTGCTTTTTGTGATGATGGGAGGATATGCCCAAACCCGGGAACCTGTAGAGGATTCCACGGCTAAGGAATACTTTATCGTTATGGGTGATACACTTGTGAGGGAAACAATAGACCTGGATGAAGTGATGATCCTTAACCGTCTTAAATTCAATAGTGAAAAAGAGCGTCGGGATTACTTGATATTGAGAAGGAAAACCAGGAAAGTATATCCGTATGCCAAATTGGCTTCAGAGCGTTTGGTGGAATTACAATCCAGGCTGGACCAAATTAAAACTAAAAGGGATAGAAAGCGCTATACCAAGATTGTGCAGGATTATATAGAAGACCAATTCTCTGCCGAACTGAAGAAACTCACAAAAACTGAAGGCCAGATTCTCGTAAAGCTTATTCACAGGCAAACCGGGGTTACTGCTTTTGAGTTGGTTAAAGATCTGAAAAGCGGCTGGCGTGCATTCTGGTATAATTCCACTGCAAGTATCTTTGATATTTCCCTTAAAGAGGAATACAATCCTGAAAATGATAAGGAAGATTATCTTATAGAAGATATCCTTCAACGCTCTTTCCAGCAGAAGGTTCTTGAGCCACAACCAAGTGCCCTGGATTTTAAATTCCTTGAGCTGCGCAATAAGTGGAAAGTAAGTACTACGAGCAGGTAAATAAGAGTCTGTATTGCTGGCGCTGCTGTAATCCAGACATAAATTCAACGGATTTGAAAATAGAAGTTTAATCCACCGCTGGACAACCTGAAGACTCCTAAAGTGTAATAGAAGAATAAATTCCCCCGGGATGACATTGGTTTCTTCTATTTTAAACAGAAGGGATCCAGGACAAATTTGTGTTTGTCAATCCCATCCAGGAAAGGTTCATTCTTAAGATTGACACCTGGGAATATTAAGGATAATCGTATTTTTAATCTGGCCTGGAGGGGAGGGAGGTTAAAATGAATTTTTTTTAATTTTCTTTGTAAGGTAAAAAGCAAGATCTCAACTAATTACCCGGGCATAAATTTTTTTCCTAAAAAAACCTCAAATAATATTTGCGGGAAAGGAAAAAAGCGGTGTATATTTGCAGCCGCTTAGCGAGGGAGTAATATCTTAAGAGTAGCGGAGTTCATTGAGCAGAGACTGGGATTGCGAAGAGAGGGGAGGTTACTTCCTTGTTGGAGCAGCTTCTTAAAAAAACTTTAAAAAAGGTTTTGGCGGGAACAAAATAGGGTGTATATTTGCACCCCGCTAAATGAGAAAAAGGCGGTTGTTCTTCAAAAAGAAATTCCCTCGAAAAAAACTTCAAAAAAAGTTTTGCCGGTAATTAAAATTGGTTGTACATTTGCAGCCGCTTTAAAAACGAGCGAATGTTCTTTAAGAGTTATTGAGATAAAGAAATAAAATCCCGGGTGGGTGAGAAGAGGTTCGACTCCTTTTATTTTAACAAAGTCGCGGTGCGACATATGTTCTTTGATATATTGAATTGACAGCGCGTTTTACTACTTAGGTAGTAAAGCAAAGAAATTAAATTAAGACTAGAAAGTCATTTTGAGTGTCTCTTATTTATAAGAGGCAGATACGAACCTTGGTAATTGTAAATTTATTTAAAGATTAACGATGAAGAGTTTGATCCTGGCTCAGGATGAACGCTAGCGGCAGGCTTAACACATGCAAGTCGAGGGGCAGCACGTCTTCGGATGGTGGCGACCGGCGCACGGGTGCGTAACGCGTATACAATCTACCTTATAGAGGGGGATAGCCCAGAGAAATTTGGATTAATACCCCATAGTATTAGAGAATAGCATTATTTTCTGATTAAACATTTATGGCTATAAGATGAGTATGCGTCCTATTAGTTAGTTGGTAAGGTAACGGCTTACCAAGACCGCGATAGGTAGGGGTCCTGAGAGGGAGATCCCCCACACTGGTACTGAGACACGGACCAGACTCCTACGGGAGGCAGCAGTGAGGAATATTGGACAATGGGCGAGAGCCTGATCCAGCCATGCCGCGTGCAGGAAGACGGCCCTATGGGTTGTAAACTGCTTTTATACGGGAAGAAACACCTCTTCGTGAAGAGGCTTGACGGTACCGTAAGAATAAGGATCGGCTAACTCCGTGCCAGCAGCCGCGGTAATACGGAGGATCCAAGCGTTATCCGGAATCATTGGGTTTAAAGGGTCCGTAGGCGGGATAATAAGTCAGCGGTGAAAGTCTGTGGCTCAACCATAGAATTGCCATTGATACTGTTGTTCTTGAGTGCTTATGAAGTGGTTAGAATATGTAGTGTAGCGGTGAAATGCATAGATATTACATAGAATACCGATTGCGAAGGCAGATCACTAATAAGATACTGACGCTGATGGACGAAAGCGTAGGTAGCGAACAGGATTAGATACCCTGGTAGTCTACGCCGTAAACGATGGTTACTAGCTGTTTGGTCTTCGGACTGAGTGGCTAAGCGAAAGTGATAAGTAACCCACCTGGGGAGTACGTTCGCAAGAATGAAACTCAAAGGAATTGACGGGGGCCCGCACAAGCGGTGGAGCATGTGGTTTAATTCGATGATACGCGAGGAACCTTACCAGGGCTTAAATGTAGTCTGACAGGGCTGGAAACAGCTTTTTCTTCGGACAGATTACAAGGTGCTGCATGGTTGTCGTCAGCTCGTGCCGTGAGGTGTCAGGTTAAGTCCTATAACGAGCGCAACCCCTGTTGTTAGTTGCCAGCGAGTAATGTCGGGAACTCTAACAAGACTGCCGGTGCAAACCGTGAGGAAGGTGGGGATGACGTCAAATCATCACGGCCCTTACGTCCTGGGCCACACACGTGCTACAATGGTAGGGACAGAGAGCAGCCACTGCGCAAGCAGGAGCGAATCTATAAACCCTATCTCAGTTCGGATCGGAGTCTGCAACTCGACTCCGTGAAGCTGGAATCGCTAGTAATCGCATATCAGCCATGATGCGGTGAATACGTTCCCGGGCCTTGTACACACCGCCCGTCAAGCCATGGAAGCTGGGGGTACCTGAAGTCGGTCACCGCAAGGAGCCGCCTAGGGTAAAACTGGTAACTGGGGCTAAGTCGTAACAAGGTAGCCGTACCGGAAGGTGCGGCTGGAACACCTCCTTTCTAGAGCATTGCTTATTAAAGAGCAATCGCAATTACCACTCAAGGTTCTCAAAAGGAACTCTTTGGTCTTAATTTAGCTGTCAATTTCGATATATTATATTATAAAAGATATGAGATATTAGATTTGAGATATGAGATGAGTGAGAGAATAAGTCTCACGTCTAAAATCTAAAGTCTAAGATCTAATATTAGATGTGAGATATCAGATATGAGATGTGAGATAAAGAGAGGGATGAAAAGAAATCTCAAGTCTCAGATCTAAAATCTAGTATCTATTTGCAGTCTCATAGCTCAGCTGGTTAGAGCGCTACACTGATAATGTAGAGGTCGGCAGTTCGAGTCTGCCTGAGACTACAGGCCCCCCAACCCCCGAAGGGGGAGTAAAAAAAGGGGATTAAGTTCATTACAAGTATTGAAAGGAAATTTTAGAAGTTGGGATACCTATCCTTTTTGGAATTTGGAATTTTGGTTTTTTGGAATTTCAATTTAAAAAATGGGGGATTAGCTCAGCTGGCTAGAGCGCCTGCCTTGCACGCAGGAGGTCATCGGTTCGACTCCGATATTCTCCACCAGGTTAGATAAGAGACCTGAGATATGAGATTTGAGACATTTATTTGTCTAATATCTCACGTCTAAGATCTCAAATCTACAAAACGTTCATTGACATATTGGGAAATAAAGAATACGAGAAAAATCGAATTTGTAGAAATACAAGTAGATAGAATAATAGAATAAAATCGTTTCTATAGACATGCTGCACGGCTGTTTATAGTGACAAGAGCATATTAGGTAAAAGCACATAAGCTAAATAAGGGCGTATGGGGAATGCCTAGGCTCTCAGAGGCGATGAAGGACGTGATAAGCTGCGAAAAGCTGCGGGGACTGGCACATACAGGTTGATCCGCAGATATCCGAATGGGGCAACCCACTATATTGAAGATATAGTATACCGTAAGGTAGGCGAACCCGGGGAACTGAAACATCTAAGTACCCGGAGGAGAAGAAAACAACAGTGATTGCGCAAGTAGTGGCGAGCGAACGCGCATTAGCCCAAACCAGCTAGTTTACGGATTAGTTGGGGTTGTAGGACCACGAGATTGGTTGTGTTATGAATTAGAACACTTTGGAAAGAGTGACCATAGAGGGTGATAGTCCCGTATAAGTAAAGATCATAAACCATAGTGGTATCCTGAGTAGTGCGGGGCACGTGAAACCCTGTATGAATTTGGCGGGACCATCCGCTAAGGCTAAATACTCCTGAGAGACCGATAGTGAACCAGTACCGTGAGGGAAAGGTGAAAAGAACCGTGAATAACGGAGTGAAATAGATCCTGAAACCATACGCTTACAAGCGGTCGGAGCAGACTTGTTCTGTGACGGCGTGCCTTTTGCATAATGAGCCTACGAGTTAACGTTGCCAGCAAGGTTAAGCATTTAAGATGTGGAGCCGTAGCGAAAGCGAGTCTTAATAGGGCGCACTAGTTGGTAGTGTTAGACGCGAAACCGTGTGATCTACCCTTGGGCAGGTTGAAGCTGTGGTAACACATAGTGGAGGACCGAACCCGTTGACGTTGAAAAGTCTTGGGATGACCTGAGGGTAGGGGTGAAAGGCCAATCAAACTCGGAAATAGCTCGTACTCCCCGAAATGCATTTAGGTGCAGCGATATATTAGTTTTATAGAGGTAGAGCTACTGATTGGATGCGGGGGCTTCACCGCCTACCAATTCCTGACAAACTCCGAATGCTATAAAATGATGTATATCAGTGAGGGCATGGGTGCTAAGGTCCATGTCCGAGAGGGAAAGAACCCAGACCATCAGCTAAGGTCCCCAAATGTATATTAAGTTGAAGAAACGCGGTTGAACTGCCCAGACAGCTAGGATGTTGGCTTGGAAGCAGCCATTCATTTAAAGAGTGCGTAACAGCTCACTAGTCGAGCGGTTCGGCATGGATAATAATCGGGCATAAATATACTACCGAAGCTATGGATTTCATATTTAGATATGGAGTGGTAGGGGAGCATTGTAATAGGGTTGAAGGTGAGCTGTAAGGCTTGCTGGACTAATTACAAAAGAAAATGTAGGCATAAGTAACGATAATGCGGGCGAGAAACCCGCACACCGAAAGACTAAGGTTTCCTCAGCTATGCTAATCAGCTGAGGGTTAGTCGGGACCTAAGGCGACCCCGAATGGGTTAGTCGATGGACAACAGATTAATATTTCTGTACCTGCCCCACGATAAAAGTGACGGAGGCGAAAAGTTAGTGCGCACTGACGGAATAGTGCGTTGAAGGGAGTGGTAACACCCCGATAGTACACAAAGGCTTCGGCTGGCGTGATAATCTAGCGAATCGACTTCCAAGAAAAGCGAGTGGTGGCAGCCCGTACCGCAAACCGACACAGGTAGTTGGGATGAGAATTCTAAGGTGCTCGAGAGATTCATGGCTAAGGAACTAGGCAAAATAGACCCGTAACTTCGGGAGAAGGGTCGCCCATCTTCGGATGGGCCGCAGTGAAGAGGTCCAGGCGACTGTTTATCAAAAACACAGGACTCTGCTAAATCGAAAGATGACGTATAGGGTCTGACACCTGCCCGGTGCTGGAAGGTTAAGAGGAGATGTTAGCTTTGGCGAAGCATTGAATTGAAGCCCCAGTAAACGGCGGCCGTAACTATAACGGTCCTAAGGTAGCGAAATTCCTTGTCGGGTAAGTTCCGACCTGCACGAATGGTGCAACGATCTGGACACTGTCTCAGCCATGAGCTCGGTGAAATTGTAGTATCGGTGAAGATGCCGATTACCCGCTGTGGGACGAAAAGACCCCGTGCACCTTTACTATAGCTTAGTATTGACTTTGGACAAGTGATGTGTAGGATAGGTGGGAGACTTTGAAGCTGCATCGCCAGGTGTGGTGGAGTCATTGTTGAAATACCACCCTTTACTTGTTTGAAGCCTAACCCCTGAAAATGGGGGACAATGCTTGGTGGGTAGTTTGACTGGGGTGGTCGCCTCCAAAAGAGTAACGGAGGCTTCTAAAGGTTCCCTCAGCACGCTTGGTAACCGTGCGTAGAGTGCAATGGCAAAAGGGAGCTTGACTGAGAGACATACAGGTCGATCAGGTACGAAAGTAGAGCATAGTGATCCGGTGGTTCCGCATGGAAGGGCCATCGCTCAAAGGATAAAAGGTACGCCGGGGATAACAGGCTGATCTCCCCCAAGAGCTCACATCGACGGGGGGGTTTGGCACCTCGATGTCGGCTCGTCACATCCTGGGGCTGGAGAAGGTCCCAAGGGTTGGGCTGTTCGCCCATTAAAGTGGCACGCGAGCTGGGTTCAGAACGTCGTGAGACAGTTCGGTCTCTATCTACAGTGGGCGTTAGAAATTTGAGTGGATCTGACTCTAGTACGAGAGGACCGAGTTGGACAAACCTCTGGTGCACCAGTTGTTCCGCCAGGAGCATTGCTGGGTAGCTACGTTTGGAAGGGATAAGCGCTGAAAGCATATAAGCGCGAAACCCACCACAAGATGAGATTTCTTTAAAGGATCGTGGAAGACTACCACGTTGATAGGCCATAGGTGTAAAGGCAGTAATGTCATAGCCGAGTGGTACTAATAATCCGTAAAGCTTAGTGCACCCGTCCTCCGGAGCCTTCGGGCGAAGGAGGACAGGATAACCTAGTACTCATTTTATTTTATTAAAATATCAATGATATCTTCTATTGTTTATTTCCTTATATGTTATGTTATTAGAAGTGAGATATCAGATATGAGACGTGAGATAAAAGGGAAACTTTTTAAATCTCAAGTCTAACATCTAAGATCTAATATCTCCTTTAAGATTTAAGGTGGCTATAGCATCGGGGCTCACCTCTTCCCATTCCGAACAGAGAAGTTAAGCCCGTTAGCGCAGATGGTACTGCTGTATTGTGGGAGAGTATGTCGCCGCCTTGTTTTTGAAAAGCACTTATCGAAAGATAGGTGCTTTTTTTGTTTTATACCATTTTGAAAACCCTTCATCATACCGATGAAGGGTTTTTTTATGGAGTAAAGTCAACCTGGGAGGCTGAAAGATGGTATAAGTACAGACATCGGGTATTGAGTATTCGTCACGGATAGCAAATCCGCGCCATCGGGAAGTCCAGGCTCTAGATTCTATACTCCAGGCTCTTTTTTCTATCCTCTCTTCTCTTGTTTCTTCATTGCCAATACTATGTCCCGTTAGGGACCTCATATGGGTAGAAATTACAATCAAAAAGGTATTATCGTGCCGTTAGGTACGAAATATAAAATGCCAGACGTAGCTATATGCCGTACCTAAAGGCACAGGAATTAATTTCCCCTTTTTTCTACCCATATATAGTCCCTATGGGACAAAAAAACAGGGCTTGCCCTCGTCTCCTGACTCTCCACAACAGGCCACTCTTGTTCACTCACTCGGGCGTGGGATTCTTGCAGGATGACAAAGGCAGGGGGGTGGATTGGATTGGGGACACTGGAAAGTACAAGTCGTCGGGTGTGGTGTACTCGTCACGGATTGCAAATCCGCGCCATCGGGTTCTAGACTCCAAGTTTTTTCTCTTCTCTCTTCTCTCTTCTCTTGTTTCTTGGATCCTCATTCTCCATAACCATCCACTACGCTTGCCCGCTCACTTGGGCGTGGGATCCTTACAGGATGACAAACCGGGAGGCTAAGGATAAAGCGGGGGTATAGAGGGAATAAAAAGTCTAGGCTCTAGCTTCCAGACTCCAGACCCTAGATTTCAGTTTCCGAAATCCACATTCCCTGCTTCTTACCAAAACTTTCACATTTCCTTTATGATAAATCCTCTTTAGAAACGTTTTCCTTTTGATACATTAGATAATGAAGACAAAGAGTATGAATAGAGGGATAAAGTTATTGCTCATTGTGCTGGTTTTTGGGATAGCAGCCTGTTCAACCGATGATGGGCCTGTTAATGAACCCGTGGGAGAACCTTCAGTCACAGCACAAATAGAGGAGGAGCAATGGGAAGCTGTAACTTTTGAGTCGGCAGTAAATGTGATTCCGCAGAAGGGGCAATACTTTGAACTGGACGCGGCAGGTGCTGGCTACAGTCTCAAACTTTCAGTTCTGGAATTTGGTACTGCAAACGGGACAATTACGGAAGGTATCTATGAAGGTTCAGAAGAAATGTTTTTGAGCCTCTTCATGGGCGATGAGGAGGGAGATTATGTAGTAGAATATAAACCCCTTGCTTCCAATACTGATGAGGAACCCTTCACTATACAAATAACAGCTTCTACGAACAGCAGAATTTCAGGAACATTTTCGGGAATAATTTATCAAGTCTCGCAGGAAGATGAAGGTGAATATCCAGAATTTATTGAAATAAGCAATGGTAACTTTAATAACCTCACTTTTGAGACCAAAACAGTTAATATTCAATAACTAGTCAGCAATGAAATCGGCATACTCCAGGAAGAACCGCTCCAGGGCATCCATCCTGTCTTCCAGGAAATCCATTACCGGGGGCCAGTCTTTTCTATTATGTATGTTCACTTTATTAAGCCGGGTATAAACCCTGGAAATGATCTTTCCCTCGGGAAGAGGATAGGTTTCTTCATAAACAGCATCTGGAAGGTATTCTTCCAGGAGTATTGTTTTTAAAGATTCCAGTTTTTCAAAATAATAATCCCGCATTAGTTCATCGCTGGATGTGAAGTCAATGGATACCTCTGCTTTCTCATTATCGAAGCTAAATTTCAATTGCACATCCTTGATCCTGGTATTATACAGCAACCATTTACGCGGATGTTCCTTTCCAAACGCCGTCCAGAATTCCTGTCTTATCCTTTTTGATTCTTCTTTGCTGAACATTTTTTAAAGAAAATAGGCCAGCAGGATCCCGAAGATTATCACTGCCAGTTTTGATGCATTGAACTTATGATTCTTGGAAGCTTCGAAGAGAATGGTTGTCGAAACATGAAGGAAAATACCAATTACAATCGCGTGTATGTATGCTGAATATTGGGTAATGCTACCATTGTTAAGCTGTATCCAGCTGCCAAGCGGGGTCATCAAAGCAAACAGCCCCAGGAAAAGGAAAACCTTAGCCTTGCTTATACCCGATTGCAAAAGAAAGGTTGAAAGAATTGCTGCAACCGGAATCTTATGGATCACCACCCCGTGCAATAAATGTTCGCTTGTATTTAGCGGGAATCCTTCCAAAAAGGCGTGTATGCATAAACTTATAAGTAAGGCAAATGGGAAGGCACCTTTATTTCCTTCGTGGTGAATATGGCCATGTTCTACCCCCTTTGAACCAAATTCAAGTATTATTTGCAAGAGCAGGCCAATCATGATAAATATCCCAACTTTATTATCTCCGGTTTCATAAACTTCCGGTAAAAGCTCAAAAACAGTTACTGAAAGAAGATAGGCACCACTAAATGCCAGGAGTAGTTTAAAGCCTATGGAGGAGCCGGGTTTGATAAATAATGCTATAAGGTAACCAAGGAAAACAGCAAGTAAGGGTAAAAAATATATCATCTGTTGGTATTGCCTGCTTTAAGGATGTATGGTTTTTAATGAGCCATTAATTACAGGCAATATGCCCCGGGCTTTGCTATTATTTGCAGCAAAATTAACGTATTTTTGCGGTAGAATAAATTTTAACAATGGGAAATAATTTTGAAATGGTGGCCAAGACCCTTTACGGGTTTGAACCTATACTTGCAAAGGAATTACGGGCCCTGGGGGCGATGGATATTCAGGAGGGCACACGTAACGTAAAATTTACGGGGGATAAAGGCTTTATGTATAAGGCTAATTTGAGCCTTCGTACTGCTATAAAGATCCTGAAACCTTTCAAGACATTTCGTATTTCCAACGAGGAGGATCTTTACCGTGAGGTTAAGAAGATCGCCTGGGAGGAGGAGCTTGAGGTGAAAGATACCCTTGCTATTGACGCTACCGTACACTCAGAAAAATTCACCCATTCAAAATATATTGCTCAAAAGACCAAAGATGCGATCGTAGACAGGTTTAGGGATAAATTTGGGGAGAGGCCAGATGTGGACCTGGATTTTCCCACCTTACGTATCAATGTTCATATAGAAAATGATATATGTAACCTAAGTTTTGACAGCTCAGGACAATCCCTTCATAAAAGAGGCTATAAGACTGCAACCAACATTGCTCCAATAAACGAGGTGCTGGCGGCAGGGCTTTTGCTGCTTTCGGGTTGGGACGGCCAATGTGATTTCCTGGATCCTATGTGCGGGAGCGGGACGATCCTCATCGAGGCTGCTATGATAGCCTGTAACATACCGCCAAATTTGAACCGCAAGGAATTTGCCTTTGAAAAATGGAAAGACTGGGATGTAGACCTGTTTGAAAAAATAGAAGATTCTGTACTTAAGAAAGTAAGAGATTTTCATTTCACGATCACGGGGTATGACACAGCACCTTCAGCAGTACAAAAGGCTATAGATAATGTGGAGAATGCAAATCTTTCAGAATTCATCACTGTTAAACAGCAGGATTTTTTCGAAAGTGAAAAAGAACGGGACAGGAGACTACATATGGTTTTTAATCCGCCGTACGGGGAACGCCTGGATATAGATATGCCTGTCTTCTACAAAAGAATTGGAGATACACTTAAACAAAGTTATCCCGGCACCGAGGCCTGGTTCATTACTTCCAATTTGGAAGCGATAAAGAATGTAGGTTTAAGGCCCACACGAAAGATAAAGTTATACAATGGGGCCCTGGAGTCTAAATTTCTTAAATATGATATTTATGAAGGCACAAAAAAGCTTCATAAAATCAAAGACAGGGATTAATTTCTTTCCCTTCTGTAAAGAGGGATCAAATAAGAGAGGTTATAGCTGTATCCTACTCCAAAGGAACTTTCATCATAAGTCCTGTTAAAACCCGGTATGGTTAGATTGTCCAGGTTATTAGGACTGTTTTGCGTTATCATTCTTTTTAACTGTACGTTCCCACCAAGGTAAAGGTTATGCAGGATCTCCACTTTAAGCCCCACGACAAGTTCCACCCAGTGGGCGGTTAAACCTGCATTCTCAAAGGGACCCTCTATGGTCTGTGGGGGGAAATACTTATTCCTGGTATAAATATCATATTCTTCCAGGGTTTGGGAAAAAGTTGCGAAACCATACCGCAGGCCACCAAAAATTATATTCTCCATCCCGGCCCAGTTATCATAGGCGTTGTAGTCGCCTCCAATCTTTATATAACTACCGTTTGAGGTAACCCGCAGGTTATCGGCCTCAAATGGCAGCTGCTCGTTACCAAGTTCGGCTGCAAGGTAGTAATCCTTATAGATCCTGTAATCACCCATGATCTCCAGGCCGCGGTAATCCTCCTGTAAAAGGGTTCGTAATGGCTTGCTTAGATCTACCCCAACCCTCAGGCCATAGCGTTCCCGGTAATTCACCGTATCCAGTGCAGTTTGTGCCTGCAGAAGCGAAGTGAATAAAAGAAGGAGGCTAGTGGTAAATATTAATATGTGTTTGTACTTCATTTCCAATTATATCTACTTCGATATCTTCTATCCCGTCTTCTGGTAAGACCGAATTGATCCAATTATTTTCATCAATTTCCAGCCTTGCCTGGAAATCAAGATAATTAACTTTATAACTGCAGGCCCTGTTCACATAGATCCTGTTGGCATTATACGTGAAAGTGAGCACATCCATATTGGTATTTTCTCCCGGAATTTCTTCTTCTCCCTCAGCAGGCAATTCAGGAGCATTGATGGTAAACTCGTATTGGGTGATATCCACATCTGTCCTTAGCGGGATACTTATAGTGGATTGATTATACCTGTTAACATACACCGAGTCATAATCTACGGCCTTAACCCTTAAATTTACCGGAGGTTTTGGAACATCGGTCTCCTCGGCATCAAAAAAGGCGATATTCAGCATAGGGGTGGTTACCGTTGAAGCAGGGCAAATATCATCCCGCTGGCAACCCAGATTTATTATAACGATGGAAAGCAACAGCGCAGGTATCCCTGCGATCCTTATCTTCTTTCTAAGCATACTACATTTTCTACGTGAAATGTTTGCGGAAACATATCTACGGGTTGTACTTTGGTAACTTTGTAATGTTCATCAAGCAACGCAAGATCGCGAGCCTGGGTGGCAGAGTTACAACTTACATAAACAATTCGCTGAGGCAAGATACCAATAATTTGCTCAACTACATCCTTGTGCATCCCATCCCTTGGAGGATCTGTAATGATAACATCGGGATGGCCGTGTTGTGCGATGAATTCTCTGGTAAACACCTTACGCATATCTCCAGCAAAGAACTCTGTGTTTTCAATATTATTTTCCCTTGCATTTTCCTTAGCATCTTCAATCGCAACGGGAACGGCTTCTATTCCAACCACCTTGCGGGCATTACGCGCCACGAACTGTGCGATGGTCCCTGTGCCGGTGTATAGATCATACACCAATTCTTCCCCGCTCAATTGGGCAAAATCGCGGGTAATTTTATACAGCTCATAAGCCTGTTTTGAATTGGTTTGATAAAAGGATTTTGCATTGATCTTAAACTTAAGGCCTTCCATCTCCTCGAAGATATGATCCCTGCCCACATAACAAATAACATCCTGATCATAGATGGTGTCATTTCCCTTTCCATTGATCACGTACTGCAGCGAGGTGATCTCCGGGAATTCTTTAGCAATCGCGTCCAGGAGCATGGTCCTTTTTACAGCATCTTCAGCAAAAAATTGCACCACCACCATGATCTCATTCGTAGAAGTGGTACGTATCATAAGGGTGCGTAAAAGTCCGTGTTGCTCCCTGGTATTAAAAAAGGAAATGTCATTTGCGATGGCAAATTCCTTTACAAAATTCCTAATGGCATTGCTGGGATCTTCCTGCAGGTGGCATTTCTTTATATCCAGGATCTTATCCCACATCCCGGGTATATGGAATCCCAGTGCATTCTTGTCTTCAAACTCCCTGTTGCTTTTAATTTCCTCCAGTGTGAGCCACCGGCTGTCACTAAATGAGAATTCCATTTTATTACGGTAGAAGTAAATGTCCTCACTTCCAAGAATAGGGGTAACTTCTGGCAGGTCGATCTTTCCAATTCTGCGCAAGTTGTTCATTACCTCTTCCTGTTTAAAGAACAATTGGTGCTCATAGCCCATAAATTGCCATTTACACCCGCCACAGTTTCCAAAATGCTGACAAACAGGCTCCGCCCGACGTTCTGAATACTTATGGATCTTAACCGCGGTGCCTTCGTAAAAGGATTTTTTCTTTTTGGTGGTCTGCACATCTGCCACATCTCCCGGTACTGCATTGGTAATAAATATCACCTTTCCATCTGGCGCTTTTGCAATGGCTTTTCCTTTTGCTCCTGCACCTGTGATCTCCAGTTCCTCGAAGAGTTTATTCTTATTCTTTCTTCCCATAGGGCAAAAATAAACTTTTGAGGAGGGAATAGGAATAATAAGGAGGGCAAATTTTTGAGAAATTGTTTACTGTTTTCTGTTCACCGTTTTCTGTTCGCTGTTTAGCGTTATGTGTTTGTTGTTTGGAGTTTGTTTAGAGGAAAGATTCTCATTTTCTCCATTCTAGTTGAATTTAACCACGGAGTTAGGGAGTTTTGCACGGAGTACCACGGAGTTTAACCGCAAAGGTCGCAAAGAAAGATCGCAAAGGACGCAGAGAAAAAACTTGGCGCTCTTTGCGTAAACCTTAGCGTTCCTGGTGGTAAAAAATCAATTACGAAATTATACACGGAGTTTAACCGCAAAGGTCGCAAAGAAAGATCGCAAAGGACGCAGAGAAAAAACTTTGCGCTCTTTGCTTGTGCCGTGAAGTTAAAGACGGCTGAAGTTCTTTAACATGCTGTAATAAAGATGATACAACTCTTAGCAATAAGAACGAAGTATCGGCAACGCTGTGCAGGCGGGGTTGCCAAACCACCCTGTGCTGCAAAAGCCGTAAGGCCGCTGTGGTGAACGTTCAGGGAAAAGGTGGAACAAATCCATCAGGTATGGATATAAGAGATGAATGAAAATAAATCGCTGATGAAGTAACGAAATCGCATAGTTGTGTGGCAAAATCGCATTATGCTGAGGATGCAGAGATAAGCACGGCGGAAACCTGATTTACTGGCCGTGTGCCCACCGTTATACAGGCGACATGACTTATATCCGGGCTTTATTACGGAACTCGGGATCTCCGTTTCAGGGAACTGTGAAGAGCAGGGAAACGGAAGTCGGACCGAACCATAGTAGTGATGATGTCCTGTGAAAGCAGGAAGGAGCGAAGGGTTCGGGTTATTCAGTTGAATGTTCACTACTACAACCGATAAAAAGGGATGATTAACAAATGAATGTACACGTAAAGAAAACAGTACCAATTGAGTTTTCACAGGTGGTGAAAGCTTACCGCAAGGTGAAAAAAGGGGGTAAAGCCGTTGGGATAGACAACCAGAGCTGGGTTGAGTTTGATAAACAAACTGAGCGCAATCTCTACGTTATCTGGAACCGATTAGCCTCTGGCAGTTACCACCCTCAGGCTGTCCGAGAGGTAGAGATACCTAAAAAGGACGGCAAGGTGCGCAAATTAGGAATCCCAACCCTTAAGGATAGAATAGCCCAACAGGTGTTGAAGGATTATATGGAAAAGCGGATAGACCGGCTCTTTCATGACAACTCGTATGGTTACAGGCCACTAAAGAGTGCACACGATGCCGTTGAACAGGTCAGGCAGAACTGCTTCAAGCAGGACTGGGTGATAGATATGGACATCAGTAAGTTCTTTGATGAAATGGATCACGAGTTGGTGCTAAAAGCGACCCAACACGTTATGGACGAAAAATGGGTGAAACTGTATGTAGAGAGATGGTTAAAGATGCCTGTCCAGAAGAAGGATGGCACCCTGCAACAAAAAGAAGGAAAAGGAACACCTCAGGGAGGTGTGATAAGTCCTTTGCTTGCCAATCTGTATCTACACTTCTCCCTTGATATGTGGCTGAGCAAACACTACCCTCAGGTAAACTTTGTTAGGTATGCAGATGACATCGTCATCCATTGCAACAGCAAGGAAGAAGCGGAAATGGTACTTGAGGCAGTCAAACAAAGACTGACTGAAGTAAAGCTACAGGTCAACGAATCCAAAACACGCATCGCTTACTGTAAGGATTACAAGCGGAAGGAAAAACACGAGACGGTCAAATTTGAATTTCTGGGCTTTAGCTATCAGCCAGGAGCGAGAATAGGAAAATTTGATGGTCAAATTTATACTGCCTTCACAGCAGAAATCAGTCAATCCAATCAAAAGCGGATTAGAGAGATTATTAGAGATAATAAGTTATGGAACAACACAACGTTGGATATAATGGACATAGCCAAAAGTCTCAATATGAAACTTATAGGTTGGATAAACTATTACAGTAAATACAGCAAAAATAAACTAAGACGCTCACTAATAAAGGTAGATTCACGACTGATCAAGTGGATGAAAAACAAATACAAGATCAACACCGGAAAATCTATCATTAAGCTCAAACAGATAAAACAGTTAAAACCCAACCTGTTTTATCATTGGCAAACTGGTTACTGTTGATTTATAAAGAATAACACGAGCCGTATGACGGGAGACTGTCACGTACGGTTCTGTGAGAGGCTTAGGGGTGAAACTCCCCTTTGCCTACTCGGCGTATACCTTTGCGTACTTTCCGGTAAAAATATTGCGAAGAGATGATCTTTTTTTAATTACGCTCAAACTTTCCACTCTCCACTTTCCACCTTTTTTAACCGAAAACTGACAACTGTTACGCAGCGATCCTATTTCAAAAGAAAATATAACTAACAAGCAATGTCCAAAGAATAATTAGTACTGGCCCCAAAAGTCCTACAAATACTCCTCCTAATCTAAATTCGCTTTGTTCAACCCTTCCGGTGCTGTAGACTATAGCGTTGGGTGGGGTGGAGACGGGAAGCAGGAGGGCGCAGGAGGCACAAAGGCCTATTGCGATTGGTAGGACTACCGGGTTTACGGCACCCGAAGCTGCTGAAAACGAAATTGCGATGGGAATGAGAATAGTAGTTGCGGCTGTGTTGCTCATAAAGTTAGAGAGTACTACAGATATGAAGCTGAAGAGTACAAGCAAAACATAAAAATTAATCTCTATAGTACTCATCTGGTCAATGAAGTATACGATCAATCCCTGCTCTTGTATGGCCAGGCCAAGGGACAAGCCTCCCGCCACAAGCATCAAAGTATCCCAGGGGAGGGTTCTTACCTCGTCTGCATCTATGATCCCCAGCATTGTTAGTCCCACTATAGGAACTCCGGATACCACCGCCACCGGAATCCCGGTCCATTGGGAGGTGAGCCAAAGGAATACTGTGAGGGTTAGAATTACCAGGACCACATTTTTCTGAATTATCTCTTCCGTGGGAATGGCTTCAAGTGCCGTCCGTTTTAAAAAATTAAGGGATAAAGTTTCATTTCCTATTCCATATTTCTTTATAAGGACAAGCCAGAATAAAAGTGTGAGCAGCAATGCTACCGGTATACCTACCAGCATCCATTCAATAAAACTTACCTGTATGCCTACAGCTTCCAGCGCACCCACAGCTATGGCATTGGGAGCAGAACCTATAATAGTTCCCATTCCTCCAATTGCTGCTGCGGCGGGAATACCCAGATATAGAATTTTGGACAGCTGCCTTCCTGAAGGCTGGTTGAGAAGAGGAGCAACTGTGGCGATCATCATTGCGGTAGTTGCTGTATTGCTCATTACCATTGAAAGTACTGCAGTAACCATCATAAGCCCCAGGACAATATATTTTGCCATAGAACCAAACCGGGGTGCCGCGATAAGGAGCAACCTGGTATCCAATCCTGTTTTTTTCATACCTGAAGCCAGGAAGAACCCACCAAGGAAAAGCCAAATAACCCCATCACTCCATGTTTGGACATATTGTTTTACATCCATAGTATCTTCCCTCCCCATTGTAAAGACGAGAAAGCCAATGATAAGTATTCCAACAGCAAAAGGTGGAATTGCCTCTGTAATCCAAAGTCCTATTGAAAGGAACAGGAGAAAGAGCACCAGGTGCTGGGTTTTTGCAAATTCCGGATCTCTTAAAAGAAAGGTAAGCAATGTGCTTACAATCACACAAACCAGGAACATCCCGGTTTTAGTTTCCCGTGCATAGCGAATGGGGAAGCCGGCGATTTGTTTTAGAGAATAATACCTGGAATCAGACATTAAAGGGGTGAGTTTCTTTATAAAGATAATAAGTATATCTGGAATAATTAATACACAGGGAATCTTATGAGTTAGCCTAAGGTATTTACAGGAATATTAGGTAATTTTGTGGCACTCCCGGATGATTTCTCTCCTAATGGTTTTCAATGACTGGAAACAATAAAGAAGGAATTGATAGATTAAATTTAAAATTACTTGAAATGCAATTAGAACAAATCACATCATCGCAACAGGCTATTGACCTGGAAGACAAACACGGAGCTCACAACTATCATCCCCTGCCGGTGGTATTAAGTAAAGGGGAAGGTGTCCACGTTTGGGATGTAGAAGGGAAGAAATATTATGATTTCCTCTCGGCATATTCAGCTGTGAACCAGGGTCATTGCCATCCAAGGATCGTAAATGCAATGTATGAGCAGGCTTCAAAATTGGGCCTTACCTCAAGGGCTTTTCACAATGATGTGCTTGGGCCATACGAGAAGTATGCTACAGAATATTTTGGATTTGATAAACTACTCCCAATGAATACGGGGGCAGAAGCTGTGGAGACTGCTATCAAGATCGCCAGGAAATGGGCTTATGAGAAAAAAGGTGTTAAGGAAACAGAAGCACAGATCATAGTTTGCGAGAATAACTTTCACGGTAGAACAACTACTATAATATCTTTTTCCAATGATGAAGGTGCCCGTAAGAACTTTGGGCCATACACGCCAGGGTTTTTAAAGATACCTTATGATGATACAGAGGCATTGGAAGAAACACTTAAGAATAATAAGAATATAGCAGCATTGATGCTGGAGCCAATACAGGGAGAAGCCGGGGTTTATGTCCCTTCTGAAGGTTATTTGTCACGAGCAAAAGCCTTATGTGAACAACATAATGTCCTTTTCATTGCAGATGAAGTACAAACAGGTATTGCCCGTACCGGAAAATTACTCGCAGTGGACCATGAAAATGTTAAGCCCGATATCCTTATACTTGGAAAAGCCATTTCAGGCGGGGTATATCCCGTATCTGCAGTACTGGCCAACAATGAGGTGATGGACGTTATACAGCCTGGACAGCACGGCTCCACCTTTGGTGGAAATCCTGTGGCATGTGCAGTTGCAATGGCCGCCCTGGAGGTGATCAAGGATGAGAACCTGGCAGAGAATGCTGAAAAGCTGGGGAATCTTTTCCGCAGAAAAATGAATGATTACATAAGAAACTCCTCTATTGTGAACCTTGTAAGAGGAAAGGGACTTTTAAATGCTATAGTGATCAATGATACTGAAGACAGTTCTACTGCCTGGGATATTTGTATGGCTTTAAAGGAAAATGGCCTGCTTGCAAAACCTACACATGGTAACATAATAAGATTTGCACCTCCTCTAGTAATGAATGAAGAGGAATTGCTGGATTGTGTCAATATCATTACAACCACCTTGAAGGATTTTGAGAAATAATTGAATTCATATTAGTAATAAGGCTGTCCCTGTTTTCGGGCAGCCTTTTTTTTATCAAAAATGGCCTCAGCCCAATTAAATTCCTTCCTGGAAAACCTCATTACGCCTGAACGTAAAGAAAAATTTGACAGGGTTATAAATTTAAGAACCAATCATTTTACTGTAGCTACAGAGGATGTTTACCAGCTGCATAATACCAGTGCCGTCATAAGAAGCTGCGACGTCTTTGGAGTGCAGAATATCCATGTCATCGAAGAGCGCAACCGCAGGAAGATAGACAGGGAAATAGCTATGGGGGCCCAGAAGTGGGTGAGTTTGAATCGGCACCATTCGAGCCGTGAATGTATTGCCCATTTACGGGAAAAGGGTTACCAGATAGTTGCCACGATCCCTCATGGAAAAGCTAGCAACCCTGGTAATTTCAATATAGAAAAACCATCTGCCTTCTTTTTCGGTACAGAACAGGACGGACTTTCAGCTGATGTTATAAATGAAGCCGATGAATTTTTGCAAATACCAATGGTGGGGTTTACAGAGAGTTTAAACATATCGGTTTCTGCAGCTATTATCCTTCAGCAACTTACCCAGCGGTTACGACAAAGTGATGTCCAATGGGAATTATCTGAAAATGAGAAAACTACTCTCAAATATGATTGGTTAAGTAAAAGTTTTAAAAATTTCCCTGAAATATTGAAAAGGTTTCAGGATAATGTGTATTTTCCTATTTTTATACCCCCTAAAGAAATTTAAATGACCCTCGTTTTTTATATTTTCATTGCCATCATCACGTTTTTTGCATTCTTGCATGCCTGGGCAAAGAAAGAATATGACATAAACAGGACAGTGGTTATAAATCGCCCCAAGGAGGAGGTTTTTAATTTTGTACGGCAACTGAAGAAGGAACGACAGTGGATGCCATGGTTTGTAAAAAATTTTGAAGGCATCCTTAAATATAAGGGGGAAGATGGAAAACTGGATTCTCTATTGTACTGGAGAGGCCACAGGAAATTTTATGAGGGTACCCAAAAGATCGTAAAGCTCAACCAGGGCAAAATAATGGAAACCCGGTTTCTTATTGTAAAACCCTTCAGGCTGGTAATACTGGAATACAAAGGTCTCAAGGAAATTGATGAAAATAAGACTAAAATGGTATGGGGAGTAAGAGGAAATTTGGCTTTCCCACTTTCTATTATATCACTTATTCATCCTGTTGATAAGGCTTATGGGGGTCAACTCGAAGAAGGTTTGAAGAACATTAAAACTATCCTGGAGTCCAAAAATGAAAAAGCTTCCGTTTAGGAAGCTTTTTATGTTTTATCTTTTTAATACCCGGAATTCTTCATAGCACCCACTTAGTGCATCCAGTATCTGGAGGTCGTTGGCACTTCTCATAAATGACTTGGAGTAATTGCAACGCGCCAGGATCTCGTCAATCTCGACATTGGTTATTTGAAGTACTGCTGCCAGGGTTTGCCTGTCATACTTGGACTTCAATAAATTCCTTATCTCATCATCATCCTTCATTTGCCGCAACTTTTTCATTTGCCGTGGCTTTGCACCAAATTGATTATAAAGTGCATCGGCGGGATTAAAGATCGCTCCGATTAATTTTGTGGCTGCAGAAGGAGAAGTATTTCCACCTTCATAGGAAGCATCAAGACCAGAAATGCTATAGCGGTAATTCTCATATATAGGAATATTCTTGACGTCTATTTCTAAATATCCAGTAAGCTGGATGGGTTTTACCACCACTTCTTCCAAAGCAATTCCCAACTCTGTCATCTTAACCTTAACAACCCCATATTTTAACCAGTCGTTTGTTACACGTACTTTAATGGTTCTGAAACCCAGGTATGAAAAATATAAAGTATCATTTACAGTGGCGGGTAGCTCAAAGTCTCCGTCCTCGCTGGAAGTTGTTCCTTTTACCTGGTTAAGGTTCACAATGTGCACGCTCTCCAGCGGGAGATCGTTTGCTGCATTGAGGACTTTTCCGGTTACAATATCCTGTTCCTGGGCAAAACCATAGAAACTTAATGCTAAGGAGGCTGTAAGGGTAAAAAGTAATCTCATATAGTAGAATACATTGGGAGTAATAGTACAGTAAATATTATACCAAAATACTCCCAATGATAATTTTTCTTATGATCTTCTTGATTTTCTTCTGTTCACAGAACTTTCTATGTTCTTTTTACGGCTTCCGCCTTTTCCTTTGGAGGAAGATTTGTCTCCACCTTCTTTAGGTTTGGCGCTTCTTCGTCTTCCTCCACCATCAGATGCACCGGCACCTTCACGTGGCTTAAACTCACCTCTGGGTTTCCTGCTTTTGCTTCTTCCTGAAGAGCGGCCACCGCCATCCTGGGAGATCTCAACGCTTATACGTCTTCCATGATGCTGGAAGTTCTCAAAAGTTGAAAGTACCTTGTCTGAAAATTCAGAGCTGGTATTAAAGAAAGAAAAACTATCCTTAACATCCACTCTTGATACATCATCACGACCCAGGTCCAGGGTTGCCTTAAGGAAATCCTTTAAGGTCATCCAGTCAAAATCGTCCTTTGCACCCACATTTATGAAGTACCTTGTAGAGTCACCACCAGAGGAACGATCATCACGCCCCGCAGAGGCATTCACGTTTAAATTAGAAGAATTCTTGTAATAATTAAAGAACCTGGTAAACTCAACAGAAAAGACTTTCTTTATAAGCTCTTCTTTGGTGAAATCCTGTAAAACCTCTTCTATACTTGGAAGGTATGGGTCTATATCGTGATTGATCTCTGTATTCTTAATATCGTTTGCAAGGTGGAACAACTGTACCCGGCAAATTTCCATTCCGTCTGGAATTTCTTTATGCTCAAATGGTTGTTTTATGATGCGTTCAATACTTTTGATCTTCCTCACCTCACTTTTTGATACGATCACCATGGAAACCCCGCTTTTTCCGGCACGGCCGGTCCTACCGCTACGGTGGGTATAAACTTCGGGTTCATCTGGTAATTGATAATGAATTACGTGGGTGATATCATCTACGTCAATTCCCCTTGCTGCAACATCTGTTGCCACAAGCATCTGGATCTGGCGGCTTCTAAAGCTTTTCATTACCAGGTCCCGCTGGTTCTGGCTAAGATCACCGTGTAATGCTGCTGCATTATATCCATCCTCAATAAGTTGTTCTGCTACTTTTTGAGTATCACGCTTAGTTCTACAAAAAACCACTGAAAATATATCAGGATTGGCATCTGCAAGCCTTTTAAGCGCAGAATATCTATCCCTTGAATTCACAGCATAATACTCATGGGATACATTTGATGTTCCCTGATTTTTGGTACCAACAGTGATCTCTACAGGAGTGCGCATAAATTTCTTTGCGATAGTAGAAACCTCTTTAGGCATTGTGGCAGAAAATAACCACGTATGCTTATCTTTTGGTGTATGCGATAAAATTGCAGTGATATCTTCAAAGAAGCCCATGTTCAGCATCTCATCGGCCTCATCAAGGATGCAAAATTCAATCTTTGAAATATCAACCAGGCGGCGGTTGATCATATCCTGCATCCTTCCCGGAGTAGCCACAATGATTTGAGCACCTCTCTGGATTTGTTTGGACTGGTCTGTAATGCTTGCGCCACCATATATAGCCACGGTATTTAATCCCGGCGTATATTTGGAATAGTTTTTAAGCTCATTGGTAATTTGTAAACACAATTCCCTTGTGGGAGATAGGATTAATCCTTGCGTATGCTTCTTATCTGCATTGATCTTTTGAATTAGTGGGAAACCAAAAGCAGCTGTTTTCCCTGTACCGGTTTGGGCAAGTGCCACCATATCGGTGTTTTCTTGCAATAAAATAGGGATTGCTTTCTCCTGTACCTCACTTGGACTCGTAAAGCCCATATCTTCGACAGCTTTAAGAATGGCAGGATTCAACCCTAATTGTTCAAATTTACTCATAAAAAATTTTAATAAGTTGCAAAGGTAAGCATTAGTTTACAGCTATTTGCAGAAATTTTAAATGAATAAAAATGAGCTATTTAGAGAGATATTCTATAAGATCTCTTAGTGCCTTTCCTCTATGGCTTAATATTGCTTTCTCCTCCATGCTCATTTGGGCAAATGTCTTATTACTTCCATCTGGCTGGAAGACAGGGTCATAACCAAAACCTTTATCGCCCCGTTTTTCCCGGGTGATAGTGCCGGTACAAATCCCCTGGAATAAAAACTGGTGGTCGTGCAGGTTAAGAGCTATGACAGTTTTAAATTGTGCTCTCCTGTTATCCTCATCTTTCAATTCTTCAAGCAGTTTTTGAACGTTATCTTCATTGCTTTTGCCTTCACCGGCGTATCGGGCAGAGTAAACCCCCGGTGCACCGTGAAGGGCTTCTACTTCCAGGCCTGTATCATCGGCAAAACAATCCAGCCTGTAATGCTCTTTAATATGATCTGCCTTTAGAATGGCATTCCCATCGATAGTATCAGCCGTTTCAGGGATCTCTTCAAAGCAGCCAATATCATCCAGTGAGAGCAATTCTATACTCTGGGGCATCAGAGCCTGTACTTCCTGTAGTTTGTTTTTATTGTGTGTTGCAAAAATAAGTTTCATTTAGAGGGGTTTTATCGATGGTGGTAGGGTTCGTTTCGTAAAATGGTAAAGCCACGGTATAGTTGCTCCACGAAGAATAGGCGTACCATTTGGTGGGAAAAAGTCATTTTTGACAATGATAATTTGGAATCGGCACGCTGGTATACCTCACTTGAGAACCCGTAAGGCCCGCCAATTATGAAAACAAGCTGCTTTAATCCACTGTTCATTCGTTTTTGAAGGAATTCTGAAAATCCTACTGAAGAAAATTGCTTGCCATTCTCATCAAGGAGAACCACAAAATCTGAAGCGGTTAGACGGCTAAGCAGCAATTCGCCCTCTTTTTGTTTTTGCTGATTTTCATCCAGGTTCTTTGCATTCTTTATATCTGGAATAAGTTCCAGCTCAAATTTGGTGTAAAACTGAAGACGTTTTATATAGACATTCGTTAGATCCTGAAGAGCAGGATCATCTGTTTTGCCTATACCCAGTAATTTTATGGTCATTTTCCTTAGACTTTGCTACATTTACAAAAATAACTATTGCAATGATCTCAAAGGCACAATTTGACAAGGAAATTGATTTAATTATTAAGAACGCTGTGAGGGAAGATGTAGGGGAAGGGGATCATAGCTCTATGGCCTGCATTCCCGAAAATGCCAAAGGCAGGGCGAAATTACTTGTGAAAGATAAGGGTTTGCTTGCGGGGGTAGAATTTGCAAAAATGGTCTTTGATTACGTGGATAGCAGCCTGGTTGTTGAACAGGTGCTTAAAGACGGGGATGCCGTAAAGAGAGGTGATATTGGTTTCTATGTTGAAGGTTCCTCCAGGTCTATCCTGAAGGCTGAAAGGCTGGTCCTTAATGGGATGCAGCGTATGAGCGCTATTGCAACTAAAACATACGAGTTTGCCAGCAGGCTGGAGGGCACAAAGACAAAGATCCTTGATACAAGAAAGACCACCCCGGGGATACGGGCCCTGGAAAAATGGGCAGTAACCATAGGTGGTGGTGAAAATCACAGGTTTGGATTATTTGATATGGTGATGCTAAAGGACAATCATATAGATTTTGCGGGTGGAATCACAGAGGCTATAAGGAAAACAAAGGATTATTTACATAGAAACAATCTTGACCTTAAGATCATTGTAGAGGCCCGGGATATGGAGGAGATCGAAGAGATCCTGCAATGCGGGGGCATTCATAGGATACTTATTGATAATTTTGATTTTGAGGAGACCAGGCAGGCAGTGAAGCTTATAAATAATAAATGTCAAACAGAATCCAGTGGAGGTATCACTCTGGAAACGGTGAGGAAATATGCAGACTGCGGTGTAGATTATGTATCCAGCGGGGCACTTACCCATTCTGTATATAATATGGACCTTAGTTTAAAAGCCGTGTAATAGATGCGCGTAAAGAAAAAGGCCACCACCTTGCTGGAAAGGTTCACTTCCTCCCTGGAAAGAAGGGCCCGTAAGGTAATCCTCCCGGGTATGGATGGCTTGAGCCTTTATGACCTTTGGGTGATCTACTCCGGTGGGATCATAGAAGGAACCTTCTCTACCAGGGCCAGTGCTATTGCTTTCAGTTTCTTTATGGCCATCTTCCCATTCCTGCTGTTCATTCTTAACCTCATTCCCTATATAACCATAATTGATGATTTCCAGATCGAGTTCCTAATCTTCATGGATTCGCTTTTACCACCTACGACTTCAGAAACTTTTGAGGACATTTTTCTGGATATAGCCAACAACCCTCGCGGTGGGTTGCTGTCGTTTGCGTTTATACTTTCAATTTTTTTAATGACCAACGGGGTTAATGCGATCTTTACAGGCTTTGAATTCTCATACCATACCCATAAGAACCGTTCTATTGTACGGCAGTATATTATAGCAGTGGGTGTCTCAATTATAATGGCATTGTTGTTGCTCATTACTGTGATAATCTGGGTTTATCTTACCTATGCGGTAGATGATCTAAGTGAACTGGGGGTGCTGTTTGAAAAGACCATCACCTCTCAATTTTTGATTTATACCGTATTGGTAATATTAATTTATATGGCGGTTGCAACTCTTTATTACTTTGGCACCAAAGAAGGAAGGCAAACGAGTTTCTTCTCTCCGGGTGCATTATTTACCACCGTCCTTATAATGGTTACAACATTTTTATTTGGACTTTATATTGAGAATTTTTCCTCGTATAACGAATTATATGGGTCCATTGGGGCACTATTAGTCCTTATGGTATATATTTGGTTAAATTCTAATATATTGCTGCTTGGCTTTGAACTCAACGCCTCACTTTTAAAAATGAGAAAGAATTTTAAATAGATTAATTATTATAAACTAAAACACAATGAAAAAAGCGTTTATCTTATTTTTTGCCATGGCTTTTATAGCTGTTGCCCCTGCACAAACAAAAGCTGGTGGAGCCACGATCCCTAACACTGTAAGTTTTGAAGGTGAAAAACTCGTTCTTAACGGGGTAGGGGTAAGGGAAAAATTTTGGATGGATATGTATGCGGGAGCACTGTATCTTAATAACAAATCTTCCAATGCCAATACCATTTTAAATGCCAATGAGCCCATGGCCATTAAATTACATATAGTGTCAAAACTTATATCCAGTGATAAAATGATAGATGCGGTGAATGAAGGTTTTGAAAATTCTACCAATGGTAATATCACTCCTATAAAGCCTGAAATAGATAAATTTATAAGCTTTTTTAGGGATGAAATAACCAAGGATGATGTTTTTGATATTGTATATCTTCCTTCAAAAGGTGTGATTGTTTACAAGAACGGAAATGAAAGAGGTACTATAAAAGGGATGGAGTTTAAGAAAGCTCTTTTTGGGATATGGTTATCTAACAACCCGGCAGATAAAAAACTAAAAGAGGGCATGCTTGGAAAAAAATAGTTTTGGTCTTAATGTAAGGGATAATTTAATTTTTAATTAAATATTGAGATGAAGAAGATCAAAAACATATGTTTGCTGGCTTTGTTATTTGTGGTAACTCACATGAACGGGCAAAGCGTATTCGGGAAATGGGAAACCATTAATGAAGAAACCGGTAAGCCTAATTCAATTATAGAAATATACGAGGAAGATGGCCGGGTGCATGGGAAAGTGGTTAGGATCCTTAAAAAGGAGGACCGGGATCGCACATGTTCCAATTGTGAAGGTCACTTGAAAGACAAGCCTTTGGAAGGCCTTGAATTGATGACCGGCCTTGAAAAAAACGGAAACGAATACTCCGGGGGAGTAATAGTAGATCCCGAGACCGGTAAGGAATACAAATGCAAAATATGGGTTGACGAGACTAATCCAGACCTGTTAAAAGTGAGGGGGTATATAGCCTTCTTTTATAAGACCAAGACCTGGCATCGCCTGGAATAAAGATTTTTCCATACTTTTAAAAACCATTCTTTTTTAAAGAGTGGTTTTTTATTTGGTATCAAAAGAAGTTTAAATTTGTGATCCCATAAACCTTCTATGAGTTTTTTTTTAAATGTTATCCTGCCATTACCACTTGAAAAGCGCTTCACCTATGAAATTAGCAGGGAGGAGGCCAGCTTTATTCAGCCGGGGATGAGAGTGGCAGTGCCGTTTGGAAAATCTAAAATATATACCGGTATTGTTGCTGAAGTTCATAACACCCCACCACAGTTATACGATGCTAAACCTATAGAACAGATCCTGGATAACGCTCCTGTGGTAACACCGGGCCAGCTGAAGTTTTGGAACTGGTTAGCCAAATACTATATGTGCAGTGAAGGCGAAGTGCTTAGAGCGGCATTGCCCGGCGGATTCTTGCTGGAAAGTGAGACTCTTGTCCAGCTTGGCAATACGAAGGAGGTGAATGAGGATGAGCTGGGAGATGATGAATACCTCTTATATGAAGCTTTGCAAAGACAATCTTCATTAAAGATAAAAGAGATCATCCAGCTGCTCGATAAAAAAACAGTCTTACCCGTTATCAACAAAATGGTTACCAGGGGCATCGTCGTGGTCAACCAGGAGATCTATGAGCAGTATAAGCCAAAGCTTATAAAATATGTAAAACTCAATAAGGAACATGCTTCAGAGGCTGCGATGCACGTACTTCTTGATGATTTAGGAAGAGCCCCTAAACAGCGGGAGGTGATCCTTACTTTATTCCAGTTGCAGGCCGGTTCTAAAAAACCAATAAAGCTCAAGAACCTTGTTAAGGCCAGTGGCAGTTCAGCAGCAGTAGTGAAAACCCTCATTGATAAAAAGGTTCTAATCGATTTTAAGCTTCAGGAGGACAGGGTGAGTTTTGAAATAAATAAATCCACTACCGTTTTGGAGCTTAATGAATGGCAGCAAAAGGCCTTAAGTGAGATCAAAAAACACTTTAATGAGAAGGAAGTATGTTTGCTGCACGGCATCACTTCTTCTGGAAAGACAGAGGTGTACATCAGGCTTATTGAAGCTGCCATTGCAAATGGAAAGCAGGTATTATACCTGTTACCGGAAATTGCCTTAACTGCACAACTGGTAGCCCGGTTGCAAGCCTTTTTTGGAGAAAAGGTGCTGGTATATCACAGCAAATATTCAGTGAATGAGCGCATGGAGATTTATGAGCACGTACTTAAAGCCAGTGAGAAAGCACAGGTGATATTGGGTGCAAGGTCCTCTTTGTTCCTGCCTTTCAATGATCTGGGATTAATAGTTGTTGACGAGGAACATGAAACCACGTTTAAGCAATTTGATCCCGCTCCAAGGTATAATGCCAGGGATGCAGCTGTTGTCCTGGCAAATATGCATGGGGCCAATCTCATTTTGGGTAGTGCTACCCCATCTATCGAATCCTATTATAATGCTTCACATGATAAATACCGGTTGGTAAACCTGGACAGGCGTTACGGGGAAGTGTTGTTGCCCGAGATTGAAATAGTAGATATTAAGGAAAAATACCGCAAGAAAAGAATGACCGGTCATTTTTCTGACCGCCTGCTGGAAGAGATCAAGCTTGCCCTCGCTGAAGAGGAGCAGGTGATCCTTTTTCAAAACAGGCGCGGCTATTCTCCTATCCTGGAATGTACCACCTGCGGTCATTCCCCGCAGTGTCCCAATTGTGATGTAAGTTTGACCTACCATAGCAATAGTAACCAGTTACGATGCCATTACTGTGGATATCACATTGCAATGCAGAAGAAATGTATGGCCTGTGACAGCCCCGAATTAACTACAAAAGGATTTGGAACAGAGCAAATTGAAACTGAACTTAAGGCACTACTGCCTGAGGCACGCATTGGAAGAATGGACCAGGATACTACCCGGGGGAAGCATGGGCATCAAAAGATCATTACCTCCTTTGAGCAGGAGGAGATAGATATCCTGGTAGGAACCCAAATGCTTAGTAAAGGACTGGACTTTAGGAAAGTGAGGCTCGTTGGAATTATGAATGCAGATACCCTGCTAAATTTTCCAGATTTCAGGGCTCATGAGCGCAGTTTCCAGTTGATGCTGCAGGTGGCAGGAAGAGCGGGCAGGACCAAAGATCGTGGTAAGGTTTTGATACAAACCTACAATCCGCACCATCAAATTGTCAAACAGGTATCGGTTAATGATTATAAGGGAATGTACAAAGAGCAACTGGAGGACAGGTACCAGTACCAATACCCGCCATATTATAAACTTATAAGGTTTACTCTTAAAAGCAGGGACTATAGTAAGACAAACGAAGCGGCAGACTGGCTTGCGAGGTCTTTGCAGAACGTTTTCAGGGAGCATGTTCTGGGCCCTGAATTTCCACCGGTTGCAAGGATAAGAAATGAATATTATAAGAACATACTGCTCAAGATCCCCCCAAAGCAATCTTTAGGTAAAACCAAAGCTTATATAGAGAAGATCATGGGTAGTTTTAAGGCTATAGGTGCCTGGAGAAGTGTGCGGGTGATCATCAATGTAGACCCTTATTAAAATAAAAAATCCTGATCCGAAGGTCAGGATATATTTTTGAATATTATAGAGTTACTATTGCATTGCACTAAGAGCGTCTATAAGATTTGATTTCTTATGCCTGCTCAATGGGATTTGCTGTTTGTCTATTTCAATATTCTTACTGTTATAGCGCTCCACCTTCTCAAGGTTTACTATATATGATTTATGGATGCGCAGGAACTGGTCCCGGGGTAATTGTTCTTCAAAGGATTTCATAGTAGCAAGAACTACAAAGGTATCCTTCTCTGTCACAAATTTCACATAGTCACCCAGAGCTTCTATATATTTTAGTTTGTTTAAAAATACCTTTCGGTTCTTCAGGTTGCTCTTTACGAAAATGAAATTTTCATCTTCCAGGGGAGTTCCATGGGTTTTTAAGTTGTGAAGGTTAATTGCCTTACTCACTGCATTATTGAACCTTTCTTTGCTTACAGGTTTATGTATATAATCTACAGCATCATAATCAAAGGCCTTAAACGCGTATTTGGTCTTCCCGGTAACAAAGATGATCTGTGGTTTATTTGGCAGGTCATCCAGCAGTTCAAACCCGGTAAGGATAGGCATTTCTATATCAAGAAAAATAAGATCAACCTCTGTATCCAGCAGGCCATTTTTGGTCTCAATGGCGTTGTTGTACTCGGCTACCAGCTTTAAATTTGGATGGTCTTTGATGAGCTTAACAATCGACAGGCGTTGTAAACTTGAATCATCAACTACAGCACATTTAAGTAAAGTTTCTTCCACGGTAAAAGGTTAAGTCTAAACAATATTAAACATTAAATTTTATTAATACAAGATAAATATGAATTTCATCGATTAAAAATGTACTTTGCCGTGTGAGAAAGGCTTTGCGGTTATAAAAAAACATGTTACTTTTGCAGCCAATTTAATTTAAATCATATTTTATGAATCATTATGAAACTGTTTTCATCTTGAATCCCGTTTTATCTGATGACCAGATAAAGGAAACAGTTAAGAAATACGAAGATTTTCTTGTTTCTAACGGTGCCGAGATGATATCCAAAGAGAATTGGGGGCTTAAAAAACTTGCTTACCCAATCCAACACAAAAAGAGTGGTTTCTATCACTTATTTGAATTCAAAGCTCCGGGAGAGGCTATAAATCCTCTTGAGGTTGAATTTAGAAGAGATGAGCGCATGATGCGTTATCTTACTGTAAAGCTTGACAAGCATGCAGCTGCCTGGGCAGAAAAGAGAAGAAACAGAAACAAAGAAAAAGCGTAGTTATGTCATCTATTGAACAACAAGCAAAAGGTAAAAAAGACGGAGAGATTAGGTATCTTACTCCGCTTAACATAGAAACCAACAAAGCTAAAAAGTATTGTAGATTCAAAAGATCTGGTATCAAGTATATCGATTATAAGGATCCGGACTTTTTAATGAGCTTTGTAAACGAACAAGGGAAATTATTACCCCGTCGTCTAACAGGTACTTCTTTAAAATATCAGCGTAAAGTGGCTGTGGCTGTAAAGCGTGCACGTCATTTAGCATTAATGCCGTATGTTGGCGATTTATTAAAATAATTAGGAGGCAATTATGGAATTGATACTTAAAAAAGACGTAGAGAATTTAGGGTTTAAAGACGATTTGGTAACTGTGAAGAACGGTTATGCAAGAAACTTCCTAATTCCACAGGGATTTGCAACTTTGGCTACACCTTCTGCAAAGAAAGTATTGGCTGAAACTATGAAGCAACGTGCCTTCAAAGAGCAAAAGAATATCGAAGAAGCTAAGAAGCAAGCTGCCAAATTAAATGGACTTGAACTTAAGCTTACTGCAAAAGCAGGTGCCGGTGATAAAATGTTTGGATCTATTACAGATGCAGACCTTGCTGAGGCTTTGGCTAAAGAAGGGATCGAGCTGGACAAAAAATATATCACTATTGCAGGTGGTAACATTAAGCGTTTAGGACAATATGAAGCTACTTTGCGTTTTCACCGTGAAGTAATATCTACCTTCAACTTTGATGTTGTTGCTGAGGCATAATTGAAATAAGAATAGCTTAAAGGCCTACTCCCCGCGAGTAGGCTTTTCTGTTTAATAATGCGAAGTTTTATAAAAATTTTATTTTAGACTGAAGATGAAGTATACCCGCCTCACAAAAGAACAATTTGAAGAGCTACACCAGGAATTCATAAACTTTCTGGCCACCCAGTCCATTACTGCTGCAGAGTGGGAGTCTATTAAGAAGGATAAACCTGAAGTAGCAGAGGAAGAACTGGATATATTTAGTGACCTGGTATGGGAAGGCGTACTCGATAAAGTAGAGTACCTTGAACATTTTTCTGCAAATCAAATGTTCCTGTTCAATATCACCTCTATTCAAATTAATTTGATAGCTGTGAAGATCGAGAAGGATGATATTGATATTAGGACCCCTGCAGGTTACCAGTGGCTGCAAAAGAATTTAATGGATGATAGTGTAAATCTTTATACTTCTTCCAAAGTTCTTAAAGAGGACAGGAATAAGGATATTTTTGCTCTTATTCAACAAGGGGCCGTGATCACCAAAGGTGATCTATATAGGTACTTTGACACTGTTGTAAACGAAAGCTAACAGCTATTCGTAATGCAGTGATTCCACAGGGTCTTGTTTTGCTGCCTTGCTGGCAGGGTAACTGCCGGCCAGGATCGCCACCAGGATGGTAATCCCGGTTGCCCATAACATCGCCCTCCAGGGAGTCACAAAATCAAAACTAGCCGCTGTTGCCACTGCATATCCTATAAGTATTCCAAACAGGATTCCAAACAGGCCGCCAATTTGGCCTATGATAAGGGTTTCCATGAAGAATTGTGTGGCAATAGTACCCCTTTTAGCGCCCAGGGCTTTCCTAATCCCAATTTCCCGGGTACGCTCTGCTACAGATACGAGCATGATATTCATAAGGGCAATTGAGGAGCCAAAAATAGTAATGATGGAAATGATCCAGGCTGCCACATTGAGATAACCTGTAATTTGAAAGATCTGGTTTATAAGGTCATCACTACGTGCCATTCCAAAGTTATCCTCCTCCACAGGATTTAAACCCCTAATATTTCTGAAGGTAATAACAGCTTCACTTTGTGCGCCTTCCAGTTTTTCCTTGTCATCTACTTTCACACTAATATTATAATTAATATTTGGCTGTGTAAAAATGGAGCGGGCGATTTCTACGGGAATCAATACCCGTAGGTCCTGGTTATTCCCAAATGTGGATCCCTTGGATTCCAGGATTCCTATTACCCTGAATTTTGCGCCCCTTATACTAATAGTTTTATCAATGGGAGAAATGTCTTTAAAAAGTCCTGTAGCAAAATCGGCACCCAGGATGGCTACGTTATTATTATTCTGGATATCGAAATAGCTGAAATCGTGGCCTTCCTCGAGGTCCAGGCCCGAATTTGAAAGGAAATGTTCATTTACACCAAGAATGGAAACCTCAGGATCTGTTTTTTTATCTTCATATTTAACCTCTGCACCACTGGTCCCGGTAAAAGAGATGGAAGTTTGGGTGCCGGGGTATTCATAAACCTCTTTGAATTTCCTTACCTCGCGGTAAGAGATCACAGGGTGTACCTTTTCCCTTTGTCCGCCACCGCGTGCCTGGGCTGTAAAGGAATAACGCTGTAGATTAAAGGTATTTGCCCCCATGGATGCGAAATCACTGCTTATAGTGTTCTCCAGGGCGCTAACAGCACTTAAAATCCCTACCAGGGCAGTAATTCCTATGGCTATAATTAGGACTGTGAGAATAGTCCTGAGTAACTGACTTTTAATAGAGTCGAAAGCGATCCTAATATTTTCCTTAAGCAGTGGAAACATATAATTCTTTTAACTGGTCTACAGGATTAGACTAACAAGGAGGCTTAATGTTACTTAAAAACTGAAAATTGTTTGGGTTCGTATAAAAATTAAGATATTTGCAGCTCAAAAGTTCTGCTTTTTGTGGTCTTAAGGGTTACAGGGAGAGAACAGGAAAACAGCACATATCCATCATGGCACAAAAACCTTCCATTCCAAAAGGAACAAGGGACTTTACCCCGGTTGAAGTTGCAAAGCGCAATTATATTATAAACACTATAAGGTCCAAATTTGAGAATTTTGGATTTCAGCCTATTGAAACCCCCAGCTTTGAAAATTCTGATACCCTTATGGGTAAGTATGGAGAAGAGGGCGACAGGCTTATTTTTAAGATCCTCAACTCCGGGGATTATTTAAAAAAAGCTAATGAGGAGGCATATACCGAGAGGGATAGTACAAAATTAACTTCCTCCATAAGTGAAAAAGCTCTTCGCTATGATCTCACGGTGCCTTTTGCAAGATATGTAGTACAGCACCAAAGCGAACTTGAATTTCCATTTAAACGGTATCAAATTCAGCCGGTGTGGCGGGCCGACAGGCCCCAAAAAGGTCGCTTTAGGGAATTCTATCAATGTGATGCAGATGTTGTAGGGAGTGACAGCCTTTGGCAGGAGGTAGAATTTGTGCAGTTGTACGATGCTGTGTTTAGTGCCCTGCACTTAGAAGGAACCTTAATTAAGATTAATAATAGGAAAATACTTTCTGGTTTTGCTGAAGTGATTGGGGAGCAGGATAAGCTCATAGATTTTACCGTAGCCCTGGACAAGCTTGACAAGATTGGAAAAGATGGAGTGCAGAAGGAAATGCTCGAGAAAGGAATTTCAGCTGAAGCTTTGACGAAAATAGAACCGGTCTTTGGTTTAACGGGAACTTTTCAGGATAAGATGGATATTCTCAAGGATATCCTAAAGAATTCAGAAACTGGAAAAAAGGGAATTGAAGAGCTGGAATTTGTAGAAAATGCCGTGAAGGAGTTAGGACTGGAGACTGCAAGACTGGAACTTGATGTTACCCTTGCCCGTGGACTCAATTATTACACAGGGGCGATCTTTGAAGTGGGTGCACCTGCAAGGGTCAAAATGGGATCCATTGGAGGCGGTGGCCGCTATGATGATCTTACCGGCATCTTTGGATTAAAAAATATGAGTGGGGTTGGGATCTCATTTGGCCTGGATAGGATCTACCTGGTGCTTGAGGAGCTCAATCTCTTTCCTGAAACTGTAACTGTGTCTACCAAAATCATGTTCATTAATTTTGGAGAGAAGGAAGGGCTGTATGCCCTAAGAGCTGTGAATGCCTTACGCAAGGAGGGAATAGTTGCTGAGCTCTATCCCGATCCCGCCAAAATGAAAAAACAAATGAATTATGCCAATAAAAGGCAAATTCCATTTGTTGTGCTGGCAGGTGCCGAGGAAATGGAGGCTCAAAAATACGGCCTTAAGAATATGAACACAGGAGAACAGGAGAAGATCAATTTAGAGGAACTTATCTCCAGGATATCATAAAAAAAACCGGGATTTCTCCCGGTTTTTTTGTTATAGCTTTAATTAACCGCCATATTGCTCTATCATTTCCCGTTGCATTTCTTCTATGCCTTCCACACCATAAAGAACCAGCATTACTATATTGGCAATGATCACCAGGACACTTAAGATAACCCCGATAATGGCCAGAATCCTTCCGGTTTTTACATTTTGATAGCCGGTATAGGCTTCCGGGTTAGAGTTATAAAGATCTGTGGCTTTCTTAGAAAGGACCAGGGCTACTATTCCAAAGATTAAACCCACTACTCCCCAGCAGCAACATCCCACAATGGATAAGATGCCAAATACGAGAATAAGGGTTGCATTAGGAAGTTGTTGTCGTTCTGTGTTGTGAATTTCCATAAAGAGTTGGTTTGGTTAATTGATTAGTTGAAACATTTTAAATAAATAATTGCCCACCAGGATAGCAGCTGTTATAATAACCAGCCCCATCTTGATGATAAAATCATTTTTAAATTTATAAAACAGGTTAAAAAGCACAAAAGCAAGGAGTAAAAGGATAGGGTAGATGGGAGGGAATAATTTGAAAGCAGCTCCAAATTCCCCTTTTAAGAGAAGCAGCAGTGCTCTTTGGCCACCACAACCATAACAATCCAGCCCAAAAATCTCCTTATTTAAACAAGGGAGCAAGAATTCCTCCATGATAATTTCGTTCTTTTAATTTGAAATTATCACTTTTTTAGAAATTACGGTGTCATCTATGGATTTTATTTTCACAATGTAAACTCCCTTGACAAGATTATCTGTCCTTAGCTCATAAGTTGTAGTGCCTTTTTCTCCCTGAATTTCAAATATTCTTTTACCTGAAATATCAAAAAGCCTGATACGTTCGGCAGTAAATTGAGGTTCTATTCTAATTTCCAGCCTTTTTTCCCTGTTATTTTGAAATATGTTAACCAGGTTAGGGCCTACGGGCGGTAATTCCTCACCGGCTGCTTCACCTGCGTTAAAGGTTATGAAAAATCTTTCAAGATGGGTTCCCTGCTCCGGAAAAAGAACGGCAGCACCCGCCTGCAGGTCGTGGTAAACCTGCATTTCCTTGTCTAATAGAAATAAAGGAAGCCTGAAGTTTTCTTTTTCTGATATTTCTACACTTACCATAGAAGAATCCGCAATATCCAGCAGGATAGGTATCTCTGCAGCTTCTTGATGTGGCCTTACGTCTATGAGAAAGGCTTCATCCTGCAACCACCAGCCGGCATCTGTTACCAGAGGGGTAAGATTACGGGCATCCATAGCCAGATCAAAGCCAGGAGTGGAATCTTCCCTCAAAGCCAGTAACAACTGCCGGGTATAAGAAGGGAATTTCACATTGAATCTTATAATGGAAGTAGTGTGTTCTGGTTCATTATTATTTGCTGTTGTTTTAAATTGTGATACCCGGGGAGCTTCTTTTTGGAAAACCCTGTATTCATTCCTGAAAAAGAATGCCCCGTTTTGTGCTCCTTCCACAATAAAACCCTGGCCAATAGGGGAGAATCTACGAGCGTAGTTACCACCTGTTGCACCTGTTTCCTGAAGCGGATTCCCGGCCTGGTCATAGGAGTAGAAGACCGCAGGTACATAACCGTTATTTCCTGCAGCAGGAGAGTAAGCTCCATAGCCTCCCTGGTAATCCTGCAGGTAATGGGAGTTAACTTCTTTCGAATCCCAGAAATAAGCAATCCCTGTAATGTTAGTGTTATCTGTCAAAAATGCATTGAGGTCCAGGGCAGAGGGATAGGGGTTGCCAACGAGTTTTATCTCATCTTTTTTTATTTGCAAAGGGAACAATCCACTGTTAGGCCTTCCTCTAAAATCATAGCGTTGAGCATTTCCCGGGTTATTGGGCACCCCATAAAGGCTAACATTTAAATTTTTGCCGTTTACACCCTTCATTGTAAAGCCCTCGCCAGGCTGTATATCAAAAGTATTTCCTGCAAACTGCCAGTCACCGTAATTACTCCCGTCAAGGGTGTAGACCCACCGGGAGGAAATAGTTAAGGGTTGAGCCTGCCCATCCAACCCTGTGGTGATAATTGCTTTTTGGCTCTCAAGTGTAGTTAGTGGCTCATAAAGAATTTCACCAAAAGAAGGATGCGGGGAAATACTTTGTACAGGAGATGCCCAATAGTTGTAACTATAAGCCGAGGCAGTACCTTCCTGGAAAACAGAGAGTTTTCCATCTCCTGTATTGGGCATATTCTGGCTGCCTTGTAAGAGCTGGGCTTCCTTCCTTAAATAGATGCTGGCTATCCCACCGGGGTTGGCTTTGGTATGAATGTTCTTTTGAACAAACAGCAATTCCCCTTCAGAATAAATAAAGGCCGGTTCACTTCCCCGGGGCTGGATGTGAAGTTGGGAAATGCCGTAAAATGGCAGTAATAAAAATGCTATGATGTATATTTGTCTCATATTGCCAATTATCATTTTAAAGATAGGGCTATAGATAAAGTGTTTTTACTAATAAAAACATTTTAATTGCTAAAAATCAGTTAATTATGGACAGGAAGAATGGCCAGGTGATCAATACTATCCTCATAGTTGTAGGTGGGGGGATCTTAATTTATACCATTGCAATTGAGGAACCTCAAAAATATCTTCAAATAGCAGGATTTATATTAATTATGCTAGGGTTATACAGAGCTACTAATTATTGGGTAGAAACAAAAGACGATCATAAGATCGAAAAAGAGCAACAGGAAAAAGAAAATGAAATTTAAGATCAATGATAAGGTTGAGGTGCTGGATGATGCCTTAAGGGGTAAGGTCATTGACATTAATGGAGATCAAATTACCATTGAGACAACTGAAGGTTTTATGCTTCAGTTTCATGAGAATGAGCTGGTGGGAACAAATGACGAGCAAAGCCGGCTTATCTCCACTACAGATGTTAAAATTGCTGATGTTCTAAGGGAGAAACAAGGTTCTAAGAAGCCAAGATCCCAACGTATCAAGCCAAAGGAGCGAAATGCCCCTCCTATGGAAGTAGATCTTCACATAGAAAAACTTGTGAATTCTTATAGAGGGATGAGCAATTATGATATTCTAACCCTGCAACTGGATACTGCGAAACGACAAATAGAATTTGCCACCCGAAAGCGTATCCAAAAGATCGTATTCATACATGGAGTAGGAGAAGGGGTGCTTAAAGCTGAACTCGATTTCCTGCTGGGCCGTTATGATAATTTAAAATTCTATGACGCCGACTATCAAAAATACGGTGTAGGAGCTACAGAAGTCTATTTCTTTCAGAATTCCTGATCCTATCCTTCGTCAGGATTTTCTTCTTCTTCTTCTTCTTCTTCTTCTTCAGGTTCTTCGGTTCCGGCCGGTACAATAAGAGTGGGGGTGGTAGCGCCGGGAGAGAAGCTACCCAAAGTTTTTTCAGTGAAAGAGATTTCCTCGCCGTCACCACCCTGGTTCCTTAGCTTCAGGTTTCTTGCTTCAATGGTAGAGGAATAACGTACAGGGATGTTGTTCACAATATTGAAAGTTATCTCGCCGGTGAATCTTTCAGCAGTAAAGCGATCAAGATACCTTCTCAAATTTCCGCCTTCATTAAAAACCCGGTGAGGTTCCTGTATCTCCCCGGTGATTTCAAGGCGCGTTGGTACGCCGTCACCATCATCATCAGGGTCCAGGTAATTTGGTATCCCATCACCATCTGTATCCAAAAATCCATCAACTGTAGGATTTTCTCCTATTGCAATTCTTATCTCTTCTGAAGTTAACACATTGTCCCCGTCATCGTCAATATCAAGATAATCTGGGATCCCATCGCCATCTGTATCGCGGTTTGTGGCCATCCCTTCTTCTGCTGAAGGTATCCCGTCACCATCATGGTCCAGCTGATTATTTACCCGGTTATATGTAATCGAGGAGGATATAATGATCTCTCCGCCAACGCTTCTGTATTCCTGAAGTACACGCGGGGAAGCGGGGGGCACATCCCTGCAAAAATAATCATTGGGTATTTCGCCGTCATAAGTACGGTAGATCACTTCATTTGCCCCGCTCAGTGTGATCCTAATTGGTGCAATTTGTTCATTATCCAGCGGCACTCGTAAACTTTGTAGGCCACTTATGAGCCTCGAATTATCTGCAGACAAACCAGAGTTATTTATCTGGATGGAAAGGGTTTCATATACATTGCTGTTGTTGATGTGATAGAGAACCTTGTTTCTCTCATTGCTGCACATACCGCTAAAAGCCTGGTCTTCGAAATCAAAAGTAGTAATGATGATCTCCCCGTCATCACAGGAAGCGAATAGAAAAAACAAAAGGGCTATAAAGGGCAATGCTCTCATGGATATCATTTTCAACAAAAATAAACTTTTAAGAATTTATGGCAGAGCATCGACCTAATAATTTAAATTATTTTAATTTTGTTGCCCATGAAAAAAGTATACCTCGACAGCGCTGCCACCACCCAAATGCGGGATGAAGTCATTGAAAAAATGATTACCGTAATGAAAGAAAATTACGGAAACCCTTCATCTACACATGCATATGGAAGGTCATCTAAATCCTTAATTGAAAATGCCCGAAAGACAGTTGCCGGCATTTTAAATGTTTCTGCTTCTGAAATTATTTTTACTTCAGGAGGTACAGAGGCAGATAACCTGGCTCTTAATTCGGCCATACGAGACCTGGGTGTAAAAAGGATCATCACCTCAAGGATAGAACATCATGCCGTTCTTTATACCGTAGACCAATTAAAGAAATGTTTTGAGGTTGAGGTGGAATATGTAGGCCTTGATGAAAAGGGACAGGTGAAATTGTCCCATCTGGAGGAACTACTGCAAAATTCGGAAGCCAAAACCCTGGTGAGCTTAATGCACGTGAATAATGAAATTGGGAATATTCTGGATATTGAAGCGGCAGGTCAAATTTGCAAAAAATATAATGCGCTATTTCACTGTGATACAGTACAATCAATAGGCCATTTTAAACTGGACCTTCAAGCCTTGCCTGTGGATTTCACAGCAGTGAGTGCCCATAAATTCCATGGACCAAAAGGGGTGGGATTTGCTTTTGTGAGAAAGAACAGCGGACTTAAACCTCTTATCTTTGGAGGGGAGCAGGAGCGGGGACAACGTGCCGGTACAGAGAGTGTTCATAATATCGTGGGCCTGGAAGAAGCGCTTAAAATAGCATATAGTAACCTGGAAGAGGAAAAGGAATATGTAGCTTCGCTTAAAGGATATTTTATCGAGCAGTTAAAAGAAAATATTCCGGGAGTAAAGTTTAATGGGCTATGTGAAGATCCCGATAATAGTACTTACACTTTAATCAATGTTTGTCTACCGGTCACCCAGGAAAAAGCGCTTATGCTTTTGTTCCAGTTGGATCTAAAAGGTATTGCCTGTTCCAAAGGTAGCGCCTGCCAGAGCGGGAGCGATAAGGGTTCCCACGTGTTAAGTGCTTTCCTTCCTGAAGAAGACCTTCAAAAACCATCCTTGAGGTTCTCTATGTCCCATTATAACACACGGGAAGAGGTAGATTACGTGGTGGAGGTGCTAAGGGAGTTTGTTGAAGCGTAGGTGTTGTATACTGTATACTGTAATTGGGGGCTGGAGGTAAATTAGTGGCGGGGGAAATTGTTTTCTGTTTACCTTTTTCTGTTTTCCGTTTTCTGTTTTCCGTTTTCCGTTTTCTGTTTTCTGTTTGTCTGCTGAATAAACCACTAATTCACGAATATATTTGCTCCCTTTCTGCAATTAGTATTGGTTAATATTGGAAAAGGCCACAAATGGTAGAGCAATGCCATTTTTTATATGATGCCGAATTTCTTTTTCCGCCGGGAATAATTGATTTAGGATATGTGAACCATCCGGTTTGATTTCAAAAGTACTATCCGGCCAATATTAAAATTCCGTACCACATCCGCTAAGCATTACATTATACAATCTACAGTATACAGTATTCAAAAACCTACTTCCTAAAAAAAGTAGCCTCATAAGTGGAGCTGTTCCCAACATTATCGGTAACTATCACTTTAAGATTATTCTCGGTATCAGTAACAACACCGTCACTAAATTTATGAGTGAGGGTATTGTTCTTGTATTCATATTCCATTAGAATGAACTTTCCGTTTACCGTGGCCCTGTAGCTCTTTATTCCTGAAAGATCATCGGCTATACGTATCACCAGGGTGCTGTTCCCCGAGATCCACTGGCCGTTCTTAAAATTGACCGGAGTGATGGAAGGTGGCCTGGTGTCTTTTGCCAGGGTATAGGTGCCAAAGGTCCTAATTCCTGTAGTAAACCTGTCACCTTTTTTTGTAGTGGAGTTATAGGAAGGCCTGCCCCCGTAACCAAGACGGGCAATAAACATTTTCTCTCTTTCTTCTTGCGGGTAATCGCTTACATTAAATCCAAGGGTGATGTTACTGTGAATGGGAGTGTCATCTTTATGGAAATATATAGTGTCTCCCTGGAATTTTATGTCCAGGTAGGTGTCATCATACAGGCTGCCCTTTGGAATGTAAGCATCAATACCGTTCTCATCTACATTAAAAGCCTGGTTAGCCTGAACGAAATAATCGGTTTCAGGTTGGCGTTTTTCGGGTTTAACAGCAGGTTGTTTTCCCTGGATCTGTACTCTTACCATCTTTTCATTTCCGGAAAAGTCGGTTACCTTTATACTGTAAATATAATTAAGGCTGTCCTGTACATTGACAATTCCGCGATCTACTACAGTGTTATAGATGCTCAGGTGATTATTTGGTCCCACAAAAAGCTTTTTAACCCTGCTGCGGTTATTTGCATAATACTCATAATCTATAAGCTGGTTAAGATGTCTTGATTCATTAAATGAGAACCGGTCCATATTCATATCAAAAACAACATCCCCGTTAAGGTTGGCCTGGACCCTGTAAACCCCGTTATTATTTGCCGCAGCATCCTGCTTATCAATGGCAGAGATCCCAAAACCAATTTCTCCACAAGCGTCTATTTGTTCTGTCCTGAAGGAGCCGTCATTCAAAGGAATAAGCCTTATCCTTTGCCTGCGGGTAGAGCCGTTCACATGCGCATCTTCCCCAATAGGATATGCATATAAGCTATTGATGGTTGGTGGCTGGGAATCCTTTACATTGATCCCGAATAATTTTGGGTTCATAGGCCTTTGATTGCCATCCCGTATTTCGAAGTGAAGGTGTGGCCCGCCACTACCTCCTGTATTCCCGCTGTAAGCAACAAGGTCTCCCTGGTTAACCGGCAGGACACCTGCTTCAGGGTAGATTTCTACTTCATAGCTTTCCTGTGCGTATTGAATTTTCTTTATATAAGCTTCAATTTCCGGGGAGAATTCTTTTAAATGGCCATAGACCGTGGTGTAGCCGTTTGGGTGCTGGATATAAAGTGCTTTCCCGTATCCATAATGCTGTACGTTGATCCTGCTTACAAAGCCTCCTGCAGCAGCAATCACATTGAGGCCTTCCCGTTGCTGGGTTTTAATATCCAGGCCACTGTGAAAGTGATTAGACCTTAATTCGCCAAATGTGCCTGAGAGTACCAGGGGAACATCCAGCGGCTCCTGGAAGTATTCTTCGGGAACCTGAGGTTGTGCCCATAGGCCGCTAGTTATTATCAGTGAAAAAAGGGTAAAAATTTTCTTCGTCATACAATTGGTAATAGCAATTTTGGGGTGGGTAAAGATAATTAAACTTTTGTACAAAAATAATGCCCTGGTAATGTGCGGGGTAGAAGAATTTACATAGATTTTGAAAATAGATTTAAAAGTATTGGGAAATTTCAAGCGGTATGTTAACTTTGTATGAATAAGTAGCACGTTGAGCTTTTATGAGTGAATTGACAGAAATAGTTGATAATCTTGAAAATAGGATAAGTAAGTTACTTCACAAATATGAAGTGCTTAGACAACAACATCATTCTATACAGGAGGAATTAACAGCTGTTAAAAATGATAACACCAGGTTGATACAGGAAATTGAAAGTTCCCAGTCCCAGGTCCAAACACTTAAAGCAGCCAACGCGATGCTAGGCAGTAATGATTTCAAAAAAGAAACAAAGCTCAAAATAAACAGCTTAATAAGGGAAATTGATCAATGCATTGTTCAATTATCAGAATAGGAGAAAATAATGTCGGATTCGCTGAAAATAAAATTATCAATTGCAGACAGGGTTTACCCCCTTACCATAAAATCCCATCAGGAAGAAGGGCTTCGTAAGGCTGCAAAAAAAATTGAGGCGATGATCAAGCAATTTGAGCAGAGTTATGCCGTTAGGGATAAGCAGGATGTGCTGGCGATGTGTGCCTTGCAGTTTGCAGCCCAAACCGAGCAAAAAAGTATAGATAATCAAAGTGAAGTGGAACTTGCAGAAGAGAAATTGAGATCCCTCAATGAACTGCTGCAGCAACACTTAACCACTTAAGTTCTTTAAAATAAAAGAAGGTTTACTGCCTGTATTAGTCATTTTTTTGATAAACTCAACACGGATTCTTTAAAAAGGGTGAGTTTAAGTTGTAAAAGCGAGCCGTCTTTGAGCGGATACTTGATCAGCTTGTTAGCCCTATACTTGTTTTTAAGGAGTTTATACAAAATCGAAGCTAATACAGGCTTTTTTTTTACATCTAATCTAACTATATGGAAACAACTACAATTATAATTATTATTTCTGCCCTTATCGTGGGACTCGCAATTGGATATGGAATTGCAAAAGTCCTCGAAAGGAATAACGCCTCCAAAGTGGTACAACGGGCCAAGAAATCGGCTGCGGGGATCCTGAAGGAAGCGAAGACCGAAGCAGAAAGCATCAAGAAGGATAAGATCCTGCAGGCCAAGGAAAAATTCATAGAACTTAAGGCTGAACACGAGAAGGTGATCCTTGGAAGGGATAAGAAGATAGGCGAGGCAGAGAAGAGAATACGCGATAAGGAATCCCAGGTATCAAGTGAAATAGCAAAGAACAAGAACCTTAATAAGGACCTGGAAGACAAGATCAAGGATTATGATAACAGGAATGAATATTTAGAGAAAAAACAACAGGAAGTAGACAAGCTTCATGCAAGTAAGGTGCAACAACTGGAAGTTATTTCTGGCCTTTCTGCAGAGGAGGCAAAATCACAACTTATAGAATCCCTTAAGGACACTGCAAAGGCAGATGCGATGTCTATGATCCAGGATACGGTTGAGGAAGCAAAATTAACTGCCCAGCAGGAGGCAAGGAAGGTGATCATCAATACGATACAACGTATAGGTACAGAAGAGGCCATAGATAACTGCGTTTCTGTTTTTAACCTTGAAAGCGATGATGTTAAAGGAAGGATCATTGGAAGGGAAGGAAGGAACATTAGAGCAATTGAGGCTGCTACCGGTGTGGAAATCATAGTAGATGACACCCCGAGGCCATCATTCTTTCCTGCTTTGACACGGTTCGTAGGGAAGTTGCGAGATTATCCCTGCATAAGCTAGTAACCGATGGAAGGATTCATCCTGCCAGGATTGAAGAAGTGGTTAAGAAGACCAGGAAACAAATCGATGAGGAGATCATAGATATAGGGAAACGTACTGTTATAGACTTAGGGATTCATGGTTTACATCCAGAATTGATAAAGACGGTGGGTAGAATGAAATACCGTTCTTCTTATGGGCAAAACCTGCTACAGCACTCAAGGGAAGTTGCAAAACTATGTGGTGTAATGGCGGCAGAACTTGGTTTAAACCCAAAACTGGCAAAAAGAGCAGGGTTGCTACACGATATAGGAAAAGTGCCGGATACAGAGACTGAAATGCCTCACGCGCTACTTGGTATGCAGTGGGCAGAGAAGTATGGTGAAAAACCTGAAGTATGCAATGCCATAGGGGCTCACCACGATGAGATTGAAATGAATTCCCTGTTATCTCCAATTGTACAGGTTTGTGACGCCATAAGCGGTGCAAGACCCGGTGCAAGAAGACAGGTGCTTGATTCCTACATTCAGCGACTTAAAGACCTGGAGGATATCGCCTTTGGATTTGGCGGGGTGAAGAAAGCCTATGCCATACAGGCTGGTAGGGAACTGCGGGTAATAGTGGAAAGTGAAAAGGTAACCGATGATAAGGCTGCAAACCTTTCTTTTGAAATTTCTCAAAAGATCCAGACAGATATGACCTATCCCGGCCAGGTTAAAGTAACAGTAATAAGGGAAACAAGAGCGGTTAACATAGCCAAGTAATCTTTTAGAATTTCACATCTGAATCCTTAACTAAACAGGCTTCAGAAATACTTAAAAAAGCCTTTGAATTGATCAAAGGCTTTTTTAGTATGTTATTTTTAAAGAACAAGAAACAAGAAACAAGAAGCAAGAAACAAGAAACAAGAAACAAGAAACAAGAAACAAGAAACAAGAGAAGAGAGAAGAGAGAAGAGAGAAAAGACGGGATGCATGTAACGCTAAATGCTGAATACTAAATTATATTAGATACTGAAACGAGTTCAGGATGATGTTACTGGGAATACTGCATAACTAAAAAAATATTAGTGCATTCGTGGCCCACACTCAATCCCAACTAAGAACCAGGAAACAAGAACCAGGAACCAGGAAAAAAGAGAAGGGATGTGTACGCGAAGCGCTGAACACTCAACGCCATTAGATCCTGAAAGGAGTTCAGGATGACGGTGCGAGTATAGGTTTTGGTAAAACAGAGTTTGAAAATACATTTTGCCTTCTACTAACGCTGCAGATAAAAATATTTGTCCTCATCATTCCCTCACTTTTTATTCACTAACAAATAGAAAACATTCGTGCATTCGTGGCTCACACCCAATCCAAACTAAGAACCAGGAAACAAGAACCAGAAACCAGGTAAAAAGAGAAGGAATGTGTACGCGAGGTGCTGAACATTTAACTCCATTAGATCCTGAAACAAGTTACCATTGACGTATTTTATTAGATATAATTCTATGGAATCTGGAAGAAACGGTGTCGAGGTTATCTTCATTTCATAAGACCACTCCTTCTTTTTTGCTGCAATCCTCTCCCTCTGGTCGTCGGTTGCAAGAAAAAGAAGCAAAAAAGTCTAGGCTTACGAAAGCTTATCTAAATTTATCATTCGGTGGCTAAATTTTAGGTACTCGCGGGAAAATGAATTCATGCGAGATTAATCCGTTGCGCTCAGACAGCCTAAAATTCTAACGCCCCACTCATTTCAAATTTTACGATAAACTTTCGTAGGCCGGGGAAAACGTCATCACCTCACGCTAATAAAAAAATTTTATTGGGGTCTCAGGATGACGAAACTGATGAGACAACCTACAACCGTAAACGGCAAACGGTAAACAGAAAACCCTCTAACGACTACTTCTCCCTATAATCATCTTCATCAAAAATATTGGAATAAGGATTGCCTTTTGTTACAAAAAACTCCCCGTTTACATAGCGAAAATGCTTGTCCAGTTGGGAGATCTCCTGCAAATCACTTTCATTGAGGTTGACTCCTGTACTTTCAATATTCTCCTGTATTCTTTCGGGATTCGTAGATTTAGGAATTACGGCAGTTCCTCTAATGAGGTGCCATTTTATTAATACCTGTCCGGGAGTTGCGCCGTGTCTTTTGGCGATTCCGGTAATCACCTTGTTCTCCAGCAGGGAAGGTTCGTTGGAAGCTTTCATGGCATCGGGCCGGTCACCACTGCCAAGTGGTGAATAGCCGGTGAGGTGTATATCATGTTTGCTGCAAAATTCCAGCAATTCATCCTGTTGAAGGTATGGATGGATCTCTACCTGGTTCATTTCAGGAATATCATTGGTTTCCTCCATAAGGTCCTCCAGTTTTGCTATACTAAAATTGGATACTCCTGTATGCTTTACCAAACCATGCTCCTTTGCCTTTAGCATCATATTCCAGGTCTCTATTATAAGTGCCTCTTCCAGGGAAAGATAATCATCATCCTTTTGAGGTGCGGCAACCTCTGGCTTAAATGCTACCGGCCAGTGAATTAGGTAGAGGTCGAGGTAATCTAATTGAAGATCTTTTAAAGTCTTCTTTAAAGCAGGGATCACATCTTCCTTTTTATGGGCATTATTCCACAGTTTGGAAGTGATCCACAAGTCCTCTCTTTTCACCTTACCCTCCTTAAAAACTTCTGCAAGGGCTTCTCCAATTTCAGCTTCGTTTCCATAAGTGGCCGCACAATCGATGTGCCTGTAGCCGCTTTGGACTGCCGCCTTTACGGCCTTACCAACTTCTCCTTTTCCAGATTTCCAGGTTCCCAGCCCAATTGCAGGCATTTCATCGCCGTTTCTAAAATTTAATGTCTTCATGCTTTTCTATTATTCTATTTTCCCTTAAGGTAAGGCACAGGAAGTATAATCTAAAGCAACCCGGCCCATTTAGCATGAATTTAATAATTGCTACGTGGATGATAATTGCTTATTACCTCGCGCAAATGACTTTTGTCCACGTGCATATAGATCTCGGTGGTGGTGATACTTTCGTGCCCCAGCATTTGTTGAATAGACCTTAGATCGGCCCCGTTTTCAAGAAGATGGGTTGCAAATGAGTGCCTGAAGGTGTGCGGACTTATATTCTTTTGAAGGTTTGCCACAAGCGCAAGGTTTTTAACGATGGTAAAGATCATAGCGCGGGTTAGCATTCTCCCGCGCCTGTTGAGAAAGACAATATCAGTAAAAGTGGGTTTTACCGGGACATTTCTACGGGTGTTTGAAACATATTCTTCAATATACTGTTGTGTTATTTCCCCAACCGGAACGAAGCGTTCTTTATTTCCCTTACCGGTAACCTTGATAAAACCTTCTTTAAAATAAAGATCACTTAACCTAAGATTGATCACTTCAGAAACCCTTAATCCGCAGCCGTAGAGGGTCTCTATGATCGCGCGGTTGCGTTCGCCTTCATTAGTTGAAAGGTCTATGGCTGCTATTAGCCTGTCAATTTCAGGAAGAGAAAGTGTATCTGGTAACTTTCTTCCTATTTTTGGGGATTCCACAAGTTCCATAGGGTTGGCATCCCTGTAACCTTCAAAAATCAGGTAGTTGAAAAAACTTTTTAATCCTGAAATTAAACGGGATTGTGAGCGGGCATTCAGCAATTTTGCAACCTCATAAATAAAATTTTGAAGGTCCTCTCTTTCAATTTTTGTAGGAGAAACGGCTACATCATTTTGTTCCAAATAGTTAATAAGTTTGGAAATGTCCAAGGAATAACTTTCAATAGAATTCGTTGAAAGGCCCCGCTCTATCTGCAGGTGCTCCTTAAAATCCTTTAGTGCTTGATACCAGTTCATTATATGAGTTATCAACAATCCTCTTTCCAGTATTAGTAATACTTTAGGCTTGTGTAAGTTTTTCTTAACAAATGTAAGCCTAAATTTGTCCCCGAACTTTAAAACAGAAAGATATGAAAAAGTCACTTTTATTAATTGCAATAGCATTGTTTGGTTTCACTACAATGCAGGCACAGGAATATGTAATGTTTGGAGCAAAAGGTGGTGTGAACTTCTCTACCTTCTCCGGTGATGGAGTGAATGCTTTTAACGATCCAGATGGCAGAACATCTTTTCATTTAGGGTTAATTGCAGAAATTCCATTAAGCGAACGATTTTCTATACAGCCCGAGGTACTGTATTCCGGGCAGGGGTATGACATTGCAGACAGGAATAATGCCAATGATATAGAATATCAATTGGATTATATTAATGTACCTGTAATTGCAAAAGTTTATCTTACAGAAGGATTGGCATTGGAAGCCGGTCCACAAGTAGGTTTCCTAGTAAATAGTGAAATCGATGGCAATCCTTCATCAACTAATGATGAATTTTCCGTTTCTCTGGATGAAGAGCAGTTTAATACAGTGGACTTTAGTGTGGCCCTTGGTGCTTCATATAAGTTTAGAGGAGGATTCTTCGTAAATGGACGTTATAATATTGGTTTAACTGATATTTATGATGACAGCTTTAGAAACAATATATTTTCTGGAGCAGATGCAAAACATTCTGTAATTCAAGCAGGAATTGGATTCATGTTCTAGATAAAGAATAACTAATCAACAACAAGGTGTAAGTGAGAACTTACACCTTTTTTGTTTCCGGCCCTTTCAAAGGCAATCAAATCCTTTTAATTTTATAATTATAAATCAGGAAAAATTCTATGATGATAAAAAGAATCTTTTTAATTTTTACATTATGCCTGTTGGGTTTACAGTTACAGGCGCAGGAATATTTTAAAGTTGGTTTAAAAGGCGGGGTTAATATTTCCGGCTTTGCAGGTAAGGATGCCATACAGGGTAACTTTAAAGACAGAAGCGATATTCATTTGGGAATATTAGGTGAGATTCTTGTGGCCCCCCAATTTGCCTTACAGCCTGAGATTATTTATTCCTCACAGGGAGCAAGGTCTTCTTCTCATGAGTTGGCTGAATTAAGGGGCCGGGAGGTCACTTTTAAAGTAGATTATATTTCCCTTCCCGTAATGCTGAAATATTTCATTGTGCCGGGACTAAGTATTGAAGCGGGGCCACGCTTTTCCTTTCTCATTGATTCCAAAGCCGAGGCGACGGGTAGTGAGAATGCTTCTACCCTTGATATTACCAATAAAACTGAAAAATTTGACCTGGGTGTGGCCGGCGGATTGGGCTATGAGCTTCCCCTGGGAATTTTTGTGCAGGCCAGATACCTAAGGGGTTTCAGCAATATTTATGAGGATGTTGATTACCGCAACTCACTCATACAATTGTCAATAGGATATAAATATTAGGTCACCTGCCCGATGGGTTTTCTTTAATACAGATTAAAAAGAGGTTAAAATATTGAATGCTAATGCATTATGTAGATTTTGAATTCAAAAATCCTTACATTTAAGTAGTCAACCAATTAAATAAGGAAAACATGAAAAAATTATTTATTACTCTGGTAGTGGTTATGATAGGTGTCACTTCTGCTTACAGTCAGGGGCATTTAAAGCTGGGAGTGAATGCCGGAATACCTGTTGGTGATGCTTCAGATTATTCTTTTCAATTGGGAGGTGATCTGGCATATATGTTCAATGCAATTCCAATCCTGGATATAGGCCCTATGGTAGGGTATTCCCACTTTTTTGGGGATGACGATTTTGACGATATGCAATTTCTCCCTGCAGCAGTTGCGGGAAGATTGAACTTTCCTGGAATTACAGTAGGACTTGACCTGGGGTATGCTGTAGGACTTAATGATGGCAATGACGGCGGATTTTATTACAGGCCTCAATTAGGGTTTAGAGTTTTAGGCCTTGGTTTGATCGCTTCTTATCAAGGTATAAGTATGGATCCCGGGAATATTTCCTCGGTAAATCTTGGAGTAGAATTTGGACTATGATCTTAACTGAGATGAACTGAACAAAAATTTTTAAACAACTCTTACTTCATTTTAATGCGGAAAAAAGCGGAGGCCATAACTTCCGCTTTTTTCCTGCGCCTTATTTAAATATCTTTAGCCTATGAAAATCATTATAATAAATGGCCCGAATCTTAATTTATTGGGAACCCGGGAGCCAGAAACATACGGTAATAAAAGCTTCGAGGATTATTTTGCCGACCTTCAATTCAAATTCAGGGAAGTGGAACTTTCTTATTTCCAAAGTAATATAGAAGGAGAACTTATAGATCAACTACAACAGGCAAATAAGGACTTTGACGGGATTATCCTCAATGCAGCCGCATATACTCACACTTCTGTGGGTATTGGGGACGCAATTAAAGCAATAGAAACCCCGGTGGTTGAAGTACATATATCCAATACCTTTTCCAGGGAAAGCTTTCGGCATACCTCTTACGTTTCACCCAATGCCAAAGGAGTGATCATTGGCTTCGGGTTGCAGAGTTATGATCTTGCCATACATAGTTTTATTGGAGAATAATGAAAAAAGCATATCTTAACTGGAGTAGTGGTAAGGATGCTGCTTTTGCTTTATACACCCTTCAGAAAAACCAGGCTGTCAAAGTTGAGAAACTCGTTACCACCATAAATAGGGAGATTGGGCGCATTTCAATGCATGGAGTAAGGCAGCAACTTCTTGAGATGCAGGCAAGGAGTATAGGGCTTCCTCTACATCAAATATTCCTGAAAGGAAATGTTTCTATGAGCACCTATAATCAAACCATGCAAGAGCAGGTAAAACTTTTGAAAAAGGAGGGATTTACTCATTCTGTCTTTGGAGATATTTTCCTGGAGGATCTTAAGGTTTACCGGGAGGAACAGCTTGAAAAAGAAGACATCACAGCAGTATTCCCGTTGTGGAAGCGAGATACCCGGCAACTTATGCAAGATTTTCTCGACGCCGGGTTTAAAGCGATTACGGTATGTGTAAATGCGAAATATCTGGATGAATCTTTCTGCGGAAGGATCATCGACCGGGAGTTTATTGATTCATTACCCGAAGGGGTAGATCCTTGCGGGGAAAATGGCGAATTTCACACGTTCGTCTATGATGGACCAATCTTCAAAGAGCCTGTCAAATTTGAAATAGGGGAGAAGGTGCAAAGAACTTATCAGTCTTCAGAAAAAGAAGATGATAATTGTTTTGCAGATAAGGAGAAAAGTTGGGATACCAGGTTTTGGTATTCTGATCTAATTCCTGTTTAAATCGAATTCTTTCAAAGCTCCTCAGAAAAATAATTTACAGCAAGAAAAATTGTCTTTCTAAGAAAACCTCACAGGTTGGAAAAAACCTGTGAAGTTTGTTCGAATTCCATTGGGTAAGGATCTCAATTGCGAGAAAGACCTACCAGGTTGAATTTTCCTGAAAACTTATTCCTCCTTTTATAGGTCAATCCTGCAAAGGAGAAACCTGGCAGGGCTAGAAAAAGAGACTACAAGCACCAACAATTTCCAAATTCCAAGCACCAAATTCCAAATTACAGGCACCAAGCACCAAATTCCAAATTCCAGGCACCAAATTCCCGAATTTAAAAATGGTACATAGAAAATAACCGAAAAACATTAGTGCATTCGTGGCTAAAAAAAAAACCAAACACCAAACACCAAACACCAAACACCAAACAATTAACCCTGAACACTAGTAGTACAGAGAGCAGAGAAAAGAGAACAAAGAACGGAAAACAGAAAACGGAAAACGGAAAACAGAAAAAAAATCCCCGCTAAAATGTTACTTCCAGCAGGGATAATTTTTTTTTGACTAAAGACTAAAGACTAAAGACTAAAGACTAAAGACTAAAGACTAAAGACTAACGACTAACGACTACAAGTGGATCACCTCGTCATAAGCGGCGGCTACAGCTTCCATCACCGCTTCACTCATAGTTGGGTGTGGGTGGATGGTTTTAAGGACTTCGTGCCCAGTAGTTTCAAGTTTTCTTCCAAGAACAGCCTCAGCGATCATATCTGTCACTCCGGCACCAATCATGTGGCAACCTAACCATTCTCCATATTTCGCGTCAAAGATCACTTTCACAAAACCATCTGGCGTTCCGGCAGCTTTTGCTTTTCCTGAAGCTGAGAATGGGAACTTTCCAATTTTCAATTCATAGCCTGCTTCTTTTGCCTGCTTTTCAGTCATTCCAACCGATGCTATTTCAGGAGTTGCATAGGTACATCCCGGGATATTACCGTAGTCGATTGGTTCCACGTGCATACCGGCGATCTTTTCTACACAGGTAATACCTTCAGCAGATGCAACGTGAGCAAGTGCAGGACCAGCAACAACATCACCAATGGCGTAAATGCCATCTACATTGGTCTGGTACCACTCGTTAACTACGATCTTATCCTTATCTGTCTTGATGCCCAGGTCTTCCAGGCCTATATTTTCAATGTTTGTTTTGATCCCAACAGCAGAAAGTACAATATCTGCCTCAAGGGTTTCTTCTCCTTTTTTGGTCTTCACCTTTGCCTTGATCTTTTTTCCGGAAGTGTCAACGCTCTCTACAGAGGAGTTTGTCATCACTTTTATTCCGGCTTTTTTCACACTGCGCTCAAATTGTTTTGAGATTTCCTCATCTTCAAGAGGCACAAGGTTTGGTAGGAATTCCACGACTGTAACATCTGTCCCCATCGCGTTATAAAAATGGGCAAATTCCACCCCAATAGCACCAGATCCTACAACGATCATAGATTCCGGCTGCTTATCAAGGGTCATAGCCTCGCGGTATCCTATTACTTTCTTACCATCCTGCTTTAGGCTTGGCAATTCACGGGAACGTGCACCTGTGGCGACAATTATGTGCTTGGCTTCGTACTCTGTAGTTTTATCATTCTTATCTGTTACCGCAATCTTTTTACCGGATTTTAATTTTCCGAAGCCTTCAATAACATCAATTTTATTTTTTTTCATAAGGAATTGAACCCCTTTGCTCATTCCATCTGCCACATTCCGGCTTCGCTTTATAACTGCACCAAAATCCTTATCGGCATTTTCAACTTTTAACCCATAATCGGCCGCATGGTTTAGGTAATCAAACACCTGGGCGCTTTTAAGAAGTGCTTTGGTTGGGATACAACCCCAGTTAAGACAAACACCTCCAAGGCTTTCCTTTTCAACCACGGCTGTTTTAAAACCTAATTGTGAAGCGCGAATGGCAGTAACATATCCACCGGGACCACTTCCTAAAACAATGATATCATATTTACTCATATTCGGAATTTTTTGTAACAGTTTAAGAAGATGCGAATTTAAGGAATAATAGGTTAAACTGAAAGTTTAATGAGGCAAGAGGTGGTATATATTTGAGAAAAAAGAGGCTTATCACCCGCAGGTAATAAGCCTCTTTTATATTTTGGTAAGAGAATGTGTGCTAGAAATTTGCTTTCTTAATGTCCATTTCCTGGATATCAAGGGATTTAAGTACAGCATCTATGTTTAATGTATCCATAGTTTCTGCGAATTCTGCAGGTACGATCACTACGCGAAACACCCTGTCATTCGTATAATCTGTATCCAGAGAGGCCAGATCTACTGTGCCATCTAAAAATATAAGTACATCAAAAAATGTAAAGTCAAAGTTATATTGCAAAGCTTCTCCATTGATATAATACGTTTGAGGAAGCATTCTAAAGACTTCCACGGGGGCACCATCTGCAGTACCGTCTTCGCCTGTCTTCATATAAACAAGAACTGCATCAGATTCAAAAACTTCTATATTCTCCTCATTGAAATCTAAAAGTAAAGAGTAATCATTGGCGGCGTTGAAGGTTCCAACGAGGTCAATAACTGTTCCTATTTCAGCATCACCGCCACCTGGTCCCGGAGGGCCTTGTGGTCCCGGAGGCCCGGGAGGTCCCTGTGGGCCATCGTTGCTACACGAGGTCAATGCGAAAACAGACATAAATAGTAAGGTGAAAATCTTTTTCATAATAATAAGTTTAGGTTATTTATTGAAATTTATACTGGCCGAATTCACGCAGTAGCGCTGGCCGGTATCTGTAGGGCCATCGTCAAAGACATGTCCCAGGTGGCTGCCACAATTGGCGCAAAGTATCTCTGTGCGTATCATTCCAAAAGTCTTGTCCTGGACATATTCTATGCTTCCTTCAATTGCTTCATCAAAACTGGGCCAGCCACAGCCGCTCTCAAATTTTGAATCGCTCTCAAATAGCTTTGTATTACAGGCTGCACATTTATATTCCCCTTCGTCAAAGTGAAGGTTATATTCTCCACTGTGGGGCGCCTCTGTACCTTTTTGGCGAAGGATACGATACCTGTCCTCGCCCAGTTGTTCTTTCCATTCAGCCTCAGACTTTTCTATATTATACTTTTTCATAAATCCTTTTTTGGTGGATAATTATTCCTTCGGAATAAAATTCATTGCAACGCCATTGATACAATGCCGCTTTCCTGTAGTCTCGCGTGGGCCGTCATCAAACACATGGCCCAGGTGGCCGCCACAATCGGCACAATGTACTTCATCCCGCTGGTATCCCAGTTTGGAATCGGCACCGTAAGCAACGCCTCCTTCAATTGGCCTGTCAAAGCTTGGCCAACCTGTACCGCTTTCAAATTTGTGTTTGGTTTCATAAAGCTCATTTCCGCAGCCGGCGCAAACGAATATTCCAGGGACATTAACGTCATTGAGTTTGCTGGAATGGGGCCTCTCGGTAGCAGCCTCACGCAAAACGGCGTACTCCTGTGGTGAAAGGATCTCTTTCCATTCGGCTTCGGTTTTTGAAACCTTATAATCTTTTGTTTTGGTTTCTGAATTCTGCTGGGCATTGCTGTTGCAGCTGGATGCTACAATAGCAATAATCAATATTATAATCTTTTTCATAGTTCATAAAAGTACAAAGATTATACCGCGATGAACGTTGTGATTTTGTTAATTACTTTTTGATCTCCCAGGATTTTGCGATGTCCCAGCCCTTCTGTTAAAAATAATTCGCCGTTCTTGAGCTTGTCCCTTATTTCATATGCCGAGCTAAAGTGGACATCCACATCGTTCTTATCATGGACCACCAGGGTTGGGATGTTCACACTTTCAGCAGAAAAAGCTCCGGAGAGATTATCCATATCCATCCCATATTTTTCGTCGAAATATGATTTCATTTTTCGTGCTACTTCTTCATTAAGTTTCATGTTCCTGGCAAATTCGTACGTAATATGTGTAACACTGTTTGCGGTACCAATTATTACCAGTTTTTCTAAAGCCAGTCCCTCTTTTGCTGCACGTAAAAGGGACATACCCCCAAGAGAATGGCCAATTGCAGCGTGAAAAGGCCCATGGGTGTTATCAAGATGGTGGATAGCTTCTATAAAGAACGGCATCATGCTCATTTTTCCCGGGGCCTTACCATGGCCCGGGGCATCAAAACTTACTACTTCATAATTCTCTTTTACCAGCGCAGCTGCCAGTTTCGGCATTTGAGTCCCCCTGCCGCTCCAGCCGTGAGCCAATAATACCTTCTTGCCCGCAGCAGGATCACCATAGCGATAAACCACGATCTCCCTATTTATACCGGGAACCTCCTCCACGATTTGCGAGGAATTCCTGTCCATCTCCTTTTCCCTTTCAGGTAGCTTGTATTTGTGAGGGGTCAAAAATAATTTCGCGGCAAACCGGCTTGCCAGGAAAGGTGAGATTGCGGTAAGGATCTTTCCGGCCACTAAAATATATTTAGGCGTTAAAAGCACCTGTACCGGGGTATTCTCTTTTTGCTTTTTAGTCATAATGTGCTGCAGAAAAAAGCGAAGTTAGGAATTTAAGAATAAAGCCATACGGGGCTGGGAACATTATTTCCTGCTGCTTTGGTATCATTTTTGAAATTGCTTTTATGTTAAAGCGAACTTAAACCCATAACCATACAGTGGGGTGTTTTGTACTTTTATCATATTAAAACCAAAAATTATGAGATTTAGAAATTTATTTATAGTCGTATTTACAGTCCTTGCGCTGGCAGGCTGTAAAACCAATCCTTTTACAGGGGAGAGGAACCTTAATTTTGTATCCAACGAGCAGTTGTTCCCCGCTGCCTTTGCGCAGTATGACCAATTTCTTGCTGAAAATGATGTGGTGACCGGTACAGCTGAGGCGAATACTATAAAAAATGTCGGCCAGAAGATAGTAACCGCGTCAGAACGTTACCTGAACGCTAACGGGTACCAGGGATACCTGAACGATTTTGCCTGGGAATTCAATCTCGTTAAAGATGAGGCTGTCAATGCCTGGGCTATGCCGGGTGGTAAAATAGTTTTTTACACAGGAATATTGCCAGTGGCACAGGACGAAACTGGAATTGCAGCGATCATGGCTCATGAGGTTGCCCACTCTCTTGCAGATCATGGTGCTCAACGAATGAGTGCAGGGCAGCTGCAACAATTAGTTGGTGTGGCCGGTAGTGTAGCGGTAAGCGGAAGAAGTGAGCAAACCCAGCAAATCTTCGCACAGGCCTACGGTTTAGGTTCTCAACTTGGAGTGATGCTTCCTTTTAGCAGAAGCCACGAGACAGAAGCTGATAGAATTGGACTTACTTTAATGGCTATTGCCGGTTATGAGCCTATGGAAGCTGCAGAGCTTTGGAAGAGAATGGCTGCACAAGCCGGAGGTCAGGGTCCACCAGAATTTCTTAGTACTCACCCTGCTTCTTCTACCAGGATTAACAACATCACGAAGTGGGCTCCGGAAGCTAAGGCAGAAGCCAGGAAATACGGGGTTACTTCCTTTAAATAAGATATAATTCAATAAATTATAAGAGAAGCTGTTCATTAAGAGCAGCTTTTTTTATTTTTAGCCAATGAAAGATCTCCCCAAAGGAAGTAAAAAGCTTCTTAATGCCTGGGCATTTTATGACTGGGCAAACTCTGTTTACAGCCTGGTAATTTCCAGCGCCATCTTCCCCATTTTTTACGGGGCAATAACAATCATTAAGGATGACCAGGGACGTATTCTTGACGATACCGTGCCCTTTATGGGGATCAATTTTAATAATGATTCCCTTATAAGTTATGTAACTGCCCTGGCATTTTTTGTAGTATCGATCATAAGTCCTATTCTCTCAGGGATTGCAGATTTCGTGGGCAATAAAAAATCCTTCCTTAAGTTCTTTTGCTATTTGGGGGCCGTCTCCTGTATAGGGTTGTACTGGTTTGACCTGGAATACCTGTGGTTTGGATTGCTTTGTTATTTTCTGGCCCTCATTGGTTTTTGGGCCAGCCTGGTATTCTATAATTCGTATTTGCCAGATATAGCTTTTAAAGAGCAACAGGATAGGATAAGTGCCAAAGGTTTTTCCCTGGGTTATATTGGCAGTGTGATCCTATTGGTGATTTGCCTGGTAATGATCCTTAATTATGAATTATTTGGGTTTGAGAATGAAGGAATTCCCACCAGACTCTCCTTTGTTTTGACAGGAATTTGGTGGATTGGCTTTAGTCAATACACCTATTATTATCTCCCTCAAGGTAATAAGGCCACAGGACTAACCCGCAATGTCGTTTTTAACGGCTACCGGGAGTTGCGATATATTTGGAGATCCCTGGGTAACAATTTACGCTTAAAGCGGTATCTATTGGCTTTCTTCACCTACAGTATGGCGGTACAAACAATTATGTTGATTGCGACTTATTTTGGAATAGAGGAGTTGGACTGGGGAGAACAAAATGCAACCACAGGATTAATAATTAGTATCCTACTTATACAGCTTGTTGCAGTGGCCGGAGCAACAGGGACATCGAAACTTGCCGGCAAAATAGGAAATGTTCCCACTCTCATTGGGCTCAATATATTTTGGATAGCTATTTGTGTATATGCTTATTATATAATGACCCCCAATCAATTTTACGTAGCTGCAGCCTGTGTTGGACTTATTATGGGTGGGATACAGGCATTATCACGTTCCACCTATTCAAAGATGTTACCACCTACAAAAGATACCGCCAGTTATTTTAGTTTTTACGATGTTTCAGAAAAAATTGGGATAGTGATAGGGATGCTTATGTATGGTATAGTGGCTCAGGTAACCGGCAGTGTGAGGGATGCGATCCTATTCCTTGTAGTCTTCTTTATTGCAGGGGTGGTATTGCTTTTAAGGGTTCCAAAAGAAAAAGGATAGAATAAAACCGAAGTTTTTATCCTACCCTTTTCAAAAATATGATAATATTAGTTTTTTGCGACCGTACCCGATCCTGAGGTTTTAAAATTCTGTTTTTGAGGATTGCCTTTATATCGAATATCTCCCGAACCTGAAACTTTTGCCTGCAGCTCGTCTTCGACAGAAATTTCAATATCTCCAGATCCGGTAACAGAAGCATTGGTAGTTTGCGTCCTTAGATCATAAGCAAGGAAGTCGCCAGATCCTGTTACAGTGCAGTCAAGATGCCTGGCTTTTCCTTTTAATTTCACGTCTCCGGAACCGGTTACGGTACCTTTAAGATCTTCCACATCAAGGTCAAGGTTCATGTTCCCAGAGCCGGTTACACTTACTTTAAAACTCCTGGCGCTTATCACATCACTCCCGCGAATATGCCCTGAACCTGTAAGGGTTACCGCATCAAGGTCTTCAAAAGGAACAACGATTTTAATTGGGTAATTCCTTGATGGCTGCAGGTTTATACCTTTTTCCACAGAGATCTTCAACGTTCCACCGCTAACTTCTGTTTCAATGTATTCCAGTAAATTGCTTTCCCCTTCAAGGTCAATTTTTCCTTCCTTTCCTGCCACGAGTTGCACATCCATCATACCTGTAACATTTATACGATCATAATCCTGGACGGTCCTTGATTGGTTAACAACCTCTTTATTTCCAGTGATCTTTTTTGAACTGTTCCACCACTGGGCCTGGGCAGATGTTATACTTAACAAAAGGCTGAATAAGAATACTAATTTTCTCATTTCTTTAATGGTTTTTGATTGATAAATTTATAGTTGTTGGAAGGATATACTTCCATAGCTGGAGGTGATAGTAATATTACCGTTACCTGAATTATTTAGGTGATAACCGGCATAACTTTTACTGGTATTACCCTGGTTTTGTTTATTGATCTCAAAATTATCCATTCCTTTTACATTGGCATAATTGGCGTTAATAGAAAACTGAAATGCATGTTCCCTGTCATAACCTATTTTAAGCCCGGTATAATCTGAATTTATTTTTACTTCCCCGGCACCTCGTATGACTTTTCCAATAGCAAGGCTGCCGTAGTCCATACTAAGATCTGCAGAGTGATGTATATCTCCAATCTTAGTACTTAGATAATCTCCGCTGCCTGCGATTCGTTTTACTTTATCTATTGTAAGGCTGCCATAATCGCAACTAAACTCCACAAGCTCTGCGCGTTTGATCTTTGAGTTGGTATAATCAGCATTGATCTTTAAAGTTTTAGCGTCATCTACAGTGAATTCAGAATAATCGGCATTTATCACTGCTTTATTGATATATCCAAAATGGCTGTTACGGGAGTAGTCGAAATTAAGCTGATTATTGCTTCCGTGAAGTTCCCTTATATCCATCCTGCCATAGTCACAATTTATTTTTGCATTTCCGGTCAATTTATCAATAAAGATATTTCCATAGTCATTGCTAAAGTCCACATTATTTGTTGCAGGAGCCCTTACTATATAATTTATCTCCATATTCACATTAGAGCTACCGCTAAATAAGGAACTCCACCAGGAACTGTTTTCCTTTGTAAACCGGGTCCTTGCGCTTACCCCCGATGTGGTTTGATTAAATTCAACATTGATCTCCTCCAGTTTTTCCCTTACCTTTTCTTCATCATTCCCATTGGTCTTTATAATAACCTCAATGGTCACCCGGTTTTGATCCCAGGTAGCAAGGTCTATGTTTCCATAGCTATTATTTATTTTTAGCAATGCATCTGGTGACACGTTGAATTCTTTGGAGATCTTTTTCTCTTTTGTGTGCCTGCCCTTCAATTCATCGGGCTGCGGTGAGTTGGTGCAAAACACCAGGCTGGGTGATAAAGCCAGGATAAATAGTAGTTTATATAATGTTGTTCTCATTGTTAGGGTTTTTAAGTTCTTTAATATTTTCTATGTGCGTTAAAACATTATTCAGGAGGTCAATTCGTTGTTGCAGGTTTGATACCATTGCGAAAATGACCCGTTTATCCTGCCCGCTGGTTTTAAGGTCTTTTTTCAATTTTTCATAATCATTGTCCAGCTTTTCCAGCTGTGCCAGGGCATCATTTACCAAAGCTTCAGTCTCAGGAGTTTTGGCTTCTTCAATTTTTGCCAGTTCGGTCGTGATAAGAGAAGTATAGAATTGGTGTGTTTCTTTCATCTCGGGGGATATACCGGCCAGGTCGGCAGAGTTGGTAAGGGAATAGGATCCCATCAGATTACCGCCAATTAGGATAATGAGCACCAGACCTGCAGCAACTGCAGCAATTGGGCTCCACAACATCCTTAGTTTCCCGCCGGGGGCAGGTTTTTTCTGTTTCTCTTTGAGCCTTTGCAGGAACCTGTCTTCGTGCCCGGAGGCAGGTTCAGCTACATCGAAGTCCAATCCTTCAAATAGCTCATCTATATCTTTATACTTCATATTCCAGTAATTTATTTCTAAGACTTTCTTTTGCCCTGGAGATAAGGGTCCTGCAATTGGCAGAGCTAATTTCCAGGATCTCGCAAATCTCCTCGTAATCATATCCTTCAATAAGGTGAAGATTTAGAGCTATTTGGTAACTTTCTTTTATGCCCTTCATAGCTTTTAATATCCTTTTTACCTTAGAATTAGTTTCTTCCTCCTTAATGTCTACCCCCTGGGCTTCTTCAGTTTCATATTTGAATTGGTCCTCATAGGATACATTTTGGAATTTAGATTGTTTATTAAAGGAAATAATACTCAAATTCACAGTGATCTTTTTTAACCAGGCTCCAAAAGTTGATTTTCCCTGGAAGCTGTTTATTTTTGAGAAGGCCTTTATAAATGCCTCCTGCATAACATCCTCAGCTTCGGCAGGATCTTTTACAATTCTTAGAGCAGTATTATACATGGCTTTATAATATTTATTATAAATTTCCATTTGTGCACGTTGGTCGCCTTGGCGACAGCGTACAACCAGTTCGTCAATATAAGTGATGGTTGGTGTCAAAAAATTAACTTAAGCTCTACTATAAAGATAGCCTTACCTTTGAATTGTTACAGTTTCATGAAATTTTTTTTTCATAATTGCCGATGGCATAGGAATTGAAATAATACCTTCAGCAAAAACCTTCAACTCACTGCCTTAGGTATATAAGAAAATAAGGAAGGTTTGAAAGAGAAATAAATAACCAACTGTAGTGACAGTTTGACCTAAAATATGATATGGCTAAATCTAAATTAATGAATCTTGACAGTTTGTCATTTCAGGGAATAGATGAAGATGCAGAATTAATTCCCCTAATGACTCCTGAAGATGAAGAAGAGATAAATAATGAGGATCTCCCCGAGATCCTGCCCATTTTGCCTTTACGAAATACCGTTCTTTTTCCCGGGGTTGTAATACCTATTACAGCCGGAAGGGATACTTCCATAAAGCTTATCAATGATGCCAATAACGGCACAAAGGTTATTGGAGTGGTTGCTCAAAAAGATGAAGAGGTTGAAAATCCTAAATCAAAAGATATTCACCGCACAGGGGTAGTTGCAAGGATACTTAGGGTTCTTAAGATGCCAGATGGTAATACTACTGTAATTATCCAGGGAAAAAAACGTTTTAAAATCGCCGATGTAATCTCTGAAAAGCCTTACCTCTCTGCTTCCATCAAAGAGGTGCCTGAGAAAAGACCAGAGGTAGATAATCCCGAGTTTAGTGCGATTATTGATTCTATTAAGGAACTTGCCCTGCAAATCATCAAAGGAAGCCCCAATATTCCAAGTGAAGCATCTTTTGCAATCAAGAATATTGAGAGTCCTTCCTTTCTAATAAATTTTGTTTCCTCTAATATGAATCTAAGTGTGGAGGAGAAACAAAAGTTACTGGAAACGAATGATCTTAAAGACCGGGCACTTTCTACCTTAAAATACATGAATGTTGAGTTCCAGAAGCTGGAATTGAAGAATGATATCCAGAGCAAGGTGCAAAGCGATATGAGCCAGCAGCAAAGGGAATATTTCCTTCACCAGCAAATGAAGACCATTCAGGAAGAACTTGGAGGGGTTTCCCATGAGGATGAGGTAGAGGAAATGCGATTGCGATCCAAGAAGAAGAAATGGGATGAGAAGGTAAAGAAGCATTTTAATAAGGAACTCTCCAAAATGCAGCGAATGAATCCGCAGGTGGCAGAGTATTCCATACAACGTAATTACCTGGATTTATTCCTGGACCTTCCCTGGAATGATTTCAGCAAAGATAAATTTGACTTAAAACGGGCCCAGCGTATCCTGGATAGAGACCATTACGGTCTGGAAGATGTGAAGAAAAGGATCATTGAATATCTGGCAGTTCTTAAATTGCGGAATGATATGAAATCTCCAATACTCTGCTTGTATGGACCTCCGGGGGTTGGGAAAACCTCCCTTGGTAAATCTGTTGCAGAGGCTCTTGGTCGGGAATATATAAGGATTTCTTTGGGAGGTTTGCGTGATGAGGCCGAGATTAGAGGGCACCGTAAGACCTATATAGGCGCAATGCCGGGAAGGATCATTCAGAGTTTGAAAAAAGCCGGAACAAGCAATCCTGTATTTGTACTTGATGAAATTGATAAGCTGGCGGCTGGAAACCAGGGGGACCCATCTTCAGCTTTACTGGAAGTACTGGACCCTGAACAAAATAACGAGTTCCACGATAATTTCCTTGAAATGGGATTTGACCTTTCAAAGGTGATGTTCATTGCTACAGCAAATAGTCTTAACACCATACAGCCTGCTCTTAGAGACAGGATGGAGATCATTAATGTTACTGGCTATACTATTGAAGAGAAAGTGGAAATTGCCAAACAACACCTGTTGCCAAAACAACTGAAGGAACACGGACTTACCAAAGAGAACCTTAAGATCGCCCGGCCGCAGCTGGAGAAGATCATTGAGGGTTATACCCGGGAATCTGGAGTACGAGGGCTTGAAAAGCAAATTGCGAAAGTAGTGCGTTACGCAGCCAAGAATATTGCAATGGAGGAGGAGTATAAGGTCAAGGTAAGTAATGATGATATTATTGAGATCCTTGGAAGCCCAAGGCTTGAACGGGACAAATATGAGAATAATGACGTCGCGGGAGTGGTAACCGGCCTTGCCTGGACACAGGTAGGAGGGGATATCCTCTTTATAGAATCAATTTTATCACAGGGTAAGGGAAATCTTAATATTACCGGGAACCTTGGGAAGGTGATGAAGGAGAGCGCCACCATTGCAATGGAGTATATCAAATCCAATGCAGATAAGTGGGGAATAGACCCCGAAGTATTCAATAAATATAATGTGCATATCCACGTGCCGGAAGGAGCAACCCCAAAGGATGGTCCCAGCGCAGGAATTACTATGCTTACTTCACTTGTTTCCTTATTTACACAACGTAAGGTAAAGAAGAGCATCGCAATGACCGGAGAGATCACCCTACGAGGAAAAGTCTTACCTGTTGGCGGGATAAAAGAGAAGATCCTTGCAGCAAAAAGGGCAAGTATAAAAGAGATCATCCTTTGCAAGGATAATGAAAGAGATATTAAGGAGATCAAAGAGGAATATCTAAAAGGCCTTACTTTCCATTATGTTAAGGAGATGAGCGAAGTGATAGATATGGCTCTAACAGATGAAAAGGTTTACAATGCGAAAACGCTTTAATAAGCGTTAATAAAATATATTTGAGGGCATCCTGCGTAAGATAAGCTTGCGCAGGATGTTTTATTTTAAAGGAGTATTTAAGATCCTTATGAATTCGCTGAAAGAATTCTTTGAAATAGTCCATTGTGGTGGTGATATATCTCCCCACACTTCAGGTGAATCAGTATAATTAAAATAAGAGATCCCTCTAATCCTGGGATGTTGTTTAATAATGTATGCAGCCTCTCTAAGCCAATGAGTTTGAAACTCTTCCTCTCCTTTTACTCCAAATTCTGTGATAAAAATAGGTTTATCAATTAACCTGAACCGAAACATTTTTCTATTTAGAATTTTTGAGAAAGATTCTTGTTTATTGGGATCTGAAATATTTTTATCTGGCAATCCATATATTGCAATACTTATAAAATCAACTACGTCATTACCCGGCCACCAGTCGAGAGACCCACGATCTCCGGCAGGTCCCCATATTTTATATATATTAAGGTCTTTACCATGATCGTATTGCATAAAATATCTAAATGCTTCAATATATAACAAAGGATCTGCACTCTGCCAGGGATACCTTGTTATGGGAATTTCCATTTCGTGTGCAAAACGCAAATATATATTTCTATTCGTTGCAGGTATGGATTGGTAGAATTTTTCAATATACTTATCCAATTCGCCGTTTTTTATGCGGTTGAGAATATTTTTATCCTTTTCCTCATTCCACCAGGCGGGTTCTACAGAAATTATAAGGTCATGATTCCTGGCAATAACCTCTTCCATATCCCTAATATATGATCCACTTTCTATTTGTTTAAAACTTATAAATAAATGCTCAGTATTAACAGCATTTTCATGTACCAATTCTCCTTGTGGATCATAAAGTCCTATTTTTAAATTGTCCAGATCTCCTTCCCACTGGGAAGAAGGCCTTTTGAAGTTTTCGGTCGAATAAATAATATCCCTGTTTTCCTGAATCTTCTTTATAGCGACCTTGATAAGTTCGTCGTGGTGCGAGGAGTCACCTGCATTGTCAGAAGTTATTATTAATATAGGTTTATTGATGAAGCGCAAGCGATGTAACTTTCTTGTGATTTGGGAGCCCAGGTCCTTATGTTCCTTTGTTTTTAGGTGGTTCTCAGCCTTACTGTTGAGAGTAATGCTGGCGAAATCTACCACATCGTCCCCGGGATAATTTTCCAGGGCTCCAGCGAATCCTGCCGGTGAATAAACCATTTTCACTTCCGGATTTATTTCTTTCAGGATTTGAGCAAATTCTCTGAAGGCGGCAATATATGGTAAGGGCCTGTTATTCCAGGGATAGAGGTTGACCGGTACTTCCATTTCAGGATTCCATCGAATATAAATGTTCTTACGATTAGTGATAACCAGACTAAAAAATTGCTTTACATTCTTATTATTTCTCCCTTCTGAAGTTTTTGTCAACCCCCTTGGATCCCACATTTCTACAGTAAGCATTACTGGTATGGTATCATGTAAATTCTGAATATGGTTGCTGTCAATACGCCAGTTATCGTCATCATTAAGACGAATAGTATAATGGGTGATCTTTTTAACTTTACGTATGTCAATTTTTTCCTCCCGGTCATAAACACCCAAAACAGCTTCCTGAAATCTTTCTTCCATTTTAGATTTCATGAAAAGTATATTGATCCTATGAGGATAGGTCTTTATAATATAGTATCCGAAAAGGGTTGCAGCCAGGACCATAATGGTGGCCAGTATTTTCTTCATCATTCAATATCTATGATTCCTATAAAAATAGAATAATATTTAAATAACCTTTATGTCTGTTTTTGAAGAGATTTCTGTAAACCCTTCCTTAGTTAATCAAATCGTCTTTAATAGTATCCTAAAATTATCCCAGCCGGTATGAATTCATTATTTTTGCACCTTTATAAAATGAAACAGGAATGAATAAAAGGATCACGATAGCAATAGACGGATTTTCATCTACAGGAAAAAGCACTGTTGCCAAACAACTCGCCAGGGAATTGGGTTATGTATATGTAGATACCGGGGCGATGTATAGAGCAGTTTCTTTTTATGCTATGAGGAATGATCTTATCACGCCAACCTCTTTTGATAAAGAGGGACTGGTAGCAAAGCTTGATAATATACAATTAAAGTTCATCTTCGATCCCGATCTTGGTTATGCGGCAATTTACCTGAATGATGAAAATATTGAAGATGAAATAAGGACCCTCGAAGTTTCAAATTATGTAAGCAAGGTAGCGGCAGTATCACAGGTACGGGAAAAACTTGTTTCCCAGCAACAGTTAATGGGGAAGGAAAAAGGAGTGGTAATGGATGGCCGTGACATAGGCACCGTTGTATTCCCTCATGCCGAACTTAAACTTTTCATGACGGCTACTTCCAAAGAGCGTGCTCAACGCAGGTATAAAGAGTTAATTGAAAAAGGGCAGGAGGTTAATTATGAAGAGGTGCTTAAAAATGTGGAGGAGCGGGACCACCTGGACACCACCCGCGAGGATTCCCCGCTGGTAAAGGCGCAGGATGCCATTGAAATAGATAATTCCTCCTTGAGTATAGAGGAACAGTTTGAGAAAATATTGAAACTTTCCCTGGATAAAATTGCTGAGGTAAATTCTGCTGAATAATCTGCAATCAATTTACTTTCAGTATTTTGATAATCAAAAAATTTAATTGTATTTTTGCACTCCTTTTCGGCAAAATAATGGAAAAAAGAAAAGGGCTGAAAATCAAAACAATAATCACTTCTGTGTTTTTTATTGCCTTAGTTTTTTCCGAAGAGACACAGGATACAAATAATTAATCAGCAATGGCTGAAGAAAACAAAAATCAGGAAGTTCAGGATTCTCAGACTCCGGAAGTTCAGGACGTAGCAGGACTGGATACTGCGTCACAACCAGAAGCGGCAGACCAGCAGCAAGATCCCGAGAAATTTTTAGCAGACTTTAACTGGCACAACTACGAAGAAGGTATTGATCCTGTAGATGATACCAAGTTAGAGGAATTTGAGAAACTGGTTTCAGAGAATTTCGTTGACACTTTGGATGATGAGGTTACAACAGGAAAAGTAATTAATATTACAGATCGTGATGCAATCATTGACATTAATGCAAAGAGTGAAGGTGTTATCTCCCTGAACGAATTCCGTTACAACCCGGACCTTAAAGTAGGTGATGAGGTAGAAGTATTAATTGATGTGCGTGAAGATGCAACAGGTCAATTGATCCTTTCTCACCGTAAGGCCCGTGTTATCATGGCATGGGATCGTGTGAACAAAGCTCACGATGAAAGCCTTATTGTAAACGGTTTTGTGAAGTGTCGTACCAAAGGTGGTATGATCGTAGACGTATTTGGAATTGAGGCATTCCTGCCTGGATCTCAAATAGACGTGAAACCAATTCGCGATTACGATGCTTACGTAGGAAAAACAATGGAATTCAAAGTTGTGAAGATCAACCACGAATTTAAGAACGTTGTTGTATCTCACAAAGCCCTTATCGAGGCAGATATTGAAGAGCAGAAGAAAGAGATCATTGGACAGCTTGAAAAAGGTCAGGTACTTGAAGGTACTGTTAAAAACATTACTTCTTACGGAGTATTCGTTGACCTTGGTGGCGTAGATGGACTTATCCATATTACAGACCTTAGCTGGTCACGTATCAACCATCCAAATGAGATAGTTGAACTGGATCAAAAACTTAATGTTGTAATTCTTGACTTTGATGAAGCTAAGACAATAATTCAATTAGGTCTTAAGCAATTACATAAGCACCCATGGGAAGCTCTTGATGAGAACCTTGCAGTAGGTGACAAAGTAAAAGGTAAAGTAGTTGTTATAGCAGACTACGGTGCATTTATTGAAGTTGCTGAAGGTGTTGAAGGTCTTATCCACGTTTCTGAAATGTCCTGGAGTACGCACCTGCGTTCAGCTCAGGATTTCGTGAAAGTAGGGGATGAGGTTGAAGCTCAAATCCTTACTTTAGATCGTGATGACCGTAAGATGTCACTTGGTATTAAGCAATTAACTCCAGACCCATGGACAGATATTACTTCCAAGTATCCTGTAGGTTCAAGACATACAGGTATCGTACGTAACTTCACCAACTTTGGTGTGTTCGTAGAACTTGAAGAAGGAATTGACGGTCTTATTTACATTTCAGATCTTTCATGGACCAAGAAGATCAAGCATCCAAGTGAATTCACCAATGTAGGTGATAAGCTTGAGGTTGTTGTTCTTGAACTTGATGTTGATGGACGTAAATTAAGCCTTGGACACAAGCAAACTGAGTCTAACCCGTGGGATAAATACGAAACTGAATTTGCTGTAGGTACTACACATACTGCTGCAATTACAGAGATCGTTGACAAAGGTGCAACTATAGACTTTAACGAGGATATTACTGCATTTATTCCTACCCGTCACCTTGAAAAAGAAGATGGTAGCAAGCTTAAGCAAGGAGAAACTGCAGAGTTCCAGATCATTGAATTCAATAAGGAATTCAAGAGAGTGGTAGCTTCTCATACAGCTATCCACAAGGAAGAAGAGCAGCAAATAGTGAAGCAGGCAGCTAAAAAAGCTGCAGCACAGAACAATGAGAAAACAACCATTGGTGATGTGAATGCAGAGCTACAAGCCCTTAAAGATAAAATGGAAGGAAAGTAATTTCCAATCTGTTTTCTTAAATATGAAGCCTCCCCGGGAAACCGGGGAGGTTTTTTTATGTCCCGACATATTTGAAATTACTACAAGATAAATTTAATGAGACAGAGTAAGGAGATTTTAGCAGGTAAGTATTCCAAAAAAATCTTACTTTTGAATTATCAATTCCAGCCCGAAAAATATTATGAGCCAAAAAGTGTTGCTTAACTCCAAAGAGATCAACATCATTCTTCATCGTTTGGCCTGCCAGTTAATAGAAAACCATCCGGGGATGGAGAACACCGTTTTAATTGGAATACAGCCAAGAGGAGTATATCTGGCAAACAGGATCATCAAAATGCTGGAGGAGGAGTACAATATTGGGGATATTCCATATGGTCAACTTGATATCACTTTTTACCGGGATGATTTTAGAAGAAGCGATAAGCCTCTGGAAGCCAATAAGACCAAAATTGATTTTCTTGTAGAAGATAAGAAAGTCATTTTTATAGATGATGTTCTTTATACAGGACGAAGTATAAGAGCAGCACTTACAGCCATCCAATCCTTTGGAAGACCCAGTGAAATTGAGCTCCTCACCTTTATAGACCGTAGGTTTAGCCGCCATTTGCCCATACAACCAGACTATAACGGCAGGCAGGTGGATGCTATTAACGATGAACAGGTGAAAGTACACTGGAAAGAAAATCAGGGAGAAGATGCAGTTTATCTCATTCCAAAATAATAACAGTCAATGAACGAGTTAAGTGTAAATCACTTATTGGGAATTAAATACCTTAACCAGGCCGATATTGATCTTATCTTTAAAACGGCCGATCATTTTAAGGAAGTGATCAACAGGCCAATTAAAAAGGTTCCTTCTCTGCGGGATATTACCATCGCCAATTTATTTTTTGAGAACAGCACCAGGACGAGGTTATCATTTGAACTGGCTGAAAAAAGATTAAGTGCAGATGTGATCAATTTCTCTGCGTCATCCTCATCTGTAAGCAAAGGGGAAACACTTATTGACACCGTAAATAATATACTTTCAATGAAAGTGGATATGGTGGTGATGAGACATCCAAACCCCGGGGCAGGCATTTTTCTTTCAAAACATGTGGATGCCAGCATCATTAATGCCGGTGATGGAACCCACGAACATCCTACACAGGCCCTCCTGGATTCATATTCCATAAGAGAAAGACTTGGAGAAGTGAAAGGTAAGAAGGTTGTTATTGTGGGTGATATACTTCACAGCAGGGTAGCCTTATCAAATATCTTTGCTTTAAAATTACAGGGAGCAGAAGTGAAGGTATGTGGCCCTAAAACCTTGCTTCCAAGATATGTGGAATCTTTGGGGGTAGGAGTGGAGACAAATTTAAGAAAGGCTCTTGAATGGTGTGATGTGGCAAATATGTTAAGGGTGCAGAATGAGAGGATGGAAATAAGTTATTTTCCCAGTACAAGGGAATATACCCAGCAATTTGGAGTCAACAAACAGTTACTGGACTCCCTGGATAAGCAAATTGTGATTATGCACCCCGGGCCAATCAATAGGGGAGTGGAGATCACCAGTGATGTTGCCGATTCCAAACAGGCTATCATCCTGGACCAGGTGCAAAATGGCGTTGCCATTCGAATGGCAGTCATATATTTACTGGCCTCCAAGATTAAACCCTAAGGCAGGAGGAACATTTAAAAGAAAGATTATGAAAATTACAGAGAAAGACAAGTATAAGATACTTGAAGATGAAAAAGGAGATCTTACAGGTTTTGCCACTTATATTTCCCAGAATCACAAAAAGTTTAAAAATGACAATGTGATTATCAATCTCCTGCAAAAAGAACCGGTGCAACTTGAAAATTTACTGTCGTTCCTTGAAATCTCAAATTTACACCGCAGCAATAAAAAATCCTTTGTGATTGTTAGCAGGGAAATTGACATCGATTCTATACCAGAGGAATTGATAGTAGTGCCCACCCTGGTGGAGGCAGAGGATATTATTAATATGGAAGAACTTGAAAGGGAGCTTGGATTTTAAGCTGCTGAAAGAAGAATATAACAGGGTGACGGAGCTTTAATTACAGGAAATATGAAACTTACCATATTAGGATGTTATGCCGCCACTCCCCGAACATTTACCAATCCATCTGCACAAGTACTTGATATTAATAACCACAAATTTCTTATAGATTGTGGGGAAGGTACACAGGTTGAACTAAGGCGCAATAAGGTTAAATTTTCCCGTATCCAGCATATCTTTATTTCCCACCTGCATGGGGACCATTGTTTTGGACTCGTAGGCCTAATTTCTACCTTTAGACTGCTTAACCGGGATACAGACCTTCATATTTACGGTCCAAAAGGAATAAAAGAGATCATTACGCTACAGCTAAAGTTATCCAATTCTTGGACGAATTATCTCTTAATTTTCCATGAACTTGATAGCAAGGAACCTCAGTTGCTTTATGAGGATGATAAGGTTACCGTAGAAACCATTCCGCTTAAGCACCGTATCTACACCAACGGATTTTTATTCAGAGAAAAACCCGGGCCCCGAAAGCTTCTTATAAATGAGATCTCCAGGTATAAGATCGATGTTTCTCTCTACAATAGCGTAAAACAGGGAAAGGATGTGGTTTCAGAGGATGGAAAGCTTATCCCGAACCATTGGGTTACTGCCCCTCCAGATCCACCAAAAAGCTATGCATATTGCAGTGATACGGTTTATGATGAGGGTATAATAGAACAATTGAAGGATGTCTCTGTCCTGTACCACGAATCCACCTTCCTTGAAGAACATTTGGAACTTGCTTTTCCCACCAAACATTCTACTGCCAAACAAGCTGCTGCCATAGCCAAAGGAGCCAACGCTGGCCGGCTTATCCTTGGTCATTTCTCTACCAGATATGGAGATCTCAACCTTTTTAAAACTGAAGCTGAAACAGTTTATTCCAATGTAGCTCTTGCCGATGATGGTAAAATCTTTAATTTGTAAGGCCCTGCCTGTATAATTCCTTAAATCCTTTCCTGTTATTTCTTATTCTATATGATCCCTGTTTGTAGGACGGGGATTACAAATTTTGTTAAAATTTCGATAAATCGCACATTGCGAAGGACAAAACGTGCATTTAATCGATTTTTTGTGTATTTTGGCTATCCCAAATTTACCTAACTAACCTGTTTGCCTATGTACACTATTACTAAAAAAGTGTGTCTTGTCCTTATTTGCGTGTTGACATTTAGCTCCTGCGCTACAGACAATGATCTTCCAGCCGATGATCCAATTAAGACTGCAAACCTTGTAGATTATATCGCCTACAGTTCTATTGAAAAAGATATTATAGTAGCCGTGAATAACTATAGAAGAGATAATGGTCTAAAAGTACTTGGTACCTTAGATGATATCACCCACCAGGCTATCGAACATAATAATTATATGATCGCGAATAAAAAAGTGAGCCATGATAACTTTAATAAAAGATATATTGCCCTTGTAAATGATATAGGAGCCAAAGCAGTTAGCGAAAATATTGGTTTTGGATATCGTACTGCAGAGGCTGTTGTAAATGCCTGGATCAATAGCGATGGTCATAAGGATAATATTGAAGGAGATTTCACCCATTTTGGAATCTCAGTGGAGCAAGACGAGGATGGGAAGAATTATTTTACTAATATATTTGTAAAGAGATAGTAAATGAGATTTCATTTTAATGCCAAATAAATCTGATTAGTCTGCTATGCAGGAAAGGGTTTGACGAGAGTCAGGCCCTTTTTTTATAGTTTATTTTCCAGGAGCCGTTCTGGGCTGTCCAAACCGAAATACAAATCTTTTACCTTAAAAAAATTATCAGGTATGGCCTACAATTCCTGGTTTATATTCTGTACCTAAAGGCACAGGTTGCTTCCCGGATAAAAATTTTCTACCCATAGAAAGTCCCTATGGGACAGTATCACCGGTGGCTGTGCGTACCATTTCCGTCTTCTTTAATTTTATAATCGAGTAGTTAAAAGATATAGATTGAAGGCAAGTGAGAGCGTCAGTTCGCCTTTATTTCATTAGATGCTGAAACGAGTTACCATTGACGTATTCTATTTTTCTTACATTATCCAGGCAGGTTTATAGGCATTATATAGGACCGCTTGTTCTTTTTTGCTGCAATCCTCTCCCTTTGGTCGTCGGTTGCAAAAAAAGAACCAAAAAAGTTTAGGCTTACCAAAGCTTCTCTAAATTTTTCATTCGGTGGCTAAATTTTAGGAACTCGCGGGCAAATAAAATCCTGCGAGAATATTCCGTTGTGCTCAAACAGCCTAAAATTCTTAACGCCCCTCTCATTTCAAATTTTACGATAAGCTTTCGTAGGCCGGGAGAAATTCTGCAAAGAAGAATATTATACTCATTGATGATATTCATACGTCATCACCTCACGCTAATAAAAAAAAATTTATCGGGGTCTCAGCATGACGCTTGAAGGTTCTTTTAGGTTTTATTAGAATGCTTGTGATTAGGTTTAACCGATTAGCGCACATATATTCCATAGTTGCTGTGTCCCGTTAGGGACTATCTGTGGGTAGAATCGAAATGCTATTTTTTTTCCGTGCCTTTAGGTACGGTATATAAATCTCCTGTGTATATTCTTTACCTAACGGCACAGGCTGTTCACCGGATAAAAATTTTCTACCCATAGAAGTCCCTACGGAACAGGAGCACCGGTGGCTGTGCGTGCAATTTTCACATTCTTTAATTTTTATAACCGAGTAGTTAAAAGATAAAGATGAAGGCAGGTGAGAGGGGCGGTAAGTATTAAGATCATTAGATTCTGAAACGTTTTTCAGAAGGACGAATGAAAGTTCTTTTAGGTTTCATAAGAATGCTTGTGATTCGGTTTAAGCGATTAGACTACCTATTTTCCCTAGGTCGTTTGTCCCTTTAGGGAATATCTAGGGATAGAATCGAAATGCTATTTTTTCCCGTGCCTTTCGGTACGGCATATAAATACGCTCTATATATTCTGTACCTACAGGCACAGGTTGCTTCCCAGATAAAAATTTTCTACCCATAGAAAGTCCCTGCGGGACATCTGGCTAAAGGATAGTTCTGGAGGCCAACGATAGGGCTGGCATTGTTTCAGGCGATTGGATGCTGAAACCTTTTTCAGCTGTCGTAGGAAGGTTCTTTTAGGATTCATTAGAATGGTTGTGGTTGGGCTTAAAAAACAATTAGCGCATAGCTATAACAAAGATGCTTTGTCCCGTTAGGGACTATCTATGGGTAGAATCAAAATTAATTTTTTACCTGTGCCTTTCGGGTACGGCATATAAATATCCCGAATATATTCTGTACCTAACGGCACAGGTTGTTCATAGGTATAATAGTTTCCTTCCCATAGAAAGTCTCTATGGGACAGGATCAATAGAAGCAGTTAATAAAAATTCTATGTTTCCAATTTATATTAATGACCTGGTTATGAGAAAAAGGTTTAGGGAAGGTGAGAGGTAAAAAAAAGGGCCCGACTGCTGCCGAACCCATTTTAATCATTTGCCCTAAAACTTTAATTCATTTTTACCACCTTGAAAATAGATCTTCGGTTCATTTGATGGTCTCTTTCTGTGCATTGGTCACAGTCTATTGCAGGTTCTTTTTTACCATAACCTCTGTATTCCACGATCCTATCTTCAGAGATTCCCTTTGATATAAGATAATCATAGGTGGATTTCGCTCTTCTTTCAGCAAGGCCTTCGTTATACTGTTCACTTCCTCTCCTGTCTGTATGCGAACCTATTTCAATTACAAGTTCCGGATATTTGTTCTGCATCAGGTCAACAAGTTTATCCAGCTCCTTTGCAGCATCTGGCCTTATATTATGTTTGTCAAAGTCAAAATAGATGATATCAATTTCAGCTAAATATTCAACATCTTCAATTGGGTCGAGTTCAATATTATAAACCAGTTCATCGCGCTCGTTGCTGTCCATAGAACTAATGCTACCTGTTTTCTCCTCGTACTCAATATGCTTGGCTTCTACAGGATATTCCTTATTCCTGCTTATTTCAGTTTCGTAAGTCCCGTCCTGTTTTGTTTCAAGGAATGCAACCTGATTATTATTCTCATCAAATAAGCGAATGGTTGCATTTGGAACAGGTCTTTTGTTGATAGCATCTGTCACAGTACCTTTTAAAATTAACGGATTTAAAAGATTATACCCGTAGATATTATCGATTCCACCTTCACGATTTGAAGCAAAATAACCTGTATTATTGCCATTCATCATGAAATAGGCGAAGTCGTCCATATTGCTGTTCACAGGTTCTCCAAGGTTGGTTACCTTAATTCCCATTTGTCCAAGATCTACCTTGAATATATCCATCATTCCCATTCCAAGGTGGCCATTGGAAGAAAAATACAGTACATTATATTCAGTTACAAAAGGAAAGGCCTCATCCTGGGGGGTATTGATCTCTTTTCCCAGGTTAGATGGTATTCCATATTCGTTTTCACCAAGGATCTCAACTTTATAAATGTCTGTCCCTCCCAAACCTCCAGGCATATCTGAAGCGAAATAAAGGGTCTTTTCATCGGCAGAAAGCGCAGGGTGGCCCACTGAGTAGGAGTCACTGTTAAACGGCAGTTCTACCACATCTTTCCACTGTCCATTAACATTGGTTGCCCGGTAGATCTTAAGGTGATTTGTTTTATCCTTATCGCGCTTACCCTGTTTATTATTCAGATAATTGTTGCGGTTAAAATACATATATCTGCCATCCTTTGTTATAGTTAAAGGTCCGTCGTGTAATACTGTGTTCACATCACCCGGTAGGGCTGTAACATTTCCTGCTTCAAATTGATATATATCCAAAAACGGCTCTCCCGTCCAGGAATAAGTCTTACTTTTCTTTGACATCCCATCATCCCTGGAGGAAACAAAATATACTCTTCCGTCCTTTTCATAGGCTCCGAAATCACTGAAACCGGAGTTAAAGTTCACACCATTAAGTGAATACTCATCGGCTATCTCGATATCTGAAACATCTCCCTCCAGCATCCTGTCAACATTTTGAGTATTACCTTTGGAGTTTCTGTATTTTTGTAACCATTCCCGGGATTCCTCGTATCGCATAACCCCTCTTAATGCCTGTGCGTACTTATAATAATATTCAGGAGAGACGTTAGGGTCATTTACAATCTCCTCGTAATATGCCACCGCCTGTGAAGGCCTGCGAAGTTTTATGTAACTGTCTCCAAGCTTTTGCTTGTTGTAGAGGGTATTATGGTCCCTTTCCACAAGGTCTTTATAAACCTCTACAGCTTCTGTATAAGCAAGGTCATTAAAGAGCCTGTCGGCTTTTCTTTGCTTTGCATTTTGAGCTGAACTTATAAAACTATTTCCAATGAATAGTAGAATTAATAAGTAGTTGAAATTCCTCATAATAGCTTTATTATAGTTTAGAAAAATCTTGGGGATTTGAATTTGGTGTTCTTATACCTCATTTCATAAATCAGGATGATCTCGTGGGATCCTGAAGTATATGGCCTAAGGTCTGAGATTGAGTACTCGTAAGCATATCCAATCCTTAATGGTTCAAAGATCTGGAAATCGAGAAAGGCTCCTATTGCATCATCAATCCTGTAGGTGGCACCAAGGTAAAGCTTCTCATCATAGATCACGGTTCCCGACATATCAAACGAAAGCGGTGCTCCCGATGTTACTTTTGCAAGAGCGGTAGGCCGTAGTTTCCAGGTATCACTAAGATCAAAAACATAACCCCCGGTTAGATAATAATGAACCTGCTCCAGGGCGACGTATTCGCTAAATTCATTGTTGTTATTGTTGATCAATTTAGGAGCTGAAAGTCCTACGTACCAGTCCTGTGAAGATAAATATAACCCGGCCCCCACATTGGGAGTCCAGCGATTAAATTGCTCCCTGAAGAAAGGATCTTGTAATACACTTGGCTCAGTAAATAAATTCTCATCAAGATTGTAGTAGCTAAATCCACCCTTGGCACCAAAGGAAAGGGTAACATCGTCACTCACATTGATAGTGTAAGAGAAATCCCCATACAAATAGGTGTAGTTCTCATACCCGGTCTTATCATTGATCACAGAAAGGCCCAGACCAACTTTCTCATTGGAAAGAGGGGAGTGGATAGAAAAGGTTTGTGTACGTGGTGCACCTTCAATTCCTTCCCACTGGCTACGGTGAAGTGCCGTTAGAGATAGTCCATCCCTGTTCCCGGCATAGGCAGGGTTTATCGCTATGGTATTATACATATATTGAGTGAATTGCGGTAGTTGTTGTGCCCGGGCAGAGGACAATCCCACAAAAAGTATCAATATGAGGATGTAATAATTTTTCATTTGATTTGGTTTATTTAGTTCCTAAGTAGATGTAACCCTGGATTGGCTCAAAACCACTTCCATTTATTTCAAGAATATAAAAGTAGGTACCTGAAGGTAGCTGGTTTGAGGAAGTTACAGACCTGTCTGAATTTCCATTCCAGTCATTCTGGTAGTTTGCTGCAGAGTATACCTGTGACCCCCATCTATTAAAGATTTTTACATTGTAGGTGAAACCACAATCTGTATTCAGGTTTACCGTGAAAAAGTCATTATATCCGTCTCCATTGGGAGTAACTGCTTTTGAAATGCTATCCTTGATATCCTGGAATCCACAGGGAAGAACCACACAAAGATCATTGATGCTCACAGCAACCATCGTTGTTGAAGGACATTCCCCACCCAGATTGTAGGTGAAGGTATAGTTTCCAACCGGCAGCAGGGAAGGATCAATTCTGCTTCCTGTAAGGGCACCAGTTTGGGTTGGATCGCTCCAGGAACCTGAATCGTCATAATCCCCCAGCAATAGTTCAAAAAGATCAAAGGTCTCATCTTCAATACATAGGTCTACAGTAGTGGTTTCTATAGCAACCGCGCCCTGTACCGTGTTAATGGTCACTTCCACAGCCTGGGAAACACATCCTTCTTCATTTCGTGCGGTTAAAGAATAGATACCCGGTGCAAGTTGTGTAAATTCACCTTCAGCCTGGTAATCTGTACCATTTATGCTGTAGGTAACACCCTCTTCTACATCCACAGTGAAAGATCCCGTTGCCACCTCACAAGATGGTTGAACCACAGCAAGAACCTGAGGAGAAGGAAGAGTGGAGGATTCAGTGATCTCAACTTCTGTAAGAGCCGACATACATCCTGTTTCATTCATCGCGGCTACAAAATAGATCCCCGGCTCCAGGCCTTCAAAGTTTCCTGAAGTAGTATACGTTTCTCCATCAATACTATATTCCAGTCCGTTAACCACCTGTACCGAAAATGATCCTGTTGCAACACCACATCCAGGCTGACTCACAGAGGATACCACCGGAGCGGCAGGAGTTGCAGGTTGTGCATTTATTGTTACTGAAACAGCCTCAGTAACACATCCCTGAGCGGTTCTTGCAGTTACAGTATAAGTACCTGCGGAAAGCCCTTCAAAAGTAGTAGTTGCAGTGTATGAACCACCATTTATATTATATTCAAGACCTTCAACAGCAGTAATGCTGAAAGATCCGGTTTCTGCATCACAGGTTGGTTGTGTAACCGAAGCTACAACAGGGGCGTCGATTTCAATTACAATTACTGTTTGAGTCTGAGTGGAAGTGTTTCCATTTCCATCATCGAAAGTCCAGGTTACAGTATAAGTTCCCTGCTCAGTATAAGTAAGAGCATCTTCAGTAGTTCCGTTGATAGTTCCACCACAATTATCAGTGGCAGTTGGAACAACAGATACCGTTGCAGAACACTCACCTGTTACGTTTGGAAGTTCAGCTACATCAGCTACAGGAGCAGTAACGTCATCAACGATCACTGTTTGAGTCTGAGTGGAAGTGTTTCCATTTCCATCATCGAAAGTCCAGGTTACAATATAAGTTCCCTGTTCAGTATAAGTAAGAGCATCTTCAGTAGTTCCTTCTATAGTTCCACCGCAATTATCAGTGGCAGTTGGAACAGCAGCTACAGTTGCAGAACATTCACCTGTTACGGTTGGAAGTTCAGCTACATCGGCTACAGGAGCAGTTACATCTTCTACAATTACAGTTTGAGTCTGAGTGGAAGTGTTTCCGTTTCCATCATCAAAAGTCCAGGTTACGGTATAAGTTCCCTGCTCAATATAAGTAAGAGCATCTTCAGTCGTTCCTTCTATAGTTCCACCACAATTGTCGGTGGCAGTAGGAACAACAGCTACAGTTGCAGAACACACACCGGTTACGGTTGGAAGTTCAGCTACATCGGCTACAGGAGCAGTTACATCTTCTACAATTACAGTTTGCGTCTGAGTGGAAGTGTTTCCATTACCATCATCAAAAGTCCAGGTAATCGTATAAGTTCCCTGTTCGTTATAAGTCAACGGATCTGAAGTGGTACCGTTAAATTTCTCACCACTGCAATTATCGGTTGCAGTTGGAATAGCATCTACAGTTACAAAACATTCCGCAGTTATCGTTGGAAGGTCATTCAAGTCCGCCACCGGAGCGCTGGTATCATTCACTTCCACAGTTTGAGTCTGAGTGGAAGTATTTCCGTTCCCATCATCGTAGGTCCATGTTATAGTGAAGGTACCTTGCTCTTCATAAGTTAGAGGATCATTGGTAGTTCCTTCAATAGTTCCTTCGCAGTTATCAGTTGCGGTAGGTACAGTAGTTACTGTTACTGAACAACCTCCAGTTAATGTTTCTAAAGTTGTTACATCAGCTACAGCAGCAGTAACATCTTCTACAATTACAGTCTGCGTCTGAGTGGAAGTGTTTCCATTTCCATCATCAAATGTCCAGGTTACAATATAAGTTCCCTGCTCGGTATAAGTAAGAGCATCTTCAGTAGTACCGTTGATAGTTCCACCACAATTATCAGTGGCAGTTGGAACAACAGCTACAGTTGCAGAACATTCACCAGTTACGGATGGAAGCTCAGCTACATCGGCTACAGGAGCAGTTACATCTTCTACAATTACAGTCTGAGTCTGAGTGGAAGTGTTTCCGTTTCCATCATCAAAAGTCCAGGTTACAGTATAAGTACCCTGTTCAGTATAAATAAGAGCATCTTCAGTAGTACCGTTGATAGTTCCACCACAGTTGTCGGTGGCAGTAGGAACAACAGCTACAGTTGCAGAACACTCACCGGTTACGGTTGGAAGTTCAGCTACATCGGCTACAGGAGCAGTTACATCTTCTACAATTACAGTTTGCGTCTGAGTGGAAGTGTTTCCATTACCATCATCAAAAGTCCAGGTAATCGTATAAGTTCCCTGTTCGTTATAAGTCAACGGATCTGAAGTGGTACCGTTAAATTTCTCACCACTGCAATTATCGGTTGCAGTTGGAATAGCATCTACAGTTACAAAACATTCCGCAGTTATCGTTGGAAGGTCATTCAAGTCCGCCACCGGAGCGCTGGTATCATTCACTTCCACAGTTTGAGTCTGAGTGGAAGTATTTCCGTTCCCATCATCGTAGGTCCATGTTATAGTGAAGGTACCTTGCTCTTCATAAGTTAGAGGATCATTGGTAGTTCCTTCAATAGTTCCTTCGCAGTTATCAGTTGCGGTAGGTACAGCAGTTACTGTTACTGAACAACCTCCAGTTAATGTTTCTAAAGTTGTTACATCAGCTACAGCAGCAGTAACATCTTCTACAATTACAGTCTGCGTCTGAGTGGAAGTGTTTCCATTTCCATCATCAAAAGTCCAGGTTACAGTATAAGTTCCCTGCTCAGTATAAGTAAGAGCATCTTCAGTAGTTCCGTTGATAGTTCCACCACAATTATCAGTGGCAGTTGGAACAACACTTACAGTTGCAGAACATTCACCAGTTACGGATGGAAGCTCAGCTACATCGGCTACAGGAGCGGTAACGTCATCAACGATCACTGTTTGTTCCTGTATTGTGATATTTCCATTACCATCATCAAATGTCCAGGTTACAGTATAAGTTCCCTGCTCGGTATAAGTAAGAGCATCTTCAGTAGTTCCGTTAATAGTTCCACCACAATTATCAGTGGCAGTTGGAACAACACTTACAGTTGCAGAGCATTCTCCGGTTACGGTTGGAAGTTCAGCTACATCAGCTACTGGAGCCGTAACATCATCAACAATTACTGTTTGAGTTTGAGTGGAAGTGTTTCCGTTTCCATCGTTGAAAGTCCAGGTTACAATATAAGTTCCCTGTTCAGTATAAGTAAGAGCATCTTCAGTAGTTCCTTCTATAGTTCCACCGCAATTATCAGTGGCAGTTGGAACAGCAGCTACAGTTGCAGAACATTCACCTGTTACGGTTGGAAGTTCAGCTACATCGGCTACAGGAGCAGTTACATCTTCTACAATTACAGTTTGAGTCTGAGTGGAAGTGTTTCCGTTTCCATCATCAAAAGTCCAGGTTACGGTATAAGTTCCCTGTTCGTTATAAGTCAACGGATCTGAAGTGGTACCGTTAAATTTCTCACCACTGCAATTATCGGTTGCAGTTGGAATAGCATCTACAGTTACAAAACATTCCGCAGTTATCGTTGGAAGGTCATTCAAGTCCGCCACCGGAGCGCTGGTATCATTCACTTCCACAGTTTGAGTCTGAGTGGAAGTATTTCCGTTCCCATCATCGTAGGTCCATGTTATAGTGAAGGTACCTTGCTCTTCATAAGTTAGAGGATCATTGGTAGTTCCTTCAATAGTTCCTTCGCAGTTATCAGTTGCGGTAGGTACAGTAGTTACTGTTACTGAACAACCTCCAGTTAATGTTTCTAAAGTTGTTACATCAGCTACAGCAGCAGTAACATCTTCTACAATTACAGTCTGCGTCTGAGTGGAAGTGTTTCCATTTCCATCATCAAATGTCCAGGTTACAATATAAGTTCCCTGCTCGGTATAAGTAAGAGCATCTTCAGTAGTACCGTTGATAGTTCCACCACAATTATCAGTGGCAGTTGGAACAACAGCTACAGTTGCAGAACATTCACCAGTTACGGATGGAAGCTCAGCTACATCGGCTACAGGAGCAGTTACATCTTCTACAATTACAGTCTGAGTCTGAGTGGAAGTGTTTCCGTTTCCATCATCAAAAGTCCAGGTTACAGTATAAGTACCCTGTTCAGTATAAATAAGAGCATCTTCAGTAGTACCGTTGATAGTTCCACCACAGTTGTCGGTGGCAGTAGGAACAACAGCTACAGTTGCAGAACACTCACCGGTTACGGTTGGAAGTTCAGCTACATCGGCTACAGGAGCAGTTACATCTTCTACAATTACAGTTTGCGTCTGAGTGGAAGTGTTTCCATTACCATCATCAAAAGTCCAGGTAATCGTATAAGTTCCCTGTTCGTTATAAGTCAACGGATCTGAAGTGGTACCGTTAAATTTCTCACCACTGCAATTATCGGTTGCAGTTGGAATAGCATCTACAGTTACAAAACATTCCGCAGTTATCGTTGGAAGGTCATTCAAGTCCGCCACCGGAGCGCTGGTATCATTCACTTCCACAGTTTGAGTCTGAGTGGAAGTATTTCCGTTCCCATCATCGTAGGTCCATGTTATAGTGAAGGTACCTTGCTCTTCATAAGTTAGAGGATCATTGGTAGTTCCTTCAATAGTTCCTTCGCAGTTATCAGTTGCGGTAGGTACAGCAGTTACTGTTACTGAACAACCTCCAGTTAATGTTTCTAAAGTTGTTACATCAGCTACAGCAGCAGTAACATCTTCTACAATTACAGTCTGCGTCTGAGTGGAAGTGTTTCCATTTCCATCATCAAAAGTCCAGGTTACAGTATAAGTTCCCTGCTCAGTATAAGTAAGAGCATCTTCAGTAGTTCCGTTGATAGTTCCACCACAATTATCAGTGGCAGTTGGAACAACACTTACAGTTGCAGAACATTCACCAGTTACGGATGGAAGCTCAGCTACATCGGCTACAGGAGCGGTAACGTCATCAACGATCACTGTTTGTTCCTGTATTGTGATATTTCCATTACCATCATCAAATGTCCAGGTTACAGTATAAGTTCCCTGCTCGGTATAAGTAAGAGCATCTTCAGTAGTTCCGTTAATAGTTCCACCACAATTATCGGTGGCGGTTGGCACAACAGCTACAGTTGCAGAACATTCACCTGTTACGGTAGGAAGTTCAGCTACATCAGGCACAGGAGCAGTAACGTCATCAACAATTACTGTTTGTTCCTGGGTAGTGATATTTCCATTTCCATCATCAAAGGTCCAGGTTACGGTATAAGTTCCCTGCTCGTTATACGTAAGTGCATCTTCAGTAGTTCCTTCTATAGTTCCACCACAATTGTCAGTGGCAGTAGGAACAACAGCTACAGTTGCAGAACATTCACCTGTTACGGTTGGAAGTTCAGCTACATCTGCTACAGGAGCAGTTACGTCCTCAACGATCACTGTTTGTTCCTGTGTGGTGATATTTCCATTACCATCATCAAAAGTCCAGGTTACAGTATAAGTTCCCTGCTCGTTATACGTAAGTGCATCTTCAGTAGTTCCTTCTATAGTTCCACCGCAATTATCAGTGGCAGTTGGAACAGCAGCTACAGTTGCAGAACACTCACCGGTTACGGTTGGAAGTTCAGCTACATCGGCTACAGGAGCAGTTACATCTTCTACAATTACAGTTTGAGTTTGAGTGGAAGTGTTTCCATTTCCATCATCAAAAGTCCAGGTAATCGTATAAGTTCCCTGTTCGTTATAAGTCAACGGATCTGAAGTGGTACCGTTAAATTTCTCACCACTGCAATTATCGGTTGCAGTTGGAATAGCATCTACAGTTACAAAGCATTCCGCAGTTATCGTTGGAAGGTCATTCAAGTCCGCCACCGGAGCGCTGGTATCATTCACTTCCACAGTTTGAGTCTGAGTGGAAGTATTTCCGTTCCCATCATCGTAGGTCCATGTTATAGTAAAGGTACCTTGCTCTTCATAAGTTAGAGGATCATTGGTAGTTCCTTCAATAGTTCCTTCGCAGTTATCAGTTGCGGTAGGTACAGTGATTACTGTTACTGAACAACCTCCAGTTAATGTTTCTAAAGTTGTTACATCAGCTACAGGAGCAGTAACATCTTCTACAATTATAGTTTGCGTCTGAGTGGAAGTGTTTCCATTTCCATCATCAAATGTCCAGGTTACAATATAAGTTCCCTGCTCGGTATAAGTAAGAGCATCTTCAGTAGTACCGTTGATAGTTCCACCACAATTATCAGTGGCAGTTGGAACAACAGCTACAGTTGCAGAACACTCACCGGTTACGGTTGGAAGTTCAGCTACATCGGCTACAGGAGCAGTTACATCTTCTACAATTACAGTTTGAGTTTGAGTGGAAGTGTTTCCATTACCATCATCAAATGTCCAGGTTACAGTATAAGTTCCCTGCTCGGTATAAGTAAGAGCATCTTCAGTAGTACCGTTGATAGTTCCACCACAATTGTCGGTGGCGGTTGGCACAACAGCTACAGTTGCAGAACATTCACCTGTTACGGTAGGAAGTTCAGCTACATCAGGCACAGGAGCAGTAACGTCATCAACAATTACTGTTTGTTCCTGGGTAGTGATATTTCCATTTCCATCATCAAAGGTCCAGGTTACGGTATAAGTTCCCTGCTCGTTATACGTAAGTGCATCTTCAGTAGTTCCTTCTATAGTTCCACCACAATTGTCAGTGGCAGTAGGAACAACAGCTACAGTTGCAGAACATTCACCTGTTACGGTTGGAAGTTCAGCTACATCTGCTACAGGAGCAGTTACGTCCTCAACGATCACTGTTTGTTCCTGTGTGGTGATATTTCCATTACCATCATCAAAAGTCCAGGTTACAGTATAAGTTCCCTGCCCGGTATAAGTAAGAGCATCTTCAGTAGTTCCGTTGATAGTTCCTCCACAATTGTCGGTGGCAGTTGGAACAACAGCTACAGTTGCAGAACACTCACCTGTTACAGTTGGAAGTTCAGCTACATTAGCTACAGGAGCAGTAACATCTTCTACAATTACAGTTTGAGTCTGAGTGGAAGTGTTTCCGTTTCCATCATCAAAAGTCCAGGTTACGGTATAAGTTCCCTGCTCGGTATAAGTAAGAGCATCTTCAGTAGTTCCGTTAATAGTTCCACCACAATTATCGGTAGCGGTTGGAACAACACTTACAGTTGCAGAACACTCACCGGTTACGGTTGGAAGTTCAGCTACATCGGGTACAGGAGCTTCATTATCAGTTACGGTTACAGTAAAACTGGTAGTAACCGAGTTTCCTGAAGCATCGGTAGCGGTATAAGTAACGGTGCTAATTCCTACCGGGAATTCACCTCCGGAGGCTAAACCTTCTGTTAAGCTCACTTCAGTTCCTTCGCAATTATCCGTAGCAATTGGAACTTCATAGTTCACAACGGCACCACATAATCCTGCATCAACGTTTATATTTATATCCTCTAATTCTGAAAGAACCGGATCTTCTGTGTCGGGAATTTCAACTATTTCAATTTCTGTAGTAGCTGAGATACAGTCTCCATTTATAAATCTTGCACTTATATAGTAATTGTTTGGCGACAAATTATCGAAATTACCAGTAGATTGGTAGTTCTCTCCATCTATACTGTACTCAACTCCATCCATTACAACAATTGAAATTGTACCATTGTTGAGATCACAGGTTGTGTCTAAAGTGGAAGCTACAACTGGGGAATCCGGTGTATGAGATTGTGCATTTACAACGACATCTTCGCTTGCAGCAGAAGTACAACCACCTGTATTGGTTACAGTAAAGTTGTAAGTTCCTCCATTGGCAGTTACCAATCCTGAATCTGAAATGCTAACTACATCAGGATTGAAGTTATAAGTGTTAGCTGAATCGAAATCTGCAATTTGAAAAGATCCGGTTGCAACATCGCAAGTTGGTTGAGTAACTGTTCCTTCAATTGCTCCTACTGGTGTGTCTCTAACTTCAACAATAAACGGTATATAGCAGGTGGAAGAACCTTTTAAGGTTGCATAATAAGTAGTAGAACCTACAGTATTAGGAAGACTTACGTTATATTCTATAGCCTCATTGATAGGAAATTGATTATATATACGAGAACCTTCAGGTAAAATTATTTTAATATCAGTTACAGGAATTTCAGATTCACTCTTGCAATAATTAAATACTAAATCATCTGGAGTTTCCTGACAATTGTCGGCTATGTAAGAGGTTGCATTAATTTTCACCATTAAATTATCGGAAACAGGTTGGCCCTGGCATGCCCCATCTTTCTGATATCCCTGAATAACACCCACATTATTGAAGGTGGTACCGGTAATTTTTCCTTTACCGCTTAAATTACCAGTGATAGGAATTGTAAAGCCATCACCGCATACAGAATTTTTCAGTATAGTACAATTGGTGGTTACCTTAAACTTTACTGTAAGATCTGCCAATATATTATTGGTATTGGAACTTACCGGAAGACTGCCTATGTTCCACACAAGGGAACCATTGATACCCAAATTAGGATTGTAAGTCAAATTATTTGGGGACGGAGCAGGCGTAAAGTAAATATTATTTTGAACCGAATTTGGAATATATTCCACGTTAAAGGGAACGGGAATTATCAATTCAGCATTATCAATTGCTTCCGTTCCTTTATTCTTTACTTCCACTTTATAAGTGATCTCTTCTCCGGGCTGGGCACTATAGGGAGCGTTAACCGGATTATTGTTAATTGAAGTAATGGAGCCCACTCCTTCAATTTTGGGAATATAGGCATCTACCGACATTACCATGTTAAAGATGATATAAGTATCCTGAGTAGAACCGTACCGGAATTTTGTAGAAGTTTGATTATTTCCTATAACATTATTGTTGGCATTTGGGATGGTAAACATACTTATATCCAATCCTGTATTATTGATCAAATTTGGATTTCGGATCCCTTCGGTTTCTATAGAGGAATTGAAAAAATTATTAGTTGCGTTTGCACTGTGGCTAAGGCTTAACCAACCATTATCACTCTTTTTCTGAATTTGAAAATAATCGCCGGAAATAGCATTGTCACCTTCCCCAGCCATAAAGCCTAATTTTACATTTACATTTCCGCTTTGTGCAGTGTTAAATCCTGAAACCGGCAATTCATAATTGGTGGTAATATTTCCTGCTACAAAAGCATAACCATCAAAAACTGTCACATCGCGAAGGTTCATTTGCGCATTTTCATATATTACAACCATTCCCCAGCCGCCGTAAAATCCTATTGCCCCACCATTTCCAGTGGTAAGTTCCATATCAGCAACCCAATAATCCCCTGTTCCTCCGGCTTTCACTAAATCTGTAACTTCTACATAAGCCACGTACATATTGTCATCTCCTGGAAATCTTATATTATCCGGATTTGCAGTGAGCTCTTTGTAAGAAGCATCTGGAGCTTTAAATTTAACTGTTCTCTTGGATCTACTGCTGTTATTGTTGGCGGTTCTTCCCGTCCAGTACAATCCGGCATATACTACATTAGAGCATATTGGATTTGCATCATTTTCAGTTGAAAATGTAAGTTGCGCCATCGACGAATTGCTGGTATTGCTGTCATTGTCTACATCTACCAGAATCATGGTATTATTACTGTTTGTCCTGCTGGTAGAATAATTTTGAAGGGTCAAGTTGGTGTTCCCTATCATGGTAAAGTCACCATTAAGGTTATAGACCTTTTTATTTGGCGTACTTGTAGAAGTACGCTGATTAAAATCTACCCGTACCTGTGCATATATTTGCACAGAATTTCCTAAAATAACAACAAGAAGCAGTATCCAGAAATTTTTTAAACTTCCAGGAATAGCTTTGAAATAGTTTTTTTCCATAGTAACTCTTTTTAAAAAAAGGGAAATAAATGTTTATTCAGGGGTAGCAACCAGATAGATTACCGTAAGATTTCCGGTATTAAGAAACATATTTTCAATTCGGGAAATAGTGCAATTAGAGGCGCATTCCACATAAATAAACTTAAGATTTTTAAAAGACGTAAGGTTAGAAATGTCAATGGGAGCAGAGATTTCACCGGCATCATTAAGTTTAAAGGCAAGCAATTCTACTGTATTAAATAAAATATTTTGTGTCGTTAATAAATCTACCGAATTTGCATAAACTTCAGCCTTAACAGGATTTTCTTTATCAAAGGTCTTTATCTTTTGATCTTCAATATATAAAGTTGGTTGTAGGTTGTAAAAAAGCTTACGAAATTCTTCAGTCTTTGCAGCACTTAAACTTTCACTTGTACTATAATCAGCACTAAATAGATGTTCTAAATTTAATAACTCGGAATTTTGTGAGAATAAACTTATCGGGCTAAAGAGAAAAAGGAATGCCGTTATTAAAGAAGTAGTTTTCCAAATCATAGTATACATTTTTGAATTATATATTCAGTTTAGTTCGGGATAGCGCATAGACGACAACCCCAACAAAAATTGGTTAATTTTAAATTCGTTTGTTTTTCTTAGAGGAATAGTAGGGTTACCATCATCTAATTGTTCAATTCTATGGAACAACATGATCAATACCCGGAAGAATCTGTGGGGGGAATCTAGGTCAAATCGATTTGGGGAACCAATTTGGATTGTATCAATCACGATGTAAAGATTATACGAATCCGCAGTAAAAAAAAGAAAAGACTAAGGTTTTAGATGAGATGTACGTTTTTTGGCATGAAATGCACAAATATTTAATTTTCTATAGGGGAATTCCCCTATTTTTTTGGCTAAAAACCTGTTCCACAGTCATGAAGTTCACTATTTCAATGGGGGATTTCTAGTATTTTAGACCACATTTTTACTGCCTAGAAGGATTTCTCTTAAATGGTTTCCAACCCAAAAAAGCACAATTTCTGAAGGTCATTTTTTATGTACCCCGATCTCTTTATTTTGTTGCTATTAGCTGATATTTATCATAAAAGTTTTGAGATTGGATTTTCTTTCTTACTTGCAAAACTTGTAAATTGCACCAAAGTGTATCGATATGAGCAAAAATCTTGCTAATTACAGGCGTGTATATTCAAAAGGAAAACTTCTGGAAACTGAAATTCCGTCAAATCCCATGGAACTTTTTAAGGATTGGTTTGAAGAAGTAGAAGAAGGTAGAGATCCAATGGAGGTAAATGCCATGACTATATCTACCATAGGAAAAGATGGATATCCAAAGAACAGGGTGGTTCTTCTTAAAGAATTTACTACTGAAGGTTTTATATTCTATACTAATTATGCTTCCGATAAGGGACAGGCCCTTTCTCACAACCCTCATATCTGTATTTCTTTCTTCTGGCCACAAATGGAGCGACAGGTGATAATAAAAGGGAAAGCTGAAAAATATTCAGAAGAAAAAGCCATAGAATATTTCAATTCCCGTCCTCGTGGAAGCCAATTAGGAGCCTGGGCTTCAAATCAAAGCAGTGAAATAAAATCCAGGGAAGTACTTGAAAATCGGCTAAAGGAACTGGAAGAAGAATATGAGGGAAAGGAGGTTCCTAAACCCGATTCCTGGGGAGGATATCTTGTAAGACCAATAGACTTTGAATTTTGGCAGGGTAGGCCCAACAGGCTGCACGACCGTATTTATTTTGAAGTAAAGGATAACCACTGGAAATTTAAAAGACTGGCGCCATGAAAAGATTGATCCTGGTAAGACACGGGAAGTCCTCCTGGAAATATAATGTGGCAGATGATAAGCGGCCATTAAAGAAAAGAGGGTTTAAGGATGGGGAGCTTATTTCTAAAGCCTTCCGGAAATTCTATAGTAAACCTGTTACAATATGGACCAGTCCTGCTGTAAGAGCCCTGGAAACGGCAAAGATCTTTAAAGAAGAATTGGAAGTAGGGGATAGGGATTTTATCATAAAACCTAACCTTTATACTTTTAATAAGAAAGATCTCCTGGCACAAATAAATACTTGTGATCCTGCTGTGGAAAAACTTATTGTCTTTGGACATAATCCCGCTATGACCGGCCTGGTGAATGAACTGGGAAATAAATCATTTGATAATATTCCCACGACGGGACTTACGGTCATAGATTTTGAAACAAATTCCTGGAAAGACCTTCAAAATGGGGAAACTATTCTTAATTTGTTTCCCAAAAATCTGCGATAAATTACATGGGTAACCACCAATACATCAACCGGGAATTAAGCTGGCTACAATTCAATGCACGAGTTCTACAGGAAGCTGAAGATGAGACAGTTCCCCTAATAGAACGTCTTAGGTTTCTTGGGATATTTTCTAATAACCTCGATGAATTTTTCAAGGTTAGGTATGCAACGATAAAGCGCATTGACCTTGCAGGAAAGACAGCTAAAAGCATTTTAGGAGGTATAAAAGCCGGAAAATTGCTGGAGGAAATTACACAAATCGTGATAGACCAACAATCTGAAAGCCTCGAGGTACTGGATAAGATCCAGAAACAACTGGAGGATCACGATATTTATATCATCAATGAGAAGCAGGTATCCTCATCACAGGAAGCTTTTATAAAGAATTATTTTTTATCTAAAGTAAGCCCTGCACTGGTAACAATTATCCTGAATGACCTGGTGGAGGCCCCAAGTTTAAAAGATAGTGCTGCCTACCTGGCAGTAAAAATGGTGATGAAGGAAGAGGTCCCGCAACACGGGATCTCCAGGTTGCTCAAGAGAGATGCACGGGACAAAAAATATGTTCTTATAGAAATACCCAGAAGTATTGATAGGTTCGTGGTCCTGCCTGAAGAGGATGGCAAGCAATATATTATCCTGCTGGATGACCTTATACGTTTTAACCTGAAGACTATTTTCAACATTTTTGAATATGAGAGCGTAAGTGCTCATATGATCAAAATTACCAGGGATGCAGAGCTGGATATTGACAGTGACCTCAGTAAAAGTTTCATTGAAAAAATATCTGCCAGTGTACAGGATAGAATAAAAGGGGACCCGGTACGGTTTGTTTATGATATGAACATAGATGAGGATACCCTGAGTTTTCTAATGGGAAAAATGGGTATTGACTCAACCGATAGCATTATTCCCGGGGGGCGATATCATAACCGCCGCGATTATATGAATTTTCCCAGCCTGGGAAATGAGGAATTACTGTATAAAGCTATAGAACCTTTACCAATACCGGGACTTATTTTACAGGGTAGCCTTTTGGGAATGATTGGTAAAAAAGATTATTTGCTTTACGCACCTTACCAGGCTTTTCAATATGTCGTAAAATTTCTTAGGGAAGCAGCCCTTGATCCAAAGGTAAGATCAATAAAGATCACCATTTACAGGCTTGCAAAAATCTCCCACATAGCCAGCTCCCTAATAAATGCGGTTAAAAACGGAAAGAAGGTTACCGTTCAAATCGAGCTGCGGGCAAGATTTGATGAAGTTGCCAACATTCGTTATGCAGAGCAAATGCAGCAGGAAGGGGTAAATCTTATTTTTGGAGTAACAGGTCTTAAGGTTCATTGTAAAACCTGTGTGATCGAAAGGGAAGAAAAAGGAAAATTGCGTAAGTACGGTTTCCTTAGTACAGGGAACTTCAATGAATCGACCTCCCGTATATATACAGATTATACGCTCTTCACAGGGAACCAGGAAATTCTAAAGGAGATAAATAAAGTATTTGATTTCTTTGAGATCAATTATAAGGTTAGTAGATATAAACACCTGTTGGTATCACCACATTATACAAGAACTGCGCTCCTTAAGCTTATTGGTACAGAAATTGAAAATGCACAGCGGGGAAGACCTGCAGGTATAAGACTTAAGCTAAACAGTTTAAGTGATTTTACATTGATAGACAAGCTATATGAGGCTAGTAATGCCGGAGTGAAAATAAGGCTTATCGTAAGGGGGATATGTTCATTAATACCGGGAATCCCTGGATTAAGTGAGAATATTGAAGCAATAAGTATTGTGGATAAATTCCTTGAACATCCCAGGGTGTATATATTCGAAAATGAAGGAGATCCTAAAATTTATATTTCTTCTGCCGATTGGATGACGCGTAATATGGATTACAGGGTAGAGGTATCCTGTCCTATTTATGATGAGGATATCAAACAGGAGATCCTGGAAACCTTTGAGATAAGCTGGAGTGATAATGTTAAGGCCAGGGTACATTCCAGGGACCAGGACAATGCATACCGCAGAAATGACAATCTGCCGGTGCGGTCGCAGTTTGCGCTCTATGATTATTATAAACAAAAACTTGAAAATTTTAACGGGTGATTGAACAAAGAAAATTAGCAGCCATAGATATAGGTTCCAATGCTGTGAGGTTATTGATAATGACCGTTACAGAGCAGGAAGGAAAAGAGCCGCTTTTCAAAAAAACTTCCCTGGTAAGGGTGCCAATAAGACTGGGAGCAGATGTTTTTATCTCCAAAGTTATTTCAGAAGAAAATACCACCCGAATGGTGGATACTATGCAGGCATTCAAATTATTGATGAAATCTCATAAAATTGAGGCATATCAGGCTTGTGCCACATCTGCCATGCGCGAAGCAAATAATGGGCAGGAAATAGCAAATCTTATTGAAAAGGAGACCGGAGTAACAATACAAATCATCGATGGTAACCATGAGGCCGCAATTATTGCAGCAACAGATCTTCACGCCCTTATCCAGCAGGATAAGACCTATTTGTATGTTGATGTGGGGGAGGTAGTACAGAGTTTACACTATATAGCAGTGGGGAAACCATAGCCTCGAGATCATTTAAACTTGGAACAGTGCGCTTGCTTAAGAATAATGTGGATGATGACCTTTGGGAAGAGGTGGAGTCATGGATCAAGAAGGTAACTGCAAACTATTCCAAGATAGATCTTATAGGATCTGGGGGGGGAATATAAATAACATATTTAAAAGCAGCGGAAAATCTGTAGGTAAACCTTTAAGCTATCTTTATTTAAGTTCTTACTACCAGCTTCTTAATTCATTTACCTATGAGGAAAGGATCACCGAGCTTAATTTAAATGCAGACAGGGCAGACGTTATTATACCTGCTACAAAAATTTACCTTTCTGCCATGAAGTGGACCCGGGCTAGGAGGATCTATGTGCCCAAGATTGGTCTTGCAGATGGGATTATTAAATCCCTATATCAGGAAAGAAGTGCGGTGAACAATTAACCGTGAATGCTTTCTTTTTTACCAAGGTCTTTCATCACTTCGGCTTCAAAGTCAAGAAGTTCCTGCCATTTCTTATTTACTATTTCCCTTTCCCCATATTGCCTCGCAAAATTAAGGAAGAGGGTGTAGTGATTGGCCTCACTAATCATGAGTTGGCGGTAAAAATCCCGTAATTCTTTATCTTCCAGTTGCTCAGAGAGAAGTCGAAACCTTTCGCAACTTCTCGCCTCTATAAGTGCGGCTATAAGAAGCCTGTGTATTAATTGGGTGAGCCGGCTGCCTCCTTTAGGCAAGAATTCCCGTAGCTGCAGTACATATTCATCCTTTCGATCCCATCCCAGTTTAATCCCCCTTGCCAGGATACGGTCGTGAACCATTTTAAAATGGCCCATTTCTTCCCTTACAAGAGCTGTCATAGCAGTTACAAGTTCACTGTATTCAGGATAAGTTACTATAAGGGATACCGCTGTTGAAGCCGCCTTTTGCTCACACCAGGCGTGGTCAATAAGAATTTCCTCTATGTTCTTTTCTGCTATTCTGGCCCATCGCGGGTCTGTGGGTAATTTTAAACCTAACATAATTAAAGATCAAGATCAAAGGTTGTACGCAATTTCTCTATTAAAGGATTTTTTTCCTTTAGCTTATTATATTTCTCAATATTGGTGAAGGCATATTGCTTGGCCTTGGTTTCGTTTACCTGTATATCCAGGGTAATAAACGTATTTTGAAGTTTCTTTTTAAGATAGCCCATAAGGGGGTTCATTCCCCGTTCGAGATCCTTCCTCATAGTATCTGCAGGAAGTTCAATGGTAATTGCTGTCCCTTCCAGCTTGGGCATATCTGTTTCCATGATGGAAGCCAGAATCTTTTCTCCTTTATTTTTCAACCTGTGAATATAATCATCCCAGGCAGCGTGAAGCTGGGTTTCATTGAATTTTTCATTCTTCTCCTCAACCGTCTTTTCGGTATGGCCCTGTTGCTTCGCGAGCAATTCCTTCTTTTTTCGGATACTCGCCAGGGAAAGTCCGCTTACCTTTTCTTTGGAGGTTATGGTCGCTGCCGGTGCAGGGGAGGGTGCTGGATTTTCAGCAGGAGCTTCAACAGGAGCTTCTTCAATGCGACAGGTAGATTTTTCAGGATCTGGCAAGCCTTCAACAGGGGAACTTTTATCTTCCTGTCTTTCAGTTTTAAATTCTGTGTCCGGGACCTGAACTTCCGGTTTGGGAGCAGAATTACCCTGCCCGTATTCGTTATCCCTTACAACTACTTTTTCTTCAGAAGAAAGTTTTAAAGAAGCGGCAGGAGGGAAGTTCTTATAATTTTGAGCAGGAATTATAAACTGCTCAGGCTTTTTTTTTTCTCCATCAAAGGTGATAGAGGCGAGTTGCATTAGGCATAATTCTACCAACAGCCTCTGGTTACGGCTGCTTTTATATTTAAGGTCGCATTCATTTGCGAGTTCAATTCCTTGCATTAAGAATGCTTCGCTGGTCTTTTGCGCCTGTTCGTAATAACTGGTCTTGGTATTTTCTCCTACTTCCAGCAGGCTTATAGTCTTTGGATTTCTGCACACCAAAAGGTCCCTGAAGTGGGAAGCCAGTCCTGCGATAAAATGGTGGCCGTCAAATCCCCTGGCAAGAATTTCGTTGTATTCTACCAGCAGCTGCGGGATATTATTTTCCAGGATTAGGTTGGTTACATTCAGGTAGGTTTCATAATCCAGAACATTCAGGTTTTCAGTAACTGCCTGCCTGGTAAGGTTTGCACCGCTAAAACTTACCACCCTGTCGTAAATAGAAAGGGCATCCCTCATAGCGCCGTCTGCCTTTTGGGCAATGATATGAAGGGCATCCTCCTCTGCTTCAACACCTTCCTGCTCTGCGATATATGCCAGGTAATTGCGGGCATCTGTCACCGTGATCCTTTTAAAGTCAAAGATCTGGCAGCGGGAAAGTATGGTAGGGATTATCTTATGTTTTTCTGTGGTTGCAAGAATGAATATCGCATGCTTTGGTGGCTCCTCCAGGGTTTTAAGGAAAGCATTAAAAGCAGAGGCAGAGAGCATATGGACCTCATCAATGATATACACCTTATACTTTCCTACCTGTGGTGGTATTCTCACCTGGTCAATAAGATTTCTTATATCATCAACAGAGTTATTGGAGGCAGCATCGAGTTCAAAGATATTAAAGGCAAAATCCTCATCTGGCTGTTGTGTGCCGTCGTGATTGATCATTTTTGCCAGGATACGGGCACAGGTTGTTTTTCCTACCCCTCTTGGCCCCGTAAACAAAAGGGCCTGCGCAAGATGATCGTGGTTAATAGCATTTAAAAGTGTGTTGGTAATTGCCTGCTGGCCCACCACGTCTTTAAAGGTTTGGGGGCGGTACTTTCGTGCCGATACAACAAAATGCTCCATTTATAATTTTTGAGTAACAAATATAGAAATACCATTTTTAAGAAGTAAATGTATTATCCGGTTTTTCTTCTGGTTGACCGAATTTTCTTCTGGTAAATTTGTCAGGAATTTTTCCTTTCTTAGTCTAAGCTACAGTATATTTGCGCCGAAGCAGGCCGCCTTATCGCTACCCCGAATTAAAGCGGGATAGAGGAAAGTCTGGACACCATAGGGCAGCATAGTGGGTAACGCCCACCGGTCGTGAGGCCAGGACTAGTGCAACAGAAAGGATGTACAGGTAATGCTGTAGTGAAATCATGTAAACTCTATGCGGTGCAATGCCATGTATACCGGCATTTAAGGGTAGCCCGCCCGTTGCTGGAGGGTAGGCAGCTAAAGGTCTTTGGTAACAAATGATCTGAGATAAATGATAAGGTATTTTTGAAGCAATTCAAAAATAACAGAATCCGGATTACAGGCCTGCTTTTTTATTATTTATAACTTCATCTTTCCAGTCGAGCGCTTCTTCCAGTTCGAGAAAGATACCATAGGGAACTTTTGAAAAATTTTGTTCAAACCCTGCCATCATAAGGGAAGAGGTTTTGCTGCTTACAATCGCTATTCCTGCAAGATTCTCAACAAGATCAAGATTTAGATAGATCGTGGGATCTACATTATAATTGGTAACCCGCTCTGAGATGTAGACAAAATCGCGGCCTTCAAAGAAATTCGAACAGACTTCCACAAGATCCCTTACCTGTTTCTTACTAAAGACTACTCCCTCACGTACACGTGAAATTACATAATCATCGTAAAATTCAAGAATGGTATATTCCAGTTCTATTTTACGTTTTACGTCCTCCATTAACCTAAGGTAAAGAAAAAAAACTAAAAACCGAGTTTCCGTATTTTCTTCCTTCTCTAAAATTAGGCAGTTCAGCCAGTTTCGTGTGTTTTGAATGTTCAACAACAAGAATACCGCCTTCAGTTAAAATATCCTTTTCAAAGACCAGATCAACAATCTTTTTAAACTGCAGGTCCTCAAAATTATATGGCGGGTCTGCAAAAACGATATCACTTTTTATGAAAGCTCTTTCCAAATACTTAAAGACGTCGCTTTTTATAGGGGTAATATCGGCCTCCAACTCTGCAGCAGTTTTTTTGATAAATTTAATGCACTCAAAATTTTCATCTACAGCGGTTATGGGACCAGCCCCTCTGGAGGCAAATTCATAGGAAATATTTCCTGAGCCCGCGAAAAGGTCCAGTACTTTTAACTGGTTAAAATGATATTGATTGTTAAGGATATTGAAAAGAGCTTCCTTAGCCATATCTGTTGTAGGGCGTACAGGTAGTTTTTTGGGTGCTGTGATCTTTTTTCCTCTGTATAGGCCTGAAATTATTCTCATTCTAATGACTTTAGTTGTAAAAATGCTTCCCGCACCAAAAGAGGATTATTGAATTTTTCATTTTGACCGGAAAAAGGTACCTCCAGAAAATGCAGGTATTTTACATAAGTATATAAGATCTTGTAATTTGGAGAATCTTCTGTAATATTTCCCAAAAGATAAAGGTCCAGGGATTCCGGCTCCAGTTTTAATTGTTCCAGGGTAAAAAGAAGATAGTAAATGAAATCCTCTTTTGTATCATACGTAAAGGTATTACAAAAAAGGAGGTCATTACCTTTAACGATGACAAGATCATAATAGCCCTTAAAGCTGTTTAAAATGGCTTTTGTTGACTTGTTTTCCCCTATTTTGAATGCTTCCTCCACCAGCACAGAGCTGCTATGCCTAAATTCGAACTCCCCGTATTTCTCAAAAAAGAAATTATTGATATTCGTATATGGTATATAAACATTCACCAGTTCCCTGTCTTCCAGGTGATCGTGTGCAACCACATCTGTCTTAAGGATCTTGGTGCTGAATTTTAGATATGTGGAAGCTTCATCTTCCACAAAGAACTCTTTGGGAACAAAAGTGTACAGGTCATGAGAAAAAAGCAAATTAACATCCCTTACAGGAAAATTAAGCTGCTCCACAGTGTTGTATAACTTCTCAATATGCTGCAGGATCTTAACAGGATTATATTCCTTATTAAAGTCTTCATTATAGTACCACGTGATCTCCCCGGTTGTTGAATCACGGGTACAAAAAGAAAGTCCATTCAGGCGCACCTGAATGGACATCTTTAAATTACTGTTATTTTCTTTACTGCTCTCTTCCTTTTCCATAAGAATCTGGCCAGTTTGCAGCGGTAGTTACATCTTCCATGGAACCAACACTAATATAAGGACCGTTCACCTGGTCTACAGAAACGACCTGTCTTTCCTGCAGCACAAGATCCCTATCCTGGTCGTGAAGAACAACAGCCTTATCAACTTTTACTTCAAAAACAGGAAGCCTGTTCTCTCTTTTTACTACAGTACCGGCATCCATTTCGAATTCTGCATCAATTCCATCTACAGGGACCTTGCTCATATTCTTATAACGTCCATCCTTGAAAAGAGAATCCTTTACAGATGCATACCCCAAAGTATCAATAAGCACAATGTCTTTATATTGATCTACATTATAAGTTCTTCTATATTCCTCATCGAGTACAGTAGTGTCCCTTCTTTGTGTAAGAACGAATTCTGCGGTATCAATAAAGCGAACCAGGCCATCAAAATCCTTGGCAAATCTCCCTGTAACTTCCTGATGAGCTATTTGGGCAGCACGAATATCCTGAAGACGTTCAATTACCTTAGCGTATCTTTTTTCTTTAACCTTATTAAACTGGATTGGTTCATAAACAGCGTTAAAAACCAGGTAACCCAGGAAAATAATCACAATCCAGAGCAGTAATTGAATGATAAGTTTCATGCTTTTTTAATTTATGTAAATATTAAGAGTTCATCGCAAATCTACAATTTTTTTTTATTCGTAAAAGTTTCTGCCCTAAAAATCCATTGCTATCTTTGATAATTCGAAGAAATTGTATGGAAACTATAACTGCTGAAAAGTTTTATAAGCTATTATTAAATGAATTAGGTTTTTCAGCAAAAATAAAACAGGACATAGCTTTACAGCAACTTGCCTCATTTGCAGTTAATCCAAAACCAGATTCCCTTTTCCTTCTCAAAGGCTTTGCCGGTACAGGAAAGACCACTATAATAAGCGCCCTGGTTAAGAATCTTTGGAAGATAAGGAGAAGCGGTATCCTGCTGGCCCCCACAGGAAGGGCTGCTAAGGTGATCTCCCTCTACTCCGGGCAGGAAGCACAAACAATTCATAAAAAAATATATTTCCCAAAAAAGACTGGGGGTGCAGGAGTGCAGTTTGTGCTGCAACCAAACAAACATAAGAATGCTATTTTTATAGTGGATGAGGCATCGATGATCCCCGATGAGGATCCAGATACAAAACTCTTTCAAAGCAGCGGATTGTTGCCAGATCTTATTGATTACGTAAACTCCGGCCAGAACTGCTCTCTTATATTAATTGGTGATACAGCCCAGTTACCCCCGGTGAAGCTTGATATGAGCCCGGCGCTAGAGGAGAGGAAACTAAGGAATCATTATGATAAGGAGGTAGTGCATATAGAACTGGACGAGGTAGTAAGACAAAGTGAAGAAAGTGATATTCTTTTGAACGCTACGAGAATAAGAGAGGCCCTGGCAATGGAATTCTATGAAAGCTTCAGGTTCCAAATTACGCCGCGGGCAGATGTCGTAAGGCTATTGGACGGGCAGGAAATACTGGATGCCATACAGGATTCCTATGATCATCTTGGACACGAAGATACCTCTATAATCGTACGTTCAAATAAGAGGGCCAATCAATATAACCAGCAAATAAGATCAAGGATCCTGTTCCAGGAGGAAGAGATCTCTGCCGGGGATTATTTGATGGTGGTGAAGAATAATTATTTTTGGATAAAACCTACTTCTGAAGCGGGTTTTATTGCCAATGGGGATATTATAAAAGTACTGGAGATCTTTGCAATTAGAGAACTCTACGGCTTTAGATTTGCTGAAATAAAGGTGCAAATGGTGGATTATCCAAAAATGAAGCCCTTCGAGACCGTTGTAATACTTGACACTCTGGAAAGCAATTCCCCTTCTCTTACCTATGATGAATCGAATAGACTTTACCAGGAGGTGATGAAAGATTATGAAGATGAAACTTCTAAATACAGGAAATTTTTAAAGGTCAAGGGGAATAAATTTTTTAATGCCCTTCAAATCAAATTCTCATATGCTATGACCTGTCATAAATCTCAGGGTGGACAGTGGCATACTATTTTTATAGAGCAACCCTATTTACCTAACGGAATAGACAAAGACTATCTGCGATGGTTGTATACAGCCGTCACCAGGGCACAGGAAAAACTTTACCTTATAGGTTTTAAAGATGACTTTTTTGCCGATGATTAGAAGAGGGTTGCAAAATTTAACAATCATACCAAAGACACAATATGAAGATACCTAAAGAAAAGATCATAGCAATGATCCCTGCCAGATATGAAGCCTCACGTTTCCCTGGTAAACTTATGCAGGACCTCAATGGTAAAACGGTTATAAGAAGAACCTATGAGGCTGCCTTAAATACCGGGTTGTTCGGAGAGGTGTATGTGGTTACAGATAGTGATATAATCGTTGAAGAGATCATTAAGTTTGGAGGAAAAGCTATAAAGAGTAAACTGGTTCACGAAACAGGAAGTGACAGGATAGCGGAAGCCGTACAGGACCTGGATGTGGAGATCGTGCTTAATGTACAGGGGGATGAACCATTGATAGATCACAGGAGCCTGGAGAAACTCCTGCAGGTTTTCGACAATGATCCTGAAGGAAAGATAGACCTGGCATCTTTGAAGACGGCAATGAGCGACAGTGAAGAGATCACCAATCCCAATAACGTGAAAGTGATCACAAATAAGGATGATCTTGCTCTATACTTTTCAAGATTTCCGCTACCATATCCAAGGGATAACCAAAGTGGCGTTACCTATTTCAAACATATAGGAGTCTATGCCTTCCGGAAACAGGCTTTATTGGATTTTTCCAAGCTTTCTATGCTGCCTCTTGAGGCTACAGAAAAGATTGAATGCATACGTTATCTTGAATATGGAAAAACCATAAAAATGGTAGAAACAGATTTTAAAGGCATAGGGATTGACACCCCGGAGGATCTTGAAAAGGCCAAAAAACTAATAAAAAAGTAGAGCCAGGCCCGGTTACCCGTTTAATGCCGACTTATAAGTAGATAATGCCCTTTCCCGGGCTTCCTTATGGTCTACCATTTCACCGGGATACTCATTGGTATCTATTTCCCCGATCCATTCTTTAATATATTTCCTTTCTTTGTCAAATTTCTCAATTTGAGTAGTAGGGTTAAAGATCCTGAAATAAGGGGCGGCATCTACACCGCTGCCAGCAGCCCATTGCCAGTTCCCTACATTGGAGGCCATTTCATAATCCAGTAATTTTTCAGCAAAATAGGCCTCACCCCAGCGCCAGTCTATAAGAAGGTGCTTACACAGGAAACTTGCCGTAAGCATTCTCACCCGGTTATGCATAAAGCCAATCGTATTTAGTTGCCGCATCCCTGCGTCTACCAGGGGGTAACCGGTCTTTCCCTCTTTCCATTTTTCAAATTCACCTTCATTGTTGCGCCAGTCAATACGATCATATTTGGGTTTAAAAGCTTCTGTAACGGTATTTGGAAAGTGATAGAGTATTTGCATAAAAAATTCTCTCCAAATCAATTCCTCCAAGAATGTTTTATTTTCTTCAGTATTAGCTTTTTTAATTATCTTTCTTAAGCCCACAGTTCCAAATCTCAAATGGACTCCCAGGCGTGAGGTCGCATCTTTAGCAGGGAAATTTCTTTTCTTCTCATAATCGGCTATTAAGGTGGGGACACATCGTAATCTGGAATTTCAAGATTTGATCTTTCAAAACCTATATCTCCCAGGCTAAGATTAGGCAGCCTGGTGTTTTGAACCAAATTGTCCAGGTGACTACTGGTATAATGAACCTTAAGATCTGTTTCTTTAAATTTCTCCTTCCATAATTTCATATATGGGGTGTAAACTACATAAGGATCGCCGTCTTTTTTTACTATCTCATCCTGCTCAAAGATCACCTGGTCTTTGAAGGTTTTAAACGAAATATTTTCTGTACTTAAGAAATCTTTTATTTCCTCATCCCTTTGCCTGGAATAAGGTTCATAGTCCCTGTTAGTATAAACCTTCAGGATATTATATTTTTTTGCCAGGTCCTTAAAGATCTCAAGCGGCTTCCCGTGGTATACAGCCAAAGAACTGCCCTTTTGCTGCAATTCCTTTCTTATTTTCTGAATTTGATCATGTATGAAGCTTACCCGCGAATCATCCTTTTTCAATTTGCCCAGGATCTCTGTATCAAAAATAAAAATCGGCAAAACTTGTTGAGTTCCTTTGAGAGCCTCAAGGAAACCCACATTATCATCTATTCTAAGGTCCCTTCTAAACCAGAATATGGAAACTTTGTCACTCATTAATTCATATTTAAACTGGAGAGTCCTCCATCTACTCCAAGCACCTGTCCAGTCATCCAGCTGCTTTTTGATGAAAGTAAGAATTCTGCCATATTTGCTATATCTTTCGCACTCCCTATTCGTTGGAGGGGATGACGCTCTGCCATTTTCGTTCTTTTATCTTCACTGGACAGTAATTTTCCTGCCAGGGGGTATCGGTTAAAGAAGGCGCGATTACATTTACCCTGAAGGTTGGAGCATACTCTGCCGCCAGGGATCTTGCAAACCCTTCGATGGCCCCTTTGCAGCTGCAACACTGGTGTGAAAAGGCATGCCCTTCTGGACTGCGACAGTGCTAAAAAATATGAGGCCGGGGGAGTCCGCATTTTTAAGGTGTGGCAAAAGTCCCTGTACCACCTTTACAAGTGAAAAGAAATTGAGATTCATTTCTTCCTCAAATGCTTCAATTTTCAGCATTTTAAAAGGTTTTAGATTAATACTTCCGGGACAATAAACCAGCCCGTCAATTGAATCGGGAAGATCCAGGTCCTTAATATCATCCTTCAAAACATCGAATGAATGATAGGCTACATCCAGCTCCTCCAGGTTTCCTTTACTTCTTGAAGCTATTATTACATTATTTTCAGGAGCAAGTATTTTGGCTATTTCCAACCCAATACCTCCCGATCCTCCAATTATAAGTATATTCTTTTTCATAATTGTTTTGTTTAAATTATTTATTAGAGTCGGCACCCTCATACTTCCCAAAGAGTTCTATAAGCTTCTCCTGGCGGTACTCGAAAATTTCCTTTAGTTTGGGTTTAACTAAAAATGGATGCACTGCCTGTCCTAAAAATCCTAATGGAAGTTTATAATCAACAATATCTTCCATTTCCACCCCACCATCTATTTCTTTAAGGAAATGTTTATGGTGCCATAATGCATACGGGCCAAAACGCTGCTCGTCTACGAAGTATTCCATATCCTTTACATGGGTGATCTCTGTAACCCATTTAGTTTTTATTCCTGCAACCGGGGTAACTATATACTGGAGAATTTGACCGGGATACATGTGACGGTCTGCTCCCCCAATGATATCAAAGCCCATATAATCTGGTGTTATGGTCTTTAAATTCCTGGGGTCTGAGAGGAAATCCCACGCCTCCTTCAATGACAAAGGAAGCTTTTGCAGGGTGTGGAGTGTATATATCTTCATTTTTTATGTAAAGTTACTTATAAAAATGTTTAATTTAATTATAGAAATGTTAAACAAAAATAATTTTCCTGATGATCTTTTTAATTGACGAATGCTTATATTTGATAAACCAAACTCAATAATATGAAAAGAATAGTTTTATTGCTGGTTGCCGGCCTTGTTTCTTTAGGTGCGACTGCACAAATACAGGCCCCACAGCCAAGCCCTTTCACCAAGGTTGAACAAAAGGTGGGACTTACCGATGTGACACTTGAATATTCACGTCCCGGGATGAGGGACCGTCAAATATTTGGCGATCTGGTGCCATACGGCGAGGTTTGGAGAACAGGTGCCAACTCCAACACAAAGATCACCTTTAGTGACGATGTGGAGATTGGCTCCCAAAAACTGCCAAGAGGTACTTATGGATTATATACCATACCCAATAAACAATCCTGGGAGGTGATCTTTTATAAGGAAGCAGATAACTGGGGTGTTCCTCAAAACTGGCAGGAGGATAAGATAGCTTTAAAAGCCAACGCAGAGGTGACCGAGTTACCTTTTCCTATGGAAACTTTTACTATCTTTTTTGATGATCTAAAAAATGATTCAGCTGTATTGAATATCGTATGGGAAAATACTGTTGCATCCCTGCCAATACAATTTCCTACAGATGCCAAGACTATGGCAAGTATAGAAAAAGTAATGAATGGCCCTTCAGCAAACGATTATTTCGCGGCGGGTTCTTATTACCACGATACCAAAAAGGATAATAAGAAGGCGCTGGAATGGGTGAATAAAGCCATTGAAATGCAGGGTAATGCTCCATTCTGGATGCTACGCAAAAAGTCCCTTATTCAGGCAGATCTTGGAATGAAGAAGGAAGCTATCGCTACAGCAAAGAAGTCACTGGAAATGGCTCAAAAAGCTAATAATGCAGATTATGTGAAGATGAACCAGGATTCCATAAAGGAATGGGAAGCCAATTAATTTGCTACTACATAAAAAGAAAAACCTGCCCCGAGCAGGTTTTTCTTTTTAAAGCCTTCTCCATTCTTATCATACGATTAAAAAAGGAAAATCTTCAGCTAAGGATTTTATTCGTAATTGTGTTATTGGTATCCTACGATTTGAATTTACATTACGCCTTGATATATATAGCCTAAGGTTACCTCAACCTCAACAAGGGGTGGTTTTGAACACTAAAATAGTTAGGAAAATCCACACTTTTTAGAATTGGGTATAGCGCTGTTTTTCATTGACATAGTTTAGTCAAGGTTTTAAATTCCAGCAGCGGAAGCGGTCTAGACTCTTTTATCGGAAAACAATGGTTAAGAATTAAATTATCTCCTGTTTTATTGGACTTTCTTTGGAGAATAGATCATCGTTTGGAGTATCAAAGCCAGCAAAATTACAAGGGCACATCCAAACAGGTTTAACCAGAGGAACTCCATTACTTCGAGATAATATACCAGGATTACCAATACCTGGGTTATAAGGGCGGCAATAAATACCGCGTTGCTTTGAACGTATCTTATAAAGAATGCCAGCAGGAAGATGCCAAGCACATTTCCATAAAAAATAGAACCAATGATATTTACAAGCTGGATAAGGTTGTCAAATAAATTAGCAAAACTGGCAAATGCAATAGCAATTAACCCCCATAGGAAGGTAAAAATCCTTGAAACCTTTACGTAATGTTCCTCACTTTTTGTTTCAGTCATATTACGCTTGTAGAGGTCGATGGTAGTTGTAGAGGCAAGGGCATTAAGCTCTGAAGCTGTTGAGGACATGGCTGCAGATAGGATCACTGCCAGTAAAAGTCCTATAAGTCCGCGTGGCAAATTGTTAAGGATGAAATGTATGAAAACGTAATCCTTGTCATTGGTTTCGACCTTATTATTCGCGGCTCTAATTAGGCCTTTGGCTTTTTCCCTGTTCTCCTTTTCCCTGTTATTAAGTTCCAGGAGCTCTGCTTTGAACTCATTTTTTTCCTGTTGGCCTAAGGTTTGTATATTTTTCCCAAACCCAATAGTGATCTCCTGTTGCTGTTGTTGCAAATTTTGATTTTCTGCCATCAGGCTTTTATAATCATCGGCATAAGGGGAGGCGAGTACAGCTTCCTCTGCAGCAGGATTAAAATTAAGCGGGGATTGATTAAATTGATAGAAGACAAAAACCATTACCCCTACCAGTAAAATGAAGAATTGCATAGGTACTTTCAGCAAACCATTAAAGACCAATCCCAGCTGCATTTCCCTCATGGACCTTCCCGTAAGATAGCGTTGTACCTGGCTTTGATCTGTTCCGAAATAGGAGAGGGCCAGGAATGTACCTCCAATGATCCCACTCCAGAAAGTATACCTGTTTGAAAGATCAAAAGAGAAATCCAGAATATCCATTTTACCGCTGGCTCCGGCAATTTCGAGAGCATTGTTAAAGGTAATATTGGAGGGGAGATAACTTATTATCAGGAAAAAAGCTGTAAACATCCCGGCAAAGATCACAGCCATTTGCTGTTTTTGAGTAACATTTACCGCTTTTGTTCCTCCTGAGACTGTATATATGATCACGAGTACCCCAATAAGAATAGTGAGCGCATTGAGGTTCCAGCCCAATACTGCCGAGAGTATGATGGCAGGGGCAAAGATGGTGATCCCGGCTGAGAGGCCTCTTTGGATAAGAAACAGGATAGCAGTGAGGGATCGTGTTTTGCGATCAAATCTCGATTCAAGATATTCGTAGGCGGTATAAACTTTAAGGCGGTGATAAATAGGGATAAAGACCATACATATGATTACCATGGCAATAGGTAATCCAAAATAAAATTGTACAAATCCCATCCCGTCGTGATATGCCTGTCCAGGGGTAGAAAGGAAAGTTATTGCACTAGCCTGTGTCGCCATGACAGAAAGTCCAATGGTCCACCATTGAGCTGTATTTCCACCACGAATATAATCCTGCACGTCCTGTTGCCCCCGGGTCCTATAAACTCCATAGGTTACGATGAAAATAAGGGTGCCGGCCAGGATGATCCAGTCTATTGGCTGCATTTATGTAAAGATTTTCATTAGAAAGTAAAAGATCAATACATATATAGCATTGGCAAGTAATACCCAGGTGTATGATTTTTTCCAGATGTAATTTTCAGGCTTCTTCATCTTATTTTCCTAAAGAGACCAAATTTGCAAAAAGACGGTATGCTCCGGGAACCCCTTCAGGGAATTGCCTAAAGAAACTTATGCCGGTATAAATATAATTTCCTTTCCCATACTTTGCAATCATGAGGCTACCTTCCCTTGAAGGCTCATTAGTGTCATTCATTGCTAAAATTGGTGTGAACTCCGGGCCCCATTCTCCTGCGAAATACAATCCTCTTTCCTGTACCCAGTTCTCAAAATCCTTTGCGGTGATCTTATTAGGAGTATTTAAAACCGGATGATCAGGAGCCAGAAACCTTACTTCGGCATCTTCCTCAGTCACCCTTTCACGGGATAGTTGTAATTTGAAAGGCGCAATAGGATTCACCACCAGTCCACGGTTGGTATTGTATTGCACAATTAGGTTTCCACCATTTTTTACATATTCATGAAGTTCCTTTTGCCTGTATTTTAACTGCTCCAGGATATTGTAGGCTCTTATTCCAAGAATAACGGCATCATAGTTTTTAAGAGTAGCGGCATTTATTGCATCTGGATGAATTCTTTGCACATCATAGCCTATTTGCTCAAGGCTTTCAGGGATCACATCTCCTGCACCCTCGATGAAAGCAATACGCTGCCCCTTTTTCTCAATATCCAATTTCACCATTTTTGCAGCTGCAGGCATCACCATGACTTGCTTTGGTATATGACGATATGTGAGGTGTACCAGCTCATTGGAATAATTTTTTCCGTTATTATCCAGTATAGGTTCCAGGAGTGTTTCGCTCTGGCCGGCAGGGGGGTGACCTTAAAATTCACTGTATATGCATCTCCTTTTTGCGGAATTGCAATTTGCGAAGAGGCAGGTTCAATCTTCCAGCCCTTTCCGGCCTGCAGGCTAAGAACACCTTTCACATTACTCTTTCCTGCGTAAACAGTTACAGGAACAATTTTGGAAGCAGTATCAGCAAAAACCATGACCCCATCCCTTATTTTTACTGAAACCGGGGGAACGATCTCGAATGGCTGGTATACCTCTCCATCTACGGCATCATTAAATTTATAAACGATCTCTTTGGTAAATGGAATTGCTGTTCCAGAAATTTCAATGAGGAAAGTGGCTGTTATACTGGGTGGAGTTTCAGGCAGACCAATCAATGTCTGGTCTTTAACCCTGTATTTTCCCGGGCCGCTTTTTTCCTTTAGCCAGTAAGGACTGGTATAATCAATATCTGCAGGAATTGGAAGTGAGAAAGTATCTTTCCAGGATTCATTATTGGCCAAAAGAGCATTTACCTGCATTTCCCTGTCTCCTGGCTGAAGGCTGATATTAGTAAGCCTCATTTCACCGGAACTTCGATTGATAGCTTCAAAATTTAATTCTATTTCTTCTGAAGGTACCGCGCCTGGATTTTGTGCAGTTGCCTCCAGGAACAAGCCTGCACTGGCAGCAATGACCTCCTTAATTTGCTCCAGTTTCAATGCCCTCCAATACTGGTCTTCCAATCCCTGGATAAGGGAATATGCTTTTATTAACTGCGGAAGGCTCGCCGCGGGATCCTCGAAATTATATTCCTTCTCCACAGCTTCCAGTATCTTTCCAATCTCTGTTCCTCCCTTTACTCTGTTCCAGGAAGTATCTATCCCTTCAAATACAGAAGTTTCTCCTGCAGGAAGATCCCCTTTTATCATTTCCAGGTATTCCTTTTGGGTACCCCGGCTCCCTGTGCTGCCAAATCCCTGGGATTGATGCTGGCTGCGACTAAGCGCCGCAATTTCGGGATTGGATAATCCTAATAACGGGAAGTAAACTCCTGTTTCAAATTCAAGAAATGTAGAATCCAGTGCTTCTTCAAAAGCTTCCTCACTTCCATAAAACCAGGGAGAGGTGTTAAAATATAATTTCTTAGGCTGGTGGGGCGTGGTATATTCCAGTTGATCTTTAAAAGTAGAAGGGTCTCCCGCAAGATCAAATGCATCCATAGCAAGCAGGGCAGAGGCGGTATGTTGCCCGTGAGTTTCTCCTGCTGTACGGTGGTTGAACCTGTTAATAATTACATCTGGCCTAAATTTTCTTATTGCCCAAACCACATCCCCCAGGACCTCATTACTGTTCCAAAATTCCATAGCCTCTTGTGGGGTCTTGGTGTAGCCAAAATCTATGGCGCGGGTAAAAAGCTGCTCCCCGCCATCAATATTCCTGGCTGCAAGAAGTTCCTGTGTCCTTATTAGACCCAGTTGTTCTTTGAGTTCAGGGCCAATAAGATTTTGACCACCATCCCCGCGGGTGATTGAGAGATAGGCAGTCCTGGCATGTACGGCATTTGAAAAATATGAAATGAGCCGGGTGTTTTCATCATCTGGATGTGCGGCAACATAGAGGACAGATCCCAGGAAATTCAGTTTTTTTATAGCCTGATGGATCTCAGCAGAATTTAATTTTTTAGGACTTTGTGCCGGGGCAAAAAAGAAAGTCAGTGAGAAAAGGAGGAATAAAAATTTTCGCATTTACAAAAAATTGTTGTCAACCTCCCAAATATATGAACTTTAAGATTGTAAGAGAACTTTTAATCTTTTCTTTTACAAGCTGTCCTTACCTTCATCGAGGTAGACATCCTTTTGCACCAAAGTCACCGCTTTTTGAAGAATTAGGTTATTGGGGTAGGTGGTAAGTTCGCCGTCATCTGTCCTTAAGTGTAAATGAAAAGCCCTGATATCTTCGATCACAGCTTCTATAGGCATGTCTTTATCATGTATCTTAATTTTATCTCCTATCCTGTATGGAAAGGAAAAGAACATGATGATCCCGGAGGTGATATTACTAAGTATGGACCAAATAGCAAAAAGGGCTACCCCTATGACCGCAAACGTAGAAGAAAAGATAAGGGAAAGATCACCCAGGTCCATTCCCCAGGCAAAGGAAAAAAGGAAAAAGGCGATCAAAAGGATGAGGATATTAATGTACTTAAACATTAACCTGGTCCTTGTTATGTTTATTTCAGTTCTTTTGCCCACTTTATGAGCTGCCTGCTTGAGGATAAATTGCAATAAGACCAGAATAACTATAATAGCTATGGTCTTACCTAGCTGTGTACTGTAGGTGGTAAGGAAATCGTACATTAATTTAGTTTCAGGTTGTCGCGCAAAGGTAAATCATTATTGGAATTCCTGGTCCAGTAATCAATTTTAAGCCTGGATTTTTTTGTTGCAGTAGATCGTACTTCCTCCCCATCCCTTTGAGAAACCTCCTCCCATTTTTCAATTGGATGTGGAAAGACAGGGTGATGATAAATAAGAAGTTTTCTTTGAAGCTTTGGATATGAAATGCGGTATACAGATAGGCCTTTATCCATGTAAAATTCCGCGAAAGCATCATAAGCTTTTATCTCGATGTGGGCCAGTCTTATATATTCAAACGATGGGATCATCTTGATATTTCCGGTAGGAAGCAATTGAGGGTCTATGCGTATTTGGTTCCAAACCTCATTTTCCAGGTGGTATCGTGACAGGGAAGGAAACTGGTCTTCCTCTCCTTCAAAATAAGAGTGTGAAAGTATTTCATACTTATTCCTGTTATTAAGCTGCATATAAACCTGCCCGCACCATTCCTGTATGGAAGCAGTGACCTTAAGGGCATGGGAATTCCCTTCCAAAGGATAAAATGTGCTTTGCATGATGGAATAGGGATAAATTCCGGTAAGGAAATTTTTAGTGGCATTTAGTTTTAATACGGGTACAGAATTCTCACTTTTTCGATTGGCTTTTACCTGTTCCTCTTTAAGGAAATCTTCGGTAACAAAAATGAGGGCTGCTTCTCCTTCTCTGGGTTCTCCATACCGGTATTGCAACAGGTCATAGGAAGTTATTTCAGCTTCCCCTGCAAACCAGTAATCCTTGAAATCCTGGGACAGTTCCCTTTCTGGCAGGATAGATTCGCCGGTGTCCCCGCCTTTACAACCAGATAAAAGAATACCTGAAAAGAGTAAGAAAAACCTGAGAGCGGGATGGAAAGACATTTTGTAAAGTTTTGATTAAAATTACAAATTTTTACCGGATGCGATATCAACAAGACATCTGTAAACCAAATGAGTTGGCAGTCCAACTACATTGAAATAACTTCCCTCCACATGGGTTATCCCAATCAACCCAATCCATTCTTGTATACCATAGGCCCCGGCTTTATCCAAGGGGTGATAATTTATTATATAATGATCAATTTCAAACTTTGTAAGTTCTTTAAAGGTAACTTTAGTGACATTGCTTACAGTTTCCTGCAGCTCATTGGTAGTGAAGGTCACAGAGCTTATCACTTCGTGGGTTTTTCCTGAAAGAGATTCCAGCATTTTAAAGGCTTCTGAAGTTGTTTCCGGTTTTCCTAAGGCTTTATCCTGGTGCCATACAATAGTGTCGCTTGTGATGAGGATCTCGTTGTCCTTTAATTCTTTCAGAAACACTTCAGCTTTAAGCTGTGCCAGGTAATTGGTTATCTGCTCACGTTTCAAGTTTTCAGGATAGACCTCTTTCACCGGTTTGGTCCTAACAATAAACGGAATATCCAATTCTTTTAGGAACTGGTGTCTTCTTGGAGAGCCCGAAGCAAGAATAATATGATAATTCTTAAGTAAGTCTTTCAGCATGAAATTATATTATAAAAGGATAAAGACCCAGGGAAAGCAATCCCAGTGCCATAACTATTTTCAATAACAAGCTTAACCTCGCATAATGGATCTTCTTCTTTGCGTTTAACAGGTTCACCTCAAAAATAAGCAGGGGCCCCACAATAAGAATAAGCACATAGATCACCGCATAGGTATTGGTAAAAAGGTATTCATACATATACCATATAATTGTGGCAAGTGGAATTAACCCTAGGGCAAAGATGATCTTATTTGCCCGGGAACGGCCCACAGCTATTGGAAGGCTGTTCCTGCCGGTATTATAATCCCCTGTAACATCTTCCTGGTCTTTGACCATCTCCCGCAGCAGGTTGATCATAAAAGCAAAAGTAGCATAATCCAGCAGTATGGAAAATATAACTGCCTGGGTGTTCTGGTTTTGAGGGGTTATGGCTGGTAGAAGATCATATAATCCAACAATGATGATTACCATTGCTACCAGCAGGCTTATAATAATATTGCCCACCAGGATCACTTGCTTTAGATACGTAGCGTACAAATAAAGAAGGGCTGAAATTATGATGAATATAGCTGAAAATCCCGGGCGGCCAATGAGATTGGATAGATAAAAACCAATGCCCACCCCGGTGACAGTGAGAATAAGGTATAGATTATACCCAAATTTTTCTGAAATTCTGGACGGGATCACTTGCCGGTGAGGTTTATTGAGCCTGTCTGTCTCCACATCATAAAGGTCATTAATAATATTTCCTGCTGCCGCTATGCAAACCGTTGCCAGGCAAAGCAGGAAAAAATCGAATGCACCCAGAGTTACAGCTATCCCGAAGCTTTCAAAAAGAGCATATTTAATTAAGAACTGGCAGGCTATTACGAGCAAAAGATTTTGAAACCTTATTAGCTTTAGAAGGGAAAGAAACATTAATAGAATTTAATGAGAAACAAATTTTAGTCCTACAAGGGAAATAATTAGGGTGGTAAGAAAGAACAATCGCCAAAAGTGAACAGGTTCCTTGAAGATCCATATCCCAAGCAAAGCGGTGCCCACGGCACCTATTCCTGTCCAAACTGCATATGCCGTACCTATTGGAAGGGTTTGTGTAGCCTTATATAAAAGAGCCATACTTATTGCGAGGGATAAGAGGAAACCCACAAGCCACCAGGTGGCAGTTGTACCCGAGGAAAATTTTGCCTTTCCCAGGCAAAACGCAAATCCTACTTCAAATAAGCCTGCTATTACAAGATATACCCAATTCATAAAGCACTGTGATTGGTGAGCCACTTGCCCTGTACTTTCAATACCTGCTCAATTACATCGCGCACACAGCCTTTTCCACCCTTCCTGTGGGAGACATAACGGCTTATCTCCTTGATCTCTGCAGCTGCATCCTGTGGACAACAAGGCATGCCAACCATTTTCATGGCATAAAGATCGGGGATGTCATCACCCATATAAAGGACATTTTCGCGGTCAATTTCATAAATATCAAAGAATTCATCGAGTTGTTCCACTTTATCGTTGATACCCAGGTAAATATTTGTGATCCCCAGGTCCCGAAGGCGTTTTCTTACACCTTCATTTTTTCCTCCTGAAATGATACAAACATGGAATCCGGCCAATTGAGCAGTTTTTAAGGCGTAGCCATCTTTAATGTTCATAGTACGCAGCAACTCACCCTCTGTGCTCACCTGTATGGAGCCATCTGTAAGTACCCCGTCTACATCAAAGATGAAGGTGGTTATGTGATTAAGATATTCTTTATAATTCTTTTCCATGAAGTTTCTTTATAGAATTGGTTAAGAGGTTATAGATTGTTTTTTGGTCCTCATTTAATAATCCAAGATGTTCGTTAATCACATCACTATCTCCTCGTTTTGCCGGACCTGTTTGGGCATCAAAAGGGCTTAAATTTTTTATTTTCAAAGCTGTCTCTTTTATGAGTGGATGCAGGATCTCAAAGGGAATCTTATTTTGCCTGCAAATTTGCTCGCCCTGGGAATATAAAAAATTCACAAAGTTACTTACAAACACTGCCGCCACGTGAAGGGATCTTCTTTGTTCACTATTTATCTTATAAACGGCCGGAGAGATCTTTAGTGCCAGTTGTTCTGTCATTTTTAGCTGCGACTCATTTTTTGCCTCAATGCAAATAGGAATTTCTTTAAAATCAACTGGTTTATTTTTGCTGAAGGTTTGCAGGGGATAAAAAACTCCCGCCTTTTCAAAACTCTCAAAAGCTGCCAAAGGAGTGGCGCCAGATGTATGAAGCATAAGGGCATCCCGGTAATGCACCCGGTCTGCAAGTAACGATATTGCTTCATCCTTAAGAGCGAAAAGGTAGATATCTGCGGGAAAAACTTCGGTAAAATCTGTGGTTACAGGAACTTTTTCCTTGAAAAACTCCAGGCTTTTTTCCCGGTGGTTATAGACCTGTATCACTTCATAATCCTCGATTTCAGCAAAAGCCCGGAATAAATGCGTTGCAACATTCCCGGCTCCAAATAGTACGATGCTCTTCATTCGGCTAAAATACCAAAAAAACGCCGATTAAAATTAACATTTGTCTGCCGGTTTTGCGCGGGAATAAGCACGGCTAAATGTTTAAATTTCGTTAAATTTGCACCGATTTAAAGTAATCATAATGCAGAATAAAATTGCGTCTGTCTTGTTCTCTACCCGAATAATGGCAGTCTTGTTCATTGTCTTTTCCATTGCCATGGCACTTGGAACATTTATAGAAAGCTGGTATACAATTGAAACTGCCAGGATTATGATCTACAATGCCTGGTGGTTCGAGGCAATTATGGTCTTTTTTGTAATCAATTTCGCCGGTAATATTTATCGTTATAATCTACACAAAAGGGAAAAATGGTCTTCTCTTTTAATCCACCTTTCTTTTGTACTTATCCTTGTTGGGGCCTTTGTTACCCGATATATAAGTTATGAGGGCATAATGCCAATAAGGGAAGGGGAAACTACAAACACTTTCCTTTCAGAAAAAACCTATCTCACTGCTTACCTTGATGGTGAAATAAACGGCGAGCCCAGGCGCAGGGTAATAGAAAAACCTGTTCTTCTGGCTCCTGAAACCGAGAATGATGTTACAATCCATACAGATTATAATGGGCAACCCGTGACAATTGAGGTAGTTAACTATTTGCACTGGGCAGAAGAAGGCCTTATTTTAAGTGAAAGTGGTGACAATTACATTCAAATTGTTGAAGCCGGTGACGGTGGAAGGCACGAGCATTACTTAAAGGAAGGAGATGTTGCAAATATCCATAATGTTCTCTTTGCCTATAATAAGCCTACAGAAGGAGCTATTAATTTTGTGGTTGACGAAGAGGAGGGAACCTATAAGATTGATACGCCTTTTGAAGGAAGCTATATGAGAATGGCAGATGAGTATGAGGGAGAAGTTAAAGGAGACAGCCTTCAGCCTTTTCAACTGCGCTCTCTGTACAACCTTGGAGGAATGCAATTTGTGGTTCCCGAGCCGGTCGCTCGTGGGATCTATGATATCATCCCTACAGAAACAAAGGAGCAGGGACAGTCCAGTGCTGTTACGGTTAAGGTAACTTCTGGCGGCGAAGCCACTACCGTAAGTATGCTTGGAGGCAAGGGAATAGTGAATCCTCCACAACAAATTGAAGTGGGTGGCCTCGAGGTGTATTTAAGTTATGGTTCCAAGGAAATGGAGCTGCCTTTTAGTATGAGGCTTGATGATTTTATTGCTGAAAAATATCCCGGTACAGAAAATAACCCCACCCCCAGTTACTCTTCATATAAAAGTAAAGTAACGGTTTTTGAGGAGGACGGGGAAAGCTGGCCATACGAGATCTATATGAACCATGTTTTGGATAAAGCAGGGTACAGGTTCTTCCAGGCGTCTTTTGATCCCGATGAAAAAGGAACGGTACTTTCTGTGAACCACGATTATTGGGGCACCTGGATCACTTATATAGGCTATACACTTTTATACCTGGGGTTGATGCTCATCCTGTTTGATAAAGGAAGCAGGTTTGGAAAATTAAAGGAAATGCTGGAAAAGGTGAAGGCAAGGAAAGCAAAATTAAAATCCACTGCCGCGGCATTGTTGCTGTTTACCTCTTTTGGTTTTGCCCAGGTACAGGATACGATACCGGCCTCTGCACCGGTAACCGAGGAACAGGAACCGGAACATGGTCATATAAGGACAAGTAAGGAACAGGTGGATTCCATTATAAATGCCACTGCTGTAAGTGCAGAACATGCTGCCAAATTTGGAAAGCTGGTAATACAAGATGCAGGTGGTAGAATGAAGCCTGCCAATACTTTTTCATCTGAATTGCTGCGGAAGCTTAGTAAGAAAGATAAATACGAAGGCCTTAATGCCGACCAGGTGCTTATATCTATGACTGAAAATCCTGCACTTTGGTATAATGCACCAATGATCTACGTGAAACCCAATAATGATAGCATAAGGCATATTACAGGTGTTCCTGAAGATCAAAAATACCTGGCAATGACAGATTTCTTTGACAGGACCGGGGTTTATAAATTATCACCACACCTCGAAGGAGCCTATAAAGCGGCTGTTCCAAATCAATTTCAAAAAGACTTTATTGAGACAGACAGGAAGGTGAATTTATTATTCTATGCCCTACAGGGGGAAATGTTGCGAATATTTCCTATCCCTGAAGATGAGAACAATACCTGGGTGTCCTATACCAAAGTGGCCGAGTCTAATTTTAAGGGGATGGACTCCGTATATGTGCGGCAAATCCTGCCAATTTATATGAATACTCTACGGGAGGCACGAAAGACAGGGGACTATGAGCGGGCAGACGAACTCCTGGAAAGCATCGTAGGTTTCCAAAAGAAATTTGGAGGTGAAGTGAGGCCCTCACAACAAAAAATAGATGCAGAGGTACTTTATAACAAGTATGATATCTTTAGAAACCTCTTTAGCATGTATTTGTTTGGTGGTTTAATTATGCTAATCCTGGTGATAGTTCAAATATTCAAGGATTCCAAACTTATAAATATCTTAATAAAATCAAGTGCAATTATACTTTTGCTCTTTTTCATTCTGCACACCCTTGGACTTGCAGCAAGATGGTATATCTCAGGGCACGCCCCTGGAGTGATGCATATGAGTCTATGATCTATGTTGCCTGGGCAACGATGTTCTTTGGATTGGCCTTTGGAAGAAAAAGTGATCTTACCATAGCTTCAACTGCATTTGTGACAGCAATGATATTAATGATCGCTCACTGGAACTGGATGGATCCTTCTATAGCCAATTTACAGCCTGTACTGGATTCCTACTGGTTAATGATACACGTTTCTGTAATTGTAGGTAGTTATGGCCCATTCACGCTGGGGATGATCCTTGGAGCAGTAGCCCTTCTCTTAATGATCATGACCAATGACAGAAACAAGGCCAAGATGGAATTAAATATTAAGGAGATCACCATCATTACAGAAATGGCTCTTACCGTTGGCCTTGTTATGTTGACAATCGGGAATTTCCTTGGAGGCCAGTGGGCAAATGAAAGCTGGGGCCGCTACTGGGGCTGGGATCCTAAGGAAACCTGGGCACTTGTAAGTATTATGGTTTATGCCTTTGTCATTCATATGAGACTGGTGCCGGGCTTAAGGAGCAGGTGGTTCTTTAACCTTATGGCAATAATTGCTTTCGCCAGTATTTTAATGACCTATTTTGGTGTGAACTTTTACCTGGCAGGACTTCACTCCTATGCAAGTGGTGATAAGGTTATCACCCCCACCTTCGTGTATTATTCAATTGCAGTAGTAGCCGTATTAGGTGCTTTATCTTACTGGAAATATGATATGTACTACAGCAAAAAATCAAAGAAGCCAAAGGTGAAACCGGTGAAGGAAAAAAGTTAATTTAATCCTGTTTACATAAAAAAATCCTGCCGACCGGCAGGATTTTTTATATCTAATAAAGTGTAAAAAGGTTTATTTTAATGCTCCCACCATATCTTTGGGTTGCACCCATTCGTCAAATTCCTCTTTGGTCACATAACCAAGGTTTACAGCTTCCTCCTTAAGGGTAGTGCCGTTTTGATGAGCTGTATTGGCAATCTCTGCAGCTTTGTAATAACCAATCTTTGTATTTAGAGCAGTCACAAGCATAAGGGAATTATCCAAATGTTCCTTGATTCGCTGGTGGTTTGGTTCTATACCCTGTGCACAATGTTCATCAAAGGAAACACAGGCATCACCTAGTAATTGAGCACTCTGCAGGAAGTTTGCGGCCATTACAGGTTTAAATACATTAAGCTCAAATTGTCCCTGCATCCCTCCAACACTTAGTGCCACATCATTCCCCATAACCTGGGCGCAGACCATAGTTAGAGCTTCGCATTGGGTTGGGTTTACTTTGCCGGGCATAATTGAAGAACCGGGCTCATTGGCAGGAATATTAATTTCCCCAATCCCGCTTCTTGGGCCAGAGGCAAGCATCCTTATATCATTACCTATTTTATTAAGAGAAACTGCAAGTTGTTTTAGAGCCCCGTGAGCCTCCACAAGGGCATCATGTGCCGCCAAAGCCTCAAATTTATTGGGAGCCGAGGTGAATGGTAGTTCTGTGAACTTTGCGATAAATTCGGCTACCCTCTTGGAATACCCCTTGGGAGTATTAAGTCCTGTTCCCACTGCAGTACCTCCAAGCGCAAGTTCTGCCAGGTGAGGTAAGGTGTTTTCCAGGGCCTTGATCCCGTAATCCAGTTGGGCAACATACCCGCTAAATTCCTGTCCCAGGGTTAGGGGAGTGGCATCCATAAAATGGGTGCGTCCTATTTTTACAACATCACGAAATTCTTCCGATTTCTTTTTAAGGGTATTTCTAAGTTTCTTAACCCCCGGTAAAGTCACCTTTACCACTTTGTGGTAAGCAGCAATATGCATCCCGGTAGGGAATGTATCATTGGACGATTGCGATTTATTTACGTCATCATTTGGCTGCAGGGTCTTTTCACCCTCACCAATAGTTTTCCCCGCAAGCTGGTGGGCACGGTTGGCAATCACCTCGTTTAGGTTCATATTACTTTGAGTACCACTTCCTGTTTGCCATATTACCAGTGGGAACTGGTCATCGTGTTTTCCTTCAAGGATCTCATCGCAAACCTGCGCTATGTAATCCCTTTTTTCTACCGGGAGAACCCCCAGTTCACAATTAGTAAATGCAGCAGCTTTTTTGAGGTATGCAAAACCATACACTATTTCCAAAGGCATGGAACCTGCCGGGCCAATTTTAAAATTATTCCTTGAACGTTCGGTTTGGGCTCCCCAAAGTTTATTCGAAGGAACCTTAACTTCACCCATGGTGTCTTTCTCTATACGATAGTCCATAATTTATTAAGATTAGAATACAAATTTACATTTTCACATTTTTTAATGCTTTAATTTATATACAAATTTTTGAAATGTTTTCAATTATCTTCAAGGATAAGAGCAGGTTGAAAGTGGAAATATTTTTTTCTGAAAATTTTAAATTTAATTGGCACATAAATTTAAGAGTTGCTATCTTTGCTACACTTTGAAAATCCTTAGAAACTATGTTCGAATTTGATCAATACCTTGGCTTCATAGCCTTTCTTGTTATCCTAACGATGGGATTTTGGCTTATGATATTCTTAATGGCTATTCTTCCTTACTGGATTGGAGGATCCATCGCAGAAACAATGAAAGAATACAAGGAAAAGAGAAAACGTCAAAAGGAAGCCAAAAAGCTTCAATAGACTCTTGCCAACTGGTAAAACAGGTTTTCTTAAATAAGGCATATATCCCCGGATAGCCGGTACAATATAAAATAAAAAAGTCGCCAGTTAGGGCGACTTTTTTCATGTAGGGATTCCTTCAGTAAATTCTACTTTATCCCAATGTAAAATTATCATTTTTAACTCATTATTGTCGGGTTAAAGAGTCTGGACCGCTTCCGCTGCTAGAATATAGAACCTGGACTAAAATTTACTTCAATGGAAAACATCGCTTTACCCACCTCTAAAAACCGTGGATTTTCCTAAACTATTTTAGATTCAAAACCATCCCCATGTTGAGGTTGATATGACCTCCAGACTATACATAGCAAGGCTAAACGGAAATTCAGATTTTATTAATCGGACACCAATGATTTTTAATTCTAAAGCGGGAAAGGGAAATGTCTAAATAAATATGGCTGCCAAAATAGGCAGCCATAATATGATTGATTCTGTTGGATTGTGGTTATCCCTCGAAATCTCCGTCCATATCCCCGCTATCCTGTTGGCGATTCCTGCGGTCCTGCTCTCTTTTTTGCTGGTTGAACCTATATACAAGGGAAAGGTTGAAAGAGCGCTCTCTCCACTGGAATTCACTATCTCTATCAAAAAATTCTGTAGATGTAAAGGAACGTCTTTTCCTGGAATTCAAAAGGTCTCTTACGTTAAAGGAAATTGTCGCATTATCGTTAAAAATATCTTTACTCAATGCCAGGTCAATAGAAAGAATTCCTTCCTGTCTTCCCTGTACGTCATCTGATGGTCCCCTGTAGAATGCATTGGTTTGCCATTCTATACTTGCGGGTAAAGAAACCTTGGAGCTAAATCTTCCAAACCAGCTGGTATTTTGAACGCTATAATCCTGTCCTTCAAATTCCCCTTCAGTATTGAACTGGAAAAAGTTAAAGCTACCATTAAGACGTAACCAACTTGCCGGGTTGTATAAGAAACCAAGTTCTCCACCAATTCTTTCATTTGTTGCAAGGTTTACCGGGATTGTCCTGGTAATAGGAATTTCATCTCCAGGGGTAACCGCACCTGTAAACTCTTCGATCCTTTGGAAGGCATCTGTCTCAAGCTGATAGTATACAGAGGAGGTAAAAGTCAATTTCCCCCATCTTTTAAGATAACCCAGGTCCCACGCATTTGCAAAAGCGGGCCTTAGATTTGGATTACCCTGGAATACATTTGTTCTACTTGATCTTGAAGGGAAAGGGTTGATGAACCATCCACGTGGTCTGTTGATCCTTCGGTTATATCCAAGTGTAATGTTTTCCTGGTCTCCTATTTCATAAATAAGATTGACTGTTGGAAATAAGCCCAGGTAGTTATTATCGAAATCTGTATCAATTGTAAAACCGAATTCTTCTCTAAGCTCCTCATCTGTTAACCTGGAATCTATATTTCCTTTTAACTGGGTGTTTTCAAGCCTCAAGCCCAAAAGGAAAGAAAAATCTCCGAATTTGGTACCATACTGTGAATACAGTGCATTCACATTTTCTGTATAATCAAAAACGTTTGTTAATCTTTCATTTACCTCCCCATCAAAAAGGAGTTCATAATCTGTTACAGTATTTTCAAACTCTCCTCTAAAACCGGCTTCAAACTGTGAATTTTCGCCTATTGGAAGAACATAATCTGCCTGGATAAGATATTCTGTTTCATCCTCGGTTTGGGCAATTGTTTCTTCTATAAAGTTTCTTTCAATATTCTCTCTACTAAAGGTTTGGTTCTCTGTGATAAATCCTGTTCCAACTTCATTCCCTTTTCCTATCTGGATATCGGCGGTAAGCTGGTGACCTTTATCATTAAAGCGGTTAATGTAATTCACAGAGAATTGATACCTGTTATCCTTTTCTGTTTCCAGCTCCCTACGAAGGGTTTGTTCCACAAGTGAGCCGCTTCTATACCTGTCACTATTGTTGGTAGTGATATCTTCATCTTCCCCGTATCTATAGAAGATACTGGCCGTTAGGGAGGATTGATCGTTTAGGTAATACTCAACTCCAAAATTGGTGTTGAAGTTTCGGTTTAACCTGTTTACGATCCTTCTTTCATAGATCCTGTCAAATTCCGGGTCTACAAGTTCACCTTCACTGTTTCGTCTGGGCCTGTAGCGGGTATCACTCCAGTTATTTCCCGGTGCATCAAAATAGCGGAAACCTGTAGTATTAAAAATATTGAATTTATCTGTTCTTAGGTTTACATTGGCAGAGATCCCTGCATTATCGGGATACCCTGCGTTGGCAGTAAGGGAACCGTTAAAACCTAATGTCTTTTCCTTTCGAAGGATAATATTTAAGATACCTGCAGTTCCTTCAGCATCATAACGGGCAGAGGGAGAAGTGATAACTTCAACCCGCTCAATGGCTTCTGCCGGTAATTGTGCGAGTACATCTGTAGATCCAAAACCAGCCATTGCAGATGGTTTTCCATTAATAAGTATTCTTACATTATCATTACCTCTCAAGCTTATTCCTCCTTCAACATCTACGGCTACAGATGGTACATTGTTAAGGGCATCGGCCACGGTTCCTCCTGCAGTGGTAAGGTCTTTTCCAATATTATAGATCTTTTTATCGAGTCGTACTTCCACCTCTGTAGTTTCAGCAACAACCACAACCTCATCCAGGCTGTCCTGGCTTATTCCCAATTCGATGGTTCCCAGGTTAAGATCTGCGTTTACCTGCCGATTGTTAAAACGCTTTGGTTCAAAGGAGATATATTCAATTGTAATATTATATGTACCCGGTCCTACTTTAAGGGCAAAGTTTCCCTCAAGATCTGTAACCCCGCCATCAAGGTATTCGGGATCATTGGGTTTGGTTATGGAAATGGTAGCATATTCAAGCGGCACCCCCATATCGTCATCTATAACCTTACCGGAAATAGTGTACTCACTGGATTGAGCAAAGGAATTAAGGGGAAGGGTAAAAAATAAAATCAGCAGGAAGCTGATGGGAAGGAACTTATTAATCATAACACGTTTTTGGTGTTAGACCCATTTTTAACCCAAAGGTTTAAATCACAATCGTTAAAAAACCGTTAAAGACTGGGGTTTTGCTATGTTTTCCTGCCTAAGAAGCTGAAACTGAATCAATAATTGTATCCGGAATTTTTTTATTTATTCCAACATAGGCATTGAACTGGGAATCACTAAGGATCTTTTTAAGGTTTCGGTGTTCCTTTACCTGCACCTTTTTAAGCTTCTGTATCTTCCTGTACTCCGGGATACTATCATTTATAATGGCGTTTTTCCTTATGGTATATGTAATAATAAGATCTTCAAGCCTTAGTTTTTGCTCAAGTGTAAGATCAAGCTTCTCCTGCCATGCAAGTGCTAGCTCATTGGCTATTTCTTTAATTTCCCTTCTGCTTTGCTCGTGAATATAAATTTGGGAATACACAAAGCCTCCAACTGTAATTGCAGCCAGACCTAGAAGTAATATCCTGCTTTCTTTTTTCATCATAGGATCTTTCGGGTTCCTAATTTATAAAATTTTTTCAATATTTGAGGGAGGCCTGCCAATGACAGCCTTATCATTTTTCTCTACTATTGGTCGTTCAATAAGCTTGGGATTTTCTGCCATTATTGCGACCAATTCCCGGTCACTAAGGTCCCGATCCTTATAGTTTTCTTTCCAAATACTTTCATTCCTTCGCACTAGTTGTACCGGTGCTATTTGAAGTTTGGATATAAGGGTGTCCAGTTCGGCTTCAGTGAGAGGTTCCTTTAAATATTCTCTGGTTTCAAATTTCTGGCCAGATTTCTCTAAGATCTCCAGGCCTTCTCTTGATTTTCTGCAGCGGGGGTTGTGGTAGATCGTTATCATTGAATTTCTTTTACTATAAAATACACAATAAAATTAAGTTTCAAAAACTTTTAAGTCCCTAATCAATCATCATTCCTTTGTCCCATCATCATAAGATAGGCCTTAAGGAATTTATCGATCTCCCCATCCATAACGGCTTCCACATTACCTATCTCTGCAGCGGTGCGAACATCTTTAACCAGTTTGTAAGGGTGCATCACATAATTCCTTATTTGGGAACCCCATTCTATCTTCATTTTGGAATCCTCTATTTCCCGGCGCTGTGCCTGCTGCTTTTGAAGTTCTATTTCATACAGCTGGCTCTTAAGCAGTTGCATGGCCTTAGTTTTGTTTTCCAGCTGTGATCTTGTTTCAGAATTCTCTACAACGATCCCCGTGGGGGCGTGACGAAGGCGGACTGCAGTTTCAACTTTATTTACATTTTGCCCTCCTGCACCAGATGATCTCATGGTTTCCCATGAAATATCTGCAGGGTTGATCTCTATTTCAATAGTATCATCTGCCAGTGGATAAACATACACTGAAGCAAAGGAAGTATGTCGTTTTGCATTGCTGTCAAAAGGGGAAATTCGCACCAACCTGTGGACCCCGTTCTCACCTTTTAACCAGCCAAAGGAGTATTCTCCTTCAATTTCAATGGTAACGGTTTTTATTCCTGCGACTTCACCTGCCTGGTAATTGAGTTCTCTAACTTTAAACCCCTTATTCTCTGCCCATCGCAAATACATGCGCATAAGCATCTCTGCCCAGTCACAACTTTCTGTCCCACCTGCACCTGCTGTCACCTGTAGAACCGCACTTAAGCTGTCGCCTTCTTCAGAAAGCATGTTCTTGAACTCCAGATCTTCTATGAGGTCTACCGCATCTTCATAACGGGAAACCACATCCTCTTCTGTTGCTTCCTTTTCTTTATAAAATTCATAAAGTACCTCGAGGTCCTCTACCAGGGTTTCTCCTTTAAGATAATCTTCCACCCACTTTTTTTCAGAATTAAGCTCGCGCATCAATGCCTCTGCCTCTTTAGGATTGTCCCAAAAGTCAGGCGAATAGGTTTTCTCCTCTAAATTGGTGATTTCTATTTGTTTGGCATCAACGTCAAAGATACCTCCTTAACGCAACCAGGCGATCCTTAAGATCTTTTATTTGTTCAGTATTGATCATTTTCAATAAATATTTGCGTAAAAATAGAATTAAAGCCCCCTTTTAGAAAACTATTTTGCATTTATTTTATAGTTTTAGGCTCCTTAAAACTCCGCTACATGAAGGCTCTTTTTTCTATCGCGCTTATTTTCAGTATAATAATGAGCGCTCAATCACAATTCCTGGAAAGCAAGGAAGATCTTGTAAAACAGGAAGGTTATTTTAATTTTTATTATTCAGAAAAAGATGGTGCGATCTACCTGGAGGTAGAAAGGCTCAATGATGAATTTCTATATGTTCCTTCGCTTGCCACAGGGCTTGGTTCCAATGATATTGGACTTGATAGGGGGCAACTGGGAAATGAGGCTATTGTGAGATTTGAAAAAGCCGGAAAAAAGCTGTTGCTGGTGCAGCCAAATATGAAATACCGCGCCATAACAGATAATGATGCTGAAAGAAAGAGCGTCGAGGAAGCTTTTGCACGTTCTGTACTATATGGATTCGAAATTAAAGAGGAAACCGAAGGGAAGTATATTATTGATCTTACCCCGTTTTTAATGGAAGATGCCCACGGGGTTGCTTCCCGCCTGCAAAGGGGAAATCACGGAAGTTTTAAAATTAATAATAATAAGAGTGCCCTGCACCTCCCACGTACGAAAGCATTTCCTGAAAATGTGGAGTTTGAGGCTATGCTCACTTTTGAAGGTGAGGCAGCAAGCGGGACTTTAAGGAGTGTTGCACCCAATGCTCAAAATCTTACTGTGAATCTTCACCACTCCTTTGTGAAATTACCAGATGAAAATTATGAGAAAAGAAGCTTCTCCCCGGGAAGTGGAGCTATCTCAATGTCCTATTATGATTATTCGACCCCTGTTTATGAACCACTTGAAAAGAAATTCATAATTAGGCACAGGTTAAAGAAAAAGGATCCCGGGGCTGAAATAAGTGAGGCAGTAGAACCTATTATATATTACCTGGATCCCGGCACCCCCGAGCCCGTAAGGACTGCGCTTCTAGAGGGCGCAAAGTGGTGGGGGAAGGCCTTTGAAGCTATAGGTTATAAGGATGCGTACCAGGTTAAAATGCTTCCTGAAGATGTAGACCCACTGGATGTGCGTTATAATGTGATTCAATGGGTACACAGGTCTACCAGGGGATGGAGCTATGGCGCGAGCGTGGTAGACCCAAGAACAGGAGAGATCATTAAAGGTCATGTGAGCCTTGGAAGTTTAAGAATACGCCAGGACCTAATGATCGCACAGGCTTTGCTCGATAAACCATTTGCCGAAAGGGATGATAATTATAATGAAATGATGGATCTTGCAATTGCCAGGATTCGCCAGCTCTCTGCCCACGAAGTGGGGCATACTCTTGGATTTACCCATAATTTTGCTGCCAGTACAAATAACAATTCCTCTGTGATGGATTACCCCCACCCAATGATCAACCTAAAAGATGGAAATGTTGATCTTACTAATGCTTACGACAGTGGAATAGGGGAGTGGGATAAATTCACTGTAAAATATTCTTATTCTCCTGTACCGGCGGGTTCTACTGAAGAAGAATTTCTAAGGACTACCCTTCTCGAAGCTCAGGAAAAGGGACTTGAATTTATTAGTGACAGTGATGCCAGGGCTACCGGCGGAGCTCACGCAGGTGCTCATTTATGGGATAATTCCAAAAACCCTTCCCTTGAACTGGAAAGGGTGCTTGAGCTAAGAAAACAGGCTATAGCCAATTTTTCTATTGATAATATTCGTACGGGAGAGACCTACTCTGTACTTGAAGATGTCTTCGTCCCGCTATATTTTTTCCATAGGTATCAAACAGAAGCAGCCGTTAAGCGTATTGGCGGACTTAATTATAGGTACGCCGTGAAGGGGGACAATGAGACGGTGGTGGAAGCCCTGGACGCCGAAGCCCAAACACAGGCTTTAAGGGTAGTACTCCGCACTTTGGATGCACAGGAGCTGGCAATTCCAAGGGATAAGCTGAAACTTTTTCCACCAAGGGCATTTGGATTTTCAAGGTCCCGGGAATCTTTTAAAAGCAATACAGGAGTGGCTTTTGATGCTCTGGGAGCTGCTGCCACAGCCAGTGATATGACCCTTGGATTACTTCTTAATCCCGAAAGAGCGGCAAGACTTATACAGCAAAAAGCGATTGACCAAAGCCTTCCCGGTCTTCCGGAGGTTATAGATCAATTATTGGCAAAAAGTATTCAGACAACAAAAGAGGATATGTATTTACAGGAAGTTCAAAATTCTATAAATTATAATGTGCTACAGCATTTGATGAATTTGGCGGTTCACAAGGATGCGATCCCGCAGGTGAAGGCGATTACCAATTATAAACTGGTAGAGCTGGAAGATTGGTTCAGAAAGAACAGGAAAAAGAATCCCGTGATCTACAGGCAGTTTTTGGAGGATATTAGCCAATTCAGGAAAGATCCTTCAGAATTTAAAGCTTTACCGGTAGCGCCACAAATACCCGATGGCTCCCCGATAGGAAATTTTTAAAAAGAATTATTCAGAAAAAATATCAGAAAAATATAGAAATGAAAGAGATAGACTTAAGAAGTGATACCGTAACGAAACCTACCAAAGGAATGCTGGAGGCTATTATGAATGCCGAAGTTGGAGATGACGTATACAAAGAGGACCCTACGGTAAATGCCCTGGAGGAGAAACTGGCGAGGATGTTCGGAAAAGAAGAAGCGCTGTTCTTCCCTACCGGGAGTATGGCCAACCAGGCGGCGATAAAACTGCACACCCAGCCTGCAGATCAGCTAATTTGTGATAAATGGGCCCATGTTTACAATTATGAGGGAGGAGGGGCTTCCTTTAACAGCGGGGTTTCCTGTAAACTCGTCGATGGAGACAGGGGGATGATAACCGCGCGGCAGGTGGAGGAAAATATCAATCCGCCAGATTTTTATCACAGTCCGCTAACCACGCTTGTGTGCCTTGAGAATACCACTAATAAGGGAGGGGGAGCCTGTTACGATTTTGAGGAAATAAGAAAGATAAGAAAGGTTTGTGATGAGCACGGGCTTGGGCTACACCTGGATGGTGCCCGGCTGGTAAATGCCCTGGTTGCGAAAAAGGAGGATCCCAAAGACTACGGAAAGATATTTGACACTATTTCCATTTGTCTATCTAAAGGTCTTGGGACACCTATAGGAACTGTATTAGTAGGGGATAAGGAAATTATGAAAAACGCTATGAGGGTACGTAAAGTTCTTGGAGGTGGAATGAGACAGGTAGGTTTCATGGCCGCTGCAGGTATATACGCACTCGATAATCACATGGAGCGGCTGGCAGATGATCATAGAAGAGCTTCAGAACTTGGACAAACACTTAAGAAGCAGGAATTTATTGGGGAGGTAGAGCCAGTGGAAACCAACATCGTGATCTTCTACCTCAAGAACCCTAAAAATGAAGCTGCCTTTATGGAACAGCTAAAGCAGCAGAATATAAGAATAAGCAATATGGGCCAGGGTAAATTGAGGATTGTGACCCACCTGGATTATTCAGAAGAAATGCACCAACGATTTCTGGAAGTGCTTAAAAATATTCGGCTGTAAAAAGCAAAAATTAAAAAACCCTTTAGGAATTCCTGAAGGGTTTTTTAAACTTCGAGATTTTCTTGAATTGTAAGTTTATTTGACCTCGCAAATAAAACAATTTATTTCAGTCTAGATTCCAGATTCTAGCAGCGAAGCGGTCCAGAGTCTATTTCCGGACAGCAACGATCTCAATACTCATATCTCAATACTCAATACTACTTTACTATTCCAGATTCCAGCAGCGAAGTGGTCCAGAGTCTATTTCCGGACAGCAACGATCTCAATACTCATATCTCAATACTCAATACTACTTTACTTTCCCAGCATTTCATCCATCCCCGGGATATCGGGCATGCCATCCTTTGCTACTGCAGCCAGTTCTGCCTCGTGAATGTCAGACGCCTTTTGAATGGCTTTATTTAAAGTTAGCACCAAATAATCTTCCAGTTGCTCCTTATCCTCCAGGAGTTCATCTGCAATAGAAATATTCTTTATCTCCCGTGCAGCGGTGATTGTTACCTTTAACAGGCCATCACTGGATTTTTCTTCAAGTGTTACCGTCTTTAACCTCTCTTTTGTTGCCTCAACTTTTTCCTGGGTTTCCCTGAGTTTATTCATCATACCCATCATATCTCCAAACATAATTTTTCCTTTTAAATTTTAATAAAATCAAATTTACTAAATTACCTTTTCTTATTGCGAAACATTAATAGAGTATTAGTTATTTTCTTTGGAAGCTTTACCTTTGCGATCGCACATAATTCTTCAGATTTGAAAAAAGTTATTACCCCTTTGAATAAAGACGTTACCCCGCCACAGGCAAAAAAAATAGCCAGGGAACTGGCAGCTCACGATAAGATTAGACTGGATGAATATTATTGGATGAACGACAGGGAAAATCCTGATGTGATCCATTACCTGAACAGTGAAAATGAGTATAACGAATATTTGACCGCTCATACAAAGCAGTTGCAGGAAAATTTATTTAAGGAAATGCGAGCCAGGATCAAGGAAGATGATTCCTCTGTACCTTATAAGCTGAATGGCTACTGGTATTTGACCCGCTTTGAGAAAGGGAAGGACTACCCGGTATATTCCCGAAAAAAAGAAACCTTAGATGCTCCTGAAGAAGTGCTCTTCAATGTGAATGAAATGGCTGAAGGTTTTGACTACTACAGCCTTGGTGGCCTTAATGTAAGCCCCGATAATAAGCTTGTTGCTTTTGGAGTAGATACTCTAAGCCGTAGAAAATATACGATCCAAATAAAGAATCTTGAAACCGGGGAAATATTGCCTGAGAAGATCCTTACCACCACAGGAGGCTCGACCTGGGCAAATGATAATAAAACTCTTTTTTACACCAAAAAGGATGAGCAAACCCTCAGATCCAATCAAATATACAAACATATACTTGGTACAGACCCGGCAGATGATGTGCTGGTTTATGAGGAAAAGGACGAAACTTTCAATACATATATCTATAAATCAAAATCAAGGAAGTATCTTATTATAGGCTCCGGTAGTACTCTCACCAGTGAATACAGGATCCTTAATGCCAATACTCCTGAAAAGGATTTTAAACCTTTTCAAAGCCGTATACGGGGCCTTGAATATGGAATAAGCCATTATGAAGATCATTTCTATATTCTAACAAATAAGGACGGTGCAACGAATTTCAAATTAATGAAAACCAGCGTTGATCATACGGAAGCCGAAAACTGGGAAGAAGTTGTTCCCCACAGGGAAGATCACCTTTTGGAGGACCTGGATATTTTCAAGGATTATTTGGTACTTAGTGAGCGGCATAACGGCCTTAACAAAATAAAGATCACCAGGTGGGATACAGGCGAGAGTTATTACCTGCCATTTGATAATGAGACCTATACTGCATATACCAGCATTAACCCAGATTTCGATACCAATATTCTAAGGTATACCTACAATTCCCTGAATACGCCAACATCTGTAGTTGATTTTAATATGACAACCCGGGAAAAGAATGTACTTAAGGAGCAGGAGGTTTTGGGAGGTGAATTTGATAAGGACAATTATACTACAGAAAGGATTTGGGCTACGGCTGAAGACGGTACAAAAGTGCCGGTTTCTCTCATTTACAGAAAAGGTATTGAGAAAAACGGAAAAAACCCATTATTACAGTACGCATACGGTTCCTATGGTTCTACGATAGACCCTTATTTTTCCAGTGCGCGGCTGTCTCTCCTGGATCGCGGGTTTATATATGCGATCGCCCATATAAGAGGAGGGGAGTATCTTGGAAGAAAATGGTATGAGGATGGAAAGTTGATGAATAAAATGAACACCTTTACCGATTTTATTGATGTGTCAAAGCATTTAATTTCTAAAAAATATACCTCTGCAGAGCATCTATATGCAATGGGTGGCTCTGCGGGTGGATTGTTGATGGGGGCAGTGGCAAACATGGCCCCGCAATTATATAACGGTATTATCGCGGCAGTTCCCTTTGTGGACGTGGTCACAACCATGCTTGATGATAGCATTCCTCTTACAACCGGAGAATATGATGAATGGGGAAATCCTAATGATAAAGAGTATTTTGAATATATGTTATCCTATTCCCCTTACGACAATGTAATGGCTCAGGATTATCCACATATGCTGGTCACTACCGGGCTCCACGATTCCCAGGTGCAATACTGGGAACCGGCCAAGTGGGTAGCTAAGCTGCGGGAGATGAAAACCGATAGCAATATTCTTCTTTTTCACACCAATATGGATGCCGGCCATGGAGGAGCTTCAGGTAGATTTGAAGCGCTGAAAGAGGTGGCAGAGGAGTACGCTTTTTTACTCGATTTAGAAGGAATAACAGAATAATTAAAATATTTCCCTTAACTTTGACCAGATATAATTAAGATTGTTTTAACTTTTAAAGCAATTTTATCATACCCGAAATTGCAGAAAAACTTCAGTTATGAAAGAAGAGATACAGGTTTATGACAATGTATTGCAATTGATAGGGAAAACCCCCTTGATACATTTAAACTCCATCACCAGTGGCTTTAAAGGAGACTTCTTTGCTAAAGTAGAAGCCTTTAATCCCGGCCACTCCACCAAAGACAGGATCGCCTTATATATTATAGAAGAAGCAGAGCGTAAAGGAATTTTAAAACCGGGAGATACTATCATAGAAACAACATCTGGTAATACAGGTTTTAGCATAGCTATGGTTAGTATCATCAAAGGCTATGAATGTATCCTTGCAGTAAGTTCCAAATCCTCGCCAGATAAGATTGATATGTTGCGCACTATGGGAGCCAAGGTCCACGTTTGCCCCGCTCACGTTGCTGCAGATGATCCACGTTCCTATTATGAAGTTGCAAAGAAACTGCACCAGGAGAGAAAGGGGTCTGTATATATAAACCAATATTTCAATGAGCTTAATATGGATGCTCATTTTCATTCCACCGGTCCGGAAATATGGGCGCAAACAGAAGGAAAGATCACCCATCTGGTTGCCTGCAGTGGTACAGGAGGAACAATTTCTGGTACTGCAAGATTTCTAAAGGAAAAAAATCCTTCTATTAAAGTCATAGGAATAGACGCCTTTGGATCTGTCCTCAAGAAATACCACGAGACCAAAGAATTTGATACAGATGAGATCTACCCATACCGCATAGAAGGTTTGGGAAAAAATCTTATTCCCACTGCAACAGACTTTGATGTAATAGATAAATTCATCAAGGTTACAGATGAGGAAAGTGCACACACGGCAAGGGAGTTGGCCAAGACTGAAGGCCTTTTTGTAGGTTATACAAGTGGAGCAGCTATGCAGGGCATAAAACAACTGGCAGAAGCAGGTGAATTTAAAAAGGACAGCAAAGTAGTCGTAATTTTCCCGGATCATGGATCCCGATATATGAGCAAGATCTATAGCGATACCTGGATGGCAGAGCAGGGATTTTTTGATACAAAGAACCAGGCAGAGGCACAACCCGTTGAAATTGTGGACTAAAATGGATACTGCGATCACATAATAAACTCAAAGCATCCTCCTAAAGGATGCTTTTGTTTGAAGACAGGTTACGTTAATTAAATAAATTGTCGAATTGAGTTGTATTTTTTTACTTTTGCAGCTCTTTTAATAAAAGATGTATGAGAGATCTATTTGATAAAATATATAAGGATAAAGGGCCCCTGGGTAAATGGGCACAGCAGGCAGAAGGTTATTTTGTTTTCCCTAAACTGGAAGGACCTATCTCCAATAGAATGAAGTTTCGCGGCAAGGAAGTGATCACCTGGAGTATTAATGATTACCTGGGACTTGCGAACCATCCTGAAGTGCGTAAAGTAGATGCTGAAGCAGCTGCAGAATATGGATCTGCATACCCTATGGGAGCCAGGATGATGAGCGGTCATACAGACCTTCACGAAAGGTTGCAGGATGAGCTTGCTTCTTTTGTAAACAAGCAGGCAGCTTACCTACTTAATTTTGGGTACCAGGGGATGGTCTCTACTATCGATGCCCTGGTTTCAAAAAGTGATGTGATCGTGTATGATGTAGATGCCCATGCCTGTATCATTGATGGGGTGCGTCTTCATTTAGGACAGCGCTTTACCTATAAGCACAATGACCTGGAAAGTATAGAAAAGAACCTTCAACGTGCTACCAAGATTTGTGAGCAAACAGGAGGTGGAATTCTACTTATTTCTGAAGGTGTTTTTGGAATGCGAGGGGAGCAGGGTAAATTGAAGGAAATTGCTGCTTTAAAGAAAAAATATAATTTCAGGCTATTCGTAGATGATGCTCATGGATTTGGAACTTTAGGTGCAACCGGAGCAGGAGCAGGTGAAGAGCAGGGAGTACAGGACGAGATCGATGTTTATTTTGCAACCTTCGCAAAATCTCTTGCCAGCACAGGAGCTTTTATAGCGGGAGATAAAGAAATAATGGATTATCTCAAATACAACCTGAGATCTCAAATGTTCGCCAAATCTTTGCAAATGCAATTGGTAGTTGGTGCTCTTAAGCGTCTGGATATGTTAAGGACCATGCCCGAGCTTAAGACGAAGTTGTGGGAGAATGTAAACGCCTTGCAAAACGGATTAAAATCCCGCGGATTTGATATTGGTACCACACAAAGTTGTGTTACCCCGGTTTACCTGCAGGGAAGTATACCAGAAGCCATGGCATTGGTGAAAGACCTTCGTGAGAACTATGGGGTTTTCTGTTCTATTGTAGTATATCCTGTAATTCCTAAGGGACTTATCCTGCTTAGAATGATCCCAACAGCCACCCATACAATGGAAGATATTGAAGAAACCCTTGAGGCCTTCTCATCCATTAGAGAACGGCTTGAGAACGGAACATACAAAAGACTATCTGCAGCAGTAGCTGCCTCACATGGAGAGTAATCTGTTTGTGATATATATTAGAAAATCCGCTGTAAAGGCGGATTTTTTTTGTTAGGATAAAAAGGATTTTATTTTAATCTCTCCCACGGAATGGTATTGTACCTAAAATAGCTGAAGAATTTAAGGCTTTGCAGTAGAGGTTGTGTAATTCTTTTTTAGCTTATTTTTAGTCTGGCTTCTATATTCCAGCAGCGCAGCGGTCCAGACTCAATTTTCTGAATATTATTCCGCTATTGCTGCGAAGTATCCGGCCTGCCTCCTCCAATATTCCTGTCTCCTTCAAATTCGTCTTCAAAGGTTTCATCTTTGGTATGCATGTCAAACCTGTAAGAGAATCCGGCTGCTACCTGCCATCTTGAAGGAGTATTCTTGAAATTTATTAAGCCAGAGATATCAAATTGCAGGTTGTCACCAACAAGGTAAGCCACACCGGTACGTGCAAGATCATCGGCATAAATATTACTTATTATACCCTGATATTCCAGGAAACCGGCAAATTGAGGTGTAAACGCATGGGTAAGGGTGAAAATCCCGGCATAAGTAGGGTTTGCTTCAGATACCTTATCGAGTATTAAATTTGTGACAAAGACCCAGCCTCCGGCCCAGTTGTTTTGGGTAGAGAGAATGAATTTAGGACTTATGGAATTCTCTCCTTCATAAAGATAAGGATTGTCTCCAAAAGTGAAGTTTGCACCTGCATATACGGCAACAGCCGGGATTAAGGTTTTCCACTTAAAACGTTGATTTGCCCTCCAGCTATACAGGTTTGGCTGGTCTGGCCTTATGCTTCGGGAAGGGTCAAAAATTAAATATTTTACTCCTAAAGTATTCGTTCGAAAATTACTCTGGTTAAACTCCCGGTCCCTGGCACCCATTTGAATAGTTGTGGTTTCATCCTGAAAAGAACCAATAAGGCTTATCTCCAGGGCTTCAAAGAAAAGGCCATATCTTATGGCATAATCTGCCCCAAGGATATCTGTATCTGTAGCTCGCAGGTTATGATAATCGTTTCCTAAATATCCCCCGGCCTCAAACTGGAGAACCCCTGTTCCAACAGAAAATGCCCCCTGGGACGCTCCTGGCCTGTTAGAGTTGATTGTTTCGGTATACTGCGCGCTCACAGTTAAAAGCCCGGTTACGATGAAGCTGAAAAAGCTGAGAATTATCTTGCGGTTTCGCATAAGTACTGTGGTTAGAGAACATCAAATATAGAAGATTTTATTAATTTTTTAGGAGGGTTATACTACAATTGTCTCCCCATAATAGTAATTTTGCACAAACTGAAGAATAATGTACGCAGCTTCTTTTGAAGGTATTTTAAAGACCATTTTAATAATATTATTGATCTATTTTGGATTCAAGCTCTTCATCAAATGGTTTGGGCCAATGATCCTCAAATACTTCCTTGGAAAAATTGGAAAGAAATTCCAGGAACAGTTCAACCAGGCTCCACCTTCTGCTTCAAAAAAGAAAGAAGGAGAAGTTGTAATAGAAAAAAAGCCAGGAAAAGGCAGGAAATCCAACAAAGATGTGGGAGAGTACATCGATTACGAAGAAATTGATTAATTTTCGACCTTCACAAATACTACCTCAATGATTAAGTCTTTAAAAGGTATTCTCCCCCATATTCTCATTCTTTTAGGTTTCATAGTTCTTTCCCTCGCATATTTTAACCCTGTACTCCAGGGAAAGGAAATCTTCCAGAGTGATATTGTGCAGTATACCGGGATGGCAAAGCAACAGAATGACTTTAGAGCCAGGACCGGAGAGGAACCTTATTGGACAGACGCAGCTTTTGGAGGTATGCCCACCTATCAACTGGGCGCGAATTATCCTCATAATTATGTGAAGAAACTCGATTCAGTACTCAGGTTTCTGCCCCGCCCGGCCGACTATCTTTTCCTGTATTTTCTGGGTTTTTATATTCTTATGCTGGTTTTGAAACTCGATTATCGTCTAGCCTTTTTGGGGGCGATCGCTTTTGGTTTTTCCACATACCTTATTATAATCCTGGGGGTTGGACATAATGCCAAGGCCCATGCCATTGCCTACATGCCTATGGTCCTGGCGGGGATAATACTATGTTTCCGCAGCAAATATATAGCTGGATTCTTGCTTCTGGCGGTTGCCATGGCCCTGGAAATAGGAGCCAATCACTTCCAGATGACCTATTACCTGTTGTTGCTGGTAATTATTCTTGGGATTGCTTATCTGGTAGATGCACTAAGAAAGAATATGTTGCCTCATTATTTCAAGGCGCTTGGGGTTATGGTGGGAGCCGTGATTCTCGCCATTGGTGCCAATGCAACCAATTTGCTTGCCACACAGGAATATACCGGTTTTAGTACCCGTGGGGATACAGGTTTGACAATTACCCCCCAGGGAAATGAGAAACCTGCTGCCGGGCTCACCTATGATTATATAACTGAATACAGCTACGGTATAGTAGAATCCTTCAATTTGTTTATTCCCCGCTTTATGGGAGGTTCAAGTTCAGAAAAACTGGATGAGAACAGCGCAATGTATGAGCAGCTGCTGCAAATGGGAGCCTCACCAATGCAGGCGATGGATTTTGCCCAAAATGCACCAACCTATTGGGGAGACCAGCCTTTTGTTGGCGCGCCGGCTTATATAGGAGCTACAGTTCTATTTCTTTTTGTATTTGCACTTTTCCTTATTAGAGGTAGATTGAAGTGGTGGGTTGTTGGTGGTAGCATCCTGGCCCTTATGCTTTCATGGGGAAAGAATTTCCCACTTCTTACAGAGTTCTTTATTGATTTTGTGCCGCTTTACAATAAATTTAGGGCGGTTTCCTCCATCCAGGTTATCATTGAACTATGTGTGCCAATCCTGGCTGTCGTTGGGCTTTACAGGCTGTTCAATGAAGTGGTGAAAAATGAAGAAAAACTATTTGCCTTGAAATGGGCTACTATTATAACCGGAGGTACGGCTGTACTTTTCCTGCTGTTTAAGAACACCTTGTTTAATTTTAGCGGTGGGAATGATGCTATCTATATGGAACAAATGGGTGCCGGCTTTGTGCGGGCACTTAAAGAGGACAGAAAAGCCATCTTCACGACAGATGCTGTTCGTTCCCTCATATTTGTAATTCTTTCAGCCGCCTTGATCTGGATGTACCTTAAGCAAAAGGCAGGTAAAAACCTCCTGGTGCTTGGTTTTTCACTACTTATCCTCGCCGATCTTATTGCTGTGGACAGAAGGTATGTGAATAACGATGATTTTGTAGCTGCAAGACAAATGAAACAACCATTTCAACAAACTACTGCAGATGCACAGATCCTGCAAGACCAGGGGCATTATAGGGTGTTTGATGTGGCTGAAAGTCCGTTTAATACAGGAAGAACATCATACTTCCATAATTCAGTTGGGGGCTACCATGCTGCCAAGCCGGGAAGAATGCAGGACCTTTATGATTTCTATATTTCGCAGAACAATATGGAGATCCTGAATATGCTGAATGTAAAGTATTTTATCATTCCTACTGAAGAAGGCCCCCGGGCACAACAAAACCCTGAGGCCTTTGGCAATGCCTGGACGGTATCCAATATTAAATGGGTGGAGGATGCCAATGATGCCATGCTAAGCCTGGGAGAGGAGGATCTATCCTCTACTGCCATTATCAACCGTGAATTCAGTAACCTCGTTCCATCTGAAGTAAACCGGGATCCTTCTGCTCGTATAGAACTTGTAAGCCAGGAACCTAATGAGCTGGTTTATGAAACCTCTGCAGGCAGCGATCAATTAGTACTGTTTTCAGAGATATACTATCCTAATGGCTGGAGGGCTTACATCAACGGGGAAGCTGCAGAACACTTTAGGGCCAATTATGTCCTACGGGCGATGATGATACCTGCAGGAGAGAATACTGTTACCTTCAAATTTGAACCCGGGGTTGTGAAAACAGGTAGCTCGATTGCCCTGGCAAGTTCAATAATATTGGGATTACTTTTATTGGGCGCTCTTTTTTATACCTTTAAGGAGCGAAACACCAAAGAAGAGGTTTAGGCATATCGCACCACCACATAAATGAGAAAAGTCCTTATCATCACATATTACTGGCCTCCGGCCGGTGGTCCCGGCGTGCAACGCTGGCTTAAATTTGTGAAATATTTACCAGACTTTGGCGTGGAGCCTGTTGTCTACACTCCTTTAAACCCTCATTACCCGCTGCAGGATACCTCGTTGGAGCAGGAGGTGCCCAATGGGGTGGAAGTGATTAAACAAAAGATCCTGGAGCCTTATTCGGTTTCGAAATTGTTTTCCAGAAAACAAACTACCACCATAAGCTCAGGGATAATTGCTGAAGAGGATAAACAAAGCCTGCTGCAGAAAATGATGCTTTTTATTAGGGGCAATTTATTCATTCCCGATGCCCGGGTGCTATGGGTGAAACCATCTGTAAGCTTTCTGAAGGATTACCTTCAAAAGAATAATATAGAAACGATAATAACCACCGGTCCCCCGCATAGCCTGCACCTTATAGGCCTGGAACTTCAGAAGAAATTAAAAGTGAAATGGATTGCCGACTTCCGTGATCCCTGGACTAATATAGGCTATCATAAAAAACTGAAACTTACCGGCAGGGCAGCCAGAAAGCATAAGGAACTGGAACTGGAGGTGCTAAAAAGTGCCGATCAAATCGTAACGACCAGTTTTACCACTGCTGAAGAATTCAGGCAAAAAACTTCCCGACCGGTAACTGTGATCACCAATGGATTTGACGATACCGGGAGAAATGCGGTAGATCAGGATAAATCTTTTACCATCTCCCATATTGGCTCTTTACTTTCCGGGCGCAATCCTTTGAACCTTTGGCAAGTGCTGGGGGAGCTGAAGGAGGAAAATGAGAATTTTAAAGAAGACCTTAAACTGCAACTGACGGGAGTGGTAAGTGAAGAAGTGATTCAAGGAATTAAAACCGCAGGCCTGGAAAAAAATCTTGAATTGAAGGATTACGTAACCCATAACCAAGCCCTTGTCTTACAACAAAGGGCACGACTTCTCCTGCTTATAGAGATCAACAGCGAAGTGACACGGGGTATTATTCCTGGGAAGGTTTTTGAGTATTTGGCAGCCGGGAGGCCAATTATAGCCGTAGGCCCTGAAAATTGGGATGTCAATAGGATCCTCGGGGAGACAGGAGCCGGGAAGGTGTTTGGCTATACAGATGGTGAAATATTAAAAGAAGCAATTCTGAAAGTTTACAGAGATTATAAGCAAGGGGAAGAAGGGGTGATCACCAGAGATATAATGGCATATTCGCGCAGGAATCTTTCAGGAAAAATGGCATCATTAATAAAGGTGGGATGGGAATAATAATAAACCAGTCTTTTAAAAATATGGTGACCACCTATTTCGGGTTTGGAATAGGAGCAGTGAATACCTTATTCCTGTTTACATATTTCCTGGAAAAAGAATACTATGGCCTTATAAGCTTCCTGCTTTCAGCAGCAAATTTGATATGGCCATTAATGGCCTTCGGGGTTCATAATACCCTTGTAAAATTCTATTCCTCCTATAAAACCAGGGAGACAAGAGATAAATTTTTAACGCTTATCCTGGTTTTGCCTTTAATGGTTTCCCTGTTGCTGGGGCTCCTGGGGTTCTTTAGTTATTCCCTGCTCCTGGATTATTTTTCAGGCGGTAATGAACTTGTACAGCCTTATGTTTGGCTAATTTTCGTGATCGCTGTGGCCACTGCATATTTTGAGGTGTTCTTTGCCTGGAGCAAAGTGAATTACCACAGTGTTTTCGGGAATTTTATGAAAGAGGTTTTTCACAGGATATGTATAACTGTATTATTGTTCCTGGTTTTTCTTGAGGTGCTCTCGGTAGAGTATTTTGTTTATGCGATGGCCGGGGTATTTTTATTAAGGGCAGGAGCTATGCAGATTTATGCTTTCTCACTTTATAAACCAAAATTCAATTTTTCGCTTCCATATAATATAGCCTCTATTCTCAAATATTCTGCTCTTATCCTTATCGCAGGATCTGTAGCTATGATACTTCTGGACCTTGATAAGGTGATGATCGAGCATTATTTACCAATTGGGGAGGTGGCGGTTTATGGAATCGCTGTTTACATCGCCACGGTCATTTCGGTTCCTCAAAAGGCCATGCACCAAATCACGCATCCCCTTACAGCGAATTTACTTAATGAAAAGGACAGAGAGGGGCTGGATGACCTCTATAAACGAAGTTCTCTTAGCCTGCTCGTGGTAAGCGCCCTTATCTTTATCCTTATTATCGTGAATCTAAATATGCTTTACGAACTCATCCCCGAAGAATATCAAATGAGCACAATGATCGTCCTGTTGATCTCTCTTGTGAAATTATATGATAATATGCTCGGGAATAATAACAGTATTCTTTTTAATTCAGATTATTACCGGCTGGTCCTGGTAGTTGGTGTATTCCTGGCGATTCTGGCATTTGTATTTAATCTTATCTTCATTCCTTTATTAGGAATTTTTGGAGCGGCCCTGGCTACTTTTCTTGCATTTTCAATATATAATACCTCCAAGATCTTCCTGGTTTTTCAAAAGTTCAAAATGCATCCTTTCTCACGAAAAACGTTGATCATCCTGTTATTTACTGCTGTGCTTACTGCAGGATTCTATTATTGGGAATTTCCCTTTCACCCCATTATTAATATCATTTTAAAGTCTGCACTTGTAAGTATAGTGTATATGGGAGCGGCTTTACGCTTTGGTTTCTCCAGTGATGTTACCGGCCTTGTTTCAGGAATGTATTCAAAAGTAACTTCTTCGCATAAAAGCGGAAATCCCTAAGGCGATCTTGCGATACGACCTGTAGGGATCTCCTAACTAACCAACCAAAAAATTAAATTATGAATATGTTACCCTCTTATTCCTGAGCTTCTCGTTGTACCGGAGGAAGACCTGCCTGTTGTTGGTCTTACTGTGCTTGATCTTTGCGTTGGTACTGTTGATCTCACACTACTCCTGTTTGTATCATTCTGAGTACTTCTTACATTAGTACTTCTTTCACGTACATTAGATCTTGTTGCATTGGCCTGAACCCTTGTTGGAGTTGAACGGTTTACAGTTGTGGATTGTGAACTCGCAGCGTTCGTACTTCTCCTGGTTTCAACCGCTCTGGCCTGGGTGGGAGTACTGGTTCTTGAATTGCGAACCACAGCTTCCTGCCTTGCTTGATTTGCAGCTCTCCCGCTTAAAGTCTCATTCCTCGCGGTATTTCCTCGTTGGGCTTGTACCGCAGCCTCATGTCTTTCAACATTCGCGCGTTCCCTTGCAACATTCCCACTGTAAGTATTTCCTGTGGAGTTTCTCCCACTGTTGTTGTTACTTCTTACAGCAGCTTTATTACTCGTATCATTACTTGCATAATCCCTGCTTACGTTCTGGTTTGATCGCACTGCCGGGGAAAGGTCCCTTTCATTCGTGGTCCTGCGTCCATAATTATAGGAAGCAACCTGCTGCCCTGGACGGTAAAAATTGGACTTATTATAGTAGTAATTATTAGTTTGATACACATTGGTATACTGCATATAGTTCATCCTAACAGGCTGATAAAATGCTCTGTATGGTTCGTAATAAACTACCCTGTGGGACATATGAGGTCTAACATAATATCTGTGCCACGGCCTGTAGACATATCGTGTATTGTAATGATTGATAAAACCAATATACCTCACCGGCTGGTTGAAGCTGTTATACCTTATTTGAAGGTTTCCAACTCTTACTATATTCCCACGATTATTATAGTTTATCATTACATTACCGGCCTGGATGATCCTTCCGTAATAATCATAGAAAACAGGTACATTTTCAATTTGTATCACTGCTCCATAATCATCGAACTGCACAAAGGCATCATAATTATAACCGGCATTATAACTTACATTATAACCGGGGTGGGAGATATTTACCACGGGTGTGTTTATGAAACGGGGATTATAGTGAAAATCAAATTCCCCGTCTGGATATACCGCGAATTCTACTCCGCCTTCTACGAATATGAAGGCTTCCCCGTAGTTGGGTCTCAATATGTTATTTGTTGATGATGCATAAGTCGTCCATCCCGCAAAGAATAAAGCGACTATAAGTGTAAAATTTTTCATAAGGCGCAAATTTAGGTTGTGGTTAATAATTGAATGGACGTCTTTCTTTATTTAATGCAAAGTACGTGCCAAAAACCCAAATTACACTCTTAACCTCCTATCGCCGGGAGATGATATTTTATTGAGTCTCTATAAAAAATTGATTTAGAGATGTTTAATGGTAATTATAATTTTTCCTGAAGGTAAGGTGCGGTATAAGATCTTTTGTTTTTCGCTACTTCTTCTGGAGTTCCTGCAGAAATAAGGTAACCTCCCGTCTCTCCACCTTCCATTCCCAGGTCAATTACATAGTCTGCACACTTCACCAGGTCCATGTTATGTTCAATAACTATTATAGAATGGCCTTTTTCTATCAATGCATTAAAAGATTTAAGCAGCTTTTGAATATCATGGAAATGTAAGCCTGTTGTAGGTTCATCAAATATGAACAGGGCTTTCTCTTTCGTGATCCCCTTGACAAGGAAAGAAGCAAGTTTGATTCGTTGTGCTTCCCCGCCCGAGAGGGTAGAGGAGCTTTGTCCTAATTGAACATAACCTAATCCTACATCCTGTAGCGGTTTCAGTTTTTTGGTGATCTTCTTTTCCCCATTGGCCTTGAAGAACTCAATTGCATCATCTATAGTAAGATTAAGCACATCATCTATATTCTTTTCAGCAAAAGTAACTTCCAGCACCTCCTTTTTGAATCGTTTACCGTTACAAACCTCACACTCCAGGTGAACATCTGCCATGAATTGCATCTCAATGGTTACTTCTCCTTCTCCCTTACAGGTTTCACAGCGGCCCCCCTCCACATTGAAAGAAAAATGCTTTGGCTGAAACCCGCGGATATCTGATAGTTTTTGATTGGCAAACAAATTCCTTATATCATCATAGGCTTTGATATAGGTTACAGGATTGGATCTGGAGGACCTTCCAATTGGATTTTGATCCACAAACTCTATGGAAGTAGTGTTTTTAAAATTTCCTTCCAAACGGGTAAATTGTCCTGCTTTTTCACCATAGCCACCTGTTTCTTTTTGCAAAGCCGGGTAGAGTATCTTTTTGATAAGCGTACTTTTACCACTACCGGAAACTCCCGTTACAGCTGTAAACACTCCAAGAGGGAAAGTCACATCAATATTTTTGAGATTGTTTTCCCTGGCTCCAATTACCGTTACCTCCTGTTTCCAGCTTCTCCTCTTTGCAGGAACTTCAATGCGCATTTGGTTATTAAGATATTGAGCTGTAAGGGAATCTTGCTGCAGGATCTCCTTAAAGGTTCCTGTTGCTACTACATTTCCCCCGTGGGTACCTGCCTCCGGGCCTATGTCTATGATCTCATCTGCCGCCTTCATAATATCCTCATCATGTTCAACAACAATCACCGTATTACCAAGGTCCCTTAGTTTTTTAAGCACTCCAATGAGCCGTTCTGTATCCCTTGGGTGGAGCCCAATGGAAGGTTCGTCCAATATGTACATAGAACCAACTAGGCTGCTTCCCAAAGAAGTGGCAAGGTTAATCCTTTGGGATTCCCCACCGGAAAGTGTATTTGATTTTCGATTAAGGGTAAGGTAATTTAATCCCACATTGGAAAGGAATTCCAGTCGATTATTGATCTCGGCCAGTAATCTTTTCGCGATCTGGGCATCGTATTCATTCAGCTCCAGATCTTGGAAAAAAGCCCTCACCTTATCTATGGGTTTTTCAACCAGGTCGGTAATGGTGGTGCCTCCAATTTTTACATAGTTAGCTTCCGGGCGTAATCGTTTTCCTTTGCATAAAGTACATTTTGTCTTTCCCCTGTACCTTGAAAGCATAACCCTGTTTTGGATCTTATATGCTTTTGATTCAAGGAATTCAAAGAAACTATTAAGTCCTTCAAAATATTGATTACCGGTCCACACAAGCTCCTTCTGGGCATCGGTCAATTCAAAATATGGTTTATGAATTGGGAATTTGAATTTATGCGAGTTATTTACCAGTTGATCCCTGTACCAGCTCATACTCTCACCGCGCCAGGGAAAAATTGCATTTTCGTAAATGGACAAACCGGTATTGGGTATTACGAGGTCCTCGTCAATTCCTATGACATCGCCGTAACCTTCACATTTAGGACATGCCCCGTAAGGATTATTAAAGCTGAAGAGATGTACATTCGGCTCCAGAAAGTTAATTCCATCAAGTTCAAATTTATTGCTGAACTGCCTTAGGTCACCGGTTGATAGGCGCTCTATAAAAAGTTCGCCCTTACCTTCAAAAAATGCGGCCTGGGTGGCATCTGCCAGCCGGTTATAAAAATCTTCCTCGTCCTTTGTTACGATCCTGTCTACTACCAGCCATACTTCACCTTCTTTTAAGGGATCAAGATCTGTTTCATCTATTCTAACCACTTTATCTTTCACCTTGATCCTGCTATAGCCCTGCTGGAGAAGGACTTTTAATTTTTCGGCCAGGGTACGGCCTTCTTCAATATGAATTTCTGAAAGTAACAGGAGCTTTTCCCCCTGCTCAAAAGATTTGATGTAATTCACAACATCTGTAACTGTATCTTTTTTAACCTCATTACCAGAAACAGGGGAGTAGGTCCTGCCAATCCTTGCAAATAGCAATTTTAGATAATCGTAAATTTCGGTAGAAGTACCAACGGTCGAACGGGGATTGGTGGAATTCACCTTTTGTTCAATGGCTATGGCTGGAGCTATTCCTTTTATATAATCCACCTTGGGCTTATTGAGTCTTCCCAAAAATTGACGGGCGTAAGAGGAAAGGCTTTCTACATAACGGCGTTGTCCTTCAGCATACAGAGTATCAAACGCCAAACTGGATTTTCCAGATCCCGAAAGACCAGTTATAACCACGAGTTTATTCCGCGGGATTACAACATTAATATTCTTGAGATTATGAAGTTTTGCGCCTTTAATTACAATATTTTTCCTGGGATCTACCCCCGCAATATCTACAGCCATAGTGTGGATTTACCATTCAGGTGGCAAAGGTACTTAATAAGGAGGAGTGTAGAAAGTGAAGTATTTCAGTAAAAAATGTTAAAAAAAACAGTGGCCTCTTGCTTATGTTAAAAATATGTTGCTATATTTGAATCTCAAACGAACATACTAAAAAACTATTGCCTATTGCATAAAGTTACTTTTACACTTTTAACCTAACCTACAGGTATCCCCTAAAATACCTGGATTAAAGTAACTATTATGGAAAATACCAGTGCAACAGATGCTGCTTTAGTACGTTCGTACCTTCAGGGGAATGAGAATTCACTTTCAACCCTTATTACCAGACACCAACACCGCATTTATAGCTTTATTTATTCCAAGGTCTTTGATAAAGATATTGCGGAAGATGTATTTCAGGATACTTTTATTAAAGTGATCAATACCCTTAAGCGTGGTAAATATAATGAAGAAGGGAAATTCCTTCCCTGGGTGATGAGAATTGCTCATAACCTTATCATTGACCATTTCAGAAAGAACAAAAGGATGCCAATGTTTGAAAACAAAGGGGATTTTAATATCTTTTCTGTTCTATGCGATAGCGAGCTTAATGTAGAGAAGCAGCTTATCAAGGATCAAATCGAATGCGACGTACAGGAATTGATCAAAGAATTGCCTGCAGACCAGCTCGAAGTATTGACCATGCGTATATATAAAGATATGAGCTTCAAGGAAATATCAGAGCGCACCGGGGTGAGTATTAACACTGCCCTTGGACGAATGAGATATGCCTTAATAAATCTTCGTAAAATAATCGAAAAGCATAACTTAATTTTAACAAACTAAGCTGCAATATCCCCCAAAGGTTACGTTATTTTAAAACATTAACCACAAATTAATATAATGGGGAAACTTTACACTAAATCTTCGAAAGGAGAACATTTGAGAAATTTGAATCCAAAAAAAGAAACCATAAAATTTCTTCTTAATTATTCAAAGGCCCTACGCATCACGGAGTATAAGTCGATGAAATTTGACACACTCCTGAATTGAATAGAAAAAAGACCTGTTTATTAGCCTACAGGTCTTTTTTTTTGCTTTTAGTTGAAGGAAAGAAATTACATTTATTTCTTCTTGCTGTAATATTCTTTTATTACACTTTTTCTCCCAATAGTTTTGGTAATAATATCTTTTTCCAGGTCCCAGCCGCGGGCAGGAGAGTATTGCCTTCCATACCAGATTATCTGTAAATGTAAAATATTCCAAAGGTCTTTCGGAAATAACCGTTTTGCATCTTTTTCTGTCTGCACCACGTTTTTGCCATTGCTAAAATTCCAGCGATACATTAACCGGTGTATATGAGTATCTACGGGAAAAGCGGGTACATTAAAAGCCTGGGCCATCACGACACTTGCGGTTTTATGGCCCACTGCAGGGAGGGATTCCAGGGCTTCAAAATCGGCAGGGACCCTTCCCTCGTATTTGTCAATTAAGATGTGAGAAAGGCCGTAGATCCCCTTGGCTTTCATTGGTGACAGGCCTACCGGTTTAATGATATCCCTTATCTCGTCTACTGAAAGTTTGATCATATCATATGGATTATCGGCAATATTAAAAAGTATGGGAGTGATCTGGTTTACCTTAAGATCTGTACTCTGGGCTGAAAGTAATACTGCAATAAGCAGCGTGTAGGGATCTTTATGGTCTAACGGGATAGGAACCTGCGGATATATTTCTTTTAAGGTATCAATAACAAACTGTACCTTTTCCTTCTTGGTCATAATGCTTACATTTATAGCAAAAGTAATAATTATGACAACATTAAAAGAAGGAGATAAAGCTCCAGATTTCTCTGTCCCCGACCAGGATGGGAATACAAGAAATTTAAGCGACTATAAAGGGAAGAAACTGGTACTGTTTTTCTATCCCAAGGCCAGCACCCCGGGTTGTACGGCAGAAGCCTGTAACCTGCGAGATAACTGGGAGCATTTTCAGAAAAAAGGCTATGAGATCCTTGGCGTGAGTGCCGATTCTCAAAAAAAGCAACAGAACTTTAGGGATAAATATGAGCTGCCATACCCTTTACTTGCCGATGAGGATAAGGAAGTGATCCACGCTTATGGAGTTTGGGGCCCAAAGAAATTTATGGGAAAAGAATACGACGGGATCCACAGGACCACTTTTGTAATTGATGAAGAAGGGAAGATCGAAGATGTTATTGGAAAAGTAAAGACCAAGGAGCACGCCTCCCAGATACTTTAATTACGGTAAATTGTTTGCCACGAATGCACGAATGTTTTTTTTCTATCAGGTTTTTAAAGCACCTGCAAGATCAACGTTATTCGTGCATTAGTGGCTTAAAAATGTAACCGTCTTTACCTGTTCCGAAGGTCTAAGCCATTTAGATCCTGAAATGAATTCAGGATGGCGGTATCTGGATCGCTCTAAAGTCTAAAGTAGAACTCGCTATCGTTATGCTGAACTAGTTTCAGCATCTAACGTACGCGGGGAGTAACGCCGCTCTCTATTTCTCTTCATTATAATCTAGTGGATCCTGAATGAATTGAGCATTCAATGGTTTGCCACGAATGCACGGATGTATAAAATTTTCCTATTGGCATTTCCTTCCACGTCCTGAACTTAAAAATATTCGTGCATTAGTGGCTTACAATAATACCTGTTTGTGTCTGTTCCATAGTTCTAAGCCATTCTATCCTTAAATGAAGTCAGGATAACTGGGCCTTAAAAGGTTCAACTTTTTCCACATCTAACGTGCGGGTTAATCGAGGAGCTCTGCCTTTTGAATAGTCGCGGTGGTTTCGCAATTCTCGATTTGTAACTCCAGCACCTTTTCCTGGAATTCCCCTGATACAAAGTAGATATTACAGGGATCATTATCTGTTTTACTTTTTCCAAAATCTACTTTTCCATTTTTTAATATGGAGGAAACCCCACTTGTGTCAATATTTTGTACAGCGAAAAACTGGAGGGCTTCATCAGTAAAAATCCGGTCCTTGATTCTAATATTTTTAAGTACCCGGGCTGTGGGTGAATAATCACAGGAGGTTCTTTTTCCTCCCAGGAAGAATATAAGAATTACTATTCCAAAAAAAAGTCCGACTGAAAAGTAAGCGAAACGATGAATTATTTTCATTCTGGTATGCATGTAACCTTATAGGCCACTTTGCTTTAAATTAATAAACCGGTCGTGCCGGGGTTGAATCAACAGTTCTTTAAAAGATCAAAAGGTTGATATCCCGGTAAGAAAGATCAAACCAGTCTGCTATAGATTTGTTGGTTAAAATTCCGTGGTAAAAGTACAAACCATTTCGCAAACCTCTGTCAAATCTTAGGGTGTTTTCTATCCCACCCTCTTCAGCAATGTGTAACAGATAAGGAGTGAAGATGTTACTAATTGAAATTGATGAGGTCCTGGCGTATCTGGAAGGGATATTCGGGACACAATAATGAATCACATCGTGTTTTGTGAAAATAGGTTTATCATGAGAGGTGACTTCGCTTGTTTCAATGCAGCCTCCCATATCTATACTTACATCTATGACCACTGCACCTTTTTTCATTCCCTGTACCATTGCATCTGTAACAATTACAGGAGAGCGGTTTTTACCGCGAACGGCCCCTATTACAAGATCACATCTCTTTAAGGCTTTGGTAAGGGTTTTTGGTTGCAGGGTAGAGGTATACAGGGTCTGACCAAGGTTGGTCTGGATTTGGCGTAACCTGGTAAGGGAGCTGTCAAATACCTTGACGCTTGCGCCCAGCCCAACAGCACTTCGAGCTGCAAATTCGCCCACCGTTCCTGCACCAAGGATCACCACCTCAATAGGAGGTACCCCGCTTATATTTCCAAACATAAGTCCGTTACCCTCAGCATTATTGCTCATAATTTCTGAGGCTATAAGCACCGAGGCTGTTCCTGCGATCTCACTTAAAGCACGTACGGCAGGATAACTGCCATCATCATCCCTTATAAATTCAAACCCCAATGCTGTGATCCTTTTTGTAGCAAGTTTTTGAAAATATTCTTTGCACTGGGTCTTTAACTGAAGTGCAGAGATAATTGTGGTTTGAGGATTTATCATTTCCAGCTCTTCCAGGGAAGGTGGTTCCATTTTAAGGATAGTAGGACAGGAGAATACTTTTTTTGTATCCTTTGTGATCTCTGCACCCGCATTGGAAAAATCTTTATCGCTGAACCTGGCGTATTTTCCCGCTTCAGATTCTATCATGATCCTGTGGCCGTGTGCAGTGATTGCCGCAACAGCATCAGGCGTAAGGCAAATACGTTTCTCCTGGTAAGAGGTTTCTTTAGGGATACCAATGAATAACTGACCCTTATTTTTGTAAACTTCCAGTTTCTCTTCCTGGGGAATAAGCTGTTCTTTGGTAAATGGTGAGGTTTGGCTGGCCATGCTGATTGGTTGTTAACAAACTAAATTACAACATTTTTCAGCAAATATAAGAGGTATCTGGAATTTTCCGTCGCCCTGGCCGGGAGAATGGATTACTTTATAGCTTCCTGTAATAATCCTCTGCCGGTTCATTGGCTACAGCAAAATCCTGCTGGCGGAAGAAATCTAATTCTTTTTCGTCTTTAGAGGAAAGACCTTTAGAGAAAACTGAGATATCAGTTTCGTTTAATTCACTAAGATCAATTCCATATATGCGGTCGAAAATTTGGGTCCGAACTGTATATAAGATAATTAAAATAAGAAGGAAAAAAGGAGCTAAATAAATTAAACCGTTTGTATCCAAAAGGAATTCGCTTTCAAGATAAACATCATCATAAAATGTTACTAGTATTTGGAAAACATACATCGCGATAGGGATGAGAATTGCATGATACCACCAGTGTTTGCAGGTGAAGAACCAAATAAGTAAAAGAAAGAGTGGAGTGATCTTGCCTAAATAAGTCCAGGCAGCTGCCATTACACTTTCATAATATTTGCTTTCGTACGTAAATAAAGAATTTTCCCAGACGCGACCGTCTGGGAAAATTTCATATAAATAAAATATATAAGGTGAAAATGCTATGGAAAGAGCTAAAATACTACCCAGCAGAAGGTATCTTGATGAGCCTTTTGTCCATTGCTTGCTTTTCGATTTTTGTGTCATTTGCGTTGTTTTCAGTATTTGAAGTTACAAAAAAAGTTGCTCCAAAGATTGCTGCTGCGAAAAGTACTGCTTTAATTTTCATAATGTATAGGGTTTAGTGTGATTGTTTCGTTTGATTTCTGAAGCAAACCTATACAAATATAAAATGCTAATACTTACTACTTTAATCGTACCTTTGCACCCTTTTTTTAGGCACAAAAGAGCCGTATTTCCTGGATTTTTACTTTCCAAAAATAAGCTAAAATTCAACAATTTTCGTTGAAGAACTAAAAATTTAAAACTGCCCCTTTCACATACTCAAAAAATGTGGTATATTTCTTACAATTACTTTTCCGCGCCTCCTGCGCCACAATTTTAATCTGTTAACAAAACTTTAACTTTCTGGCGCCGTTGTCAAGAACCCCAATCTCCAGTTTTTGCATGTCATCGTCAAGTAAACTTTCAATTTTTTGTGGCCATTCAATCAGTTTCCAGGAATCGGTATTGAGGTAATCCTCAATCCCCATGTCCAGGGCTTCGGCCTCATCTTCTATTCGGTAAAAATCGAAATGGAAGATTCGTCCTTCAGCAGTTTGATATTCGTTAACCAGCGAGAAGGTAGGGCTGGAGGCCAGGTCTGGCGCACCAAGCGCTTTAACAAGCGCCTTTATGAGGGTGGTTTTTCCTGCCCCCATGTTCCCGTAAAATAATAGCGTTTTGCTTTTTACTTTGGAAAGTAATTGCACAGCTATACTATCAATTTCTGACAGCTCGTAGGTTAAGCTCATTCAAATATAGATTTATTAGGCGCTGTAAATATATGTAATATATTCTTATCTAGGCGATAAGACCACAAATGGGATGATCATTTCCTCCATAGAAACTCCTCCATGCTGGTAGGTGTTCTTAAAATAATTCACGTAATAATTATAATTATTTGGATAGGCAAAGAACATGTCCCCCTTCGCAAAGATGAAAGAGCTGCTCATATTAAGAGTTGGCAAGTGAATGGTTTTGGGATCCCTGGCGGCAAGCACATCCTTATCTTCATAGGTAAGGCTCTTACCTGTCTTATACCTTAGGTTAAGGCTGGTATTCTTATCTCCTATTACTTTTGACGGGGTCTTCACATTAATGGTTCCATGGTCTGTTGTAAGTATTAGCTTAAAACCAGATTGTTGCGCCTGCTGTATGATCTCCAATAGCGGCGAGTTCTTAAACCAGCTTTGAGTAAGGGAACGGTAGGATTTATCATTTGAAGCAAGTTCTTTTATCACCTCCATCTCTGTCTTGGAGTGGGAAAGCATATCTACAAAATTATAAACGACCACCGTAAGATCATTTTCCTTTTGAGTCTTGAAATTTTCTACAAGTTTTTTTCCTGCCTTTAAACTGGAGATCTTGTGATATTCATATTTAATATTAGATCCCAGGCGCTTTAACTGTGAAGTCAGGAATTCTTCTTCAAAAAGGTTTTTCCCACCTTCATCTGTATCATTAAGCCAGTACTTTGGAAACAATTTTTCCATATCACTTGGCATAAGGCCAGAGAAGATTGCATTACGCGCATATTGTGTAGCCGTGGGAAGAATACTATAATAAGGTGTCTCCTGTTCCTTTTTATAATAATTGTTGATGGTTGTCTCAAATGATTTCCACTGGTCATAGCGCAAATTGTCTACCACCACTAATAATGTTGGCCTCTCCTTACTTACCTCCGGCAGGATCCTGGTTTTAAAAAGGGTATGAGACATTACCGGGGCATCTGCATCTTTCTCAAACCAGTGCGGATAATTTTTATCAATGAATTTACAGAATTGATTGTTGGCTTCCACTTTTTGGCTCTCCAGGATCTCAAACATCCCGCTGTCCTCAATGTCCTCCAGCTGCATTTCCCAATAGATCAATCGCTGGTAAAGTTCTGCCCATCCCTCAAAAGAATTTACAGAAGACATATCCATGGCGATCTTCCTGAATTCCTGCTGATAGTTGGAAGTAGTCTTCTCTGTTACCAGCCGGGAATTATCCAGGTTCTTCTTAAGGCTCAATAGAATTTGATGTGGATTCACCGGTTTGATAAGATAATCGGCTATTTTGGATCCAATGGCATCCTCCATAATATATTCCTCTTCACTCTTGGTGATCATAACTATAGGAATTTCGGTTCTCTTCTCCTTGATCTCAGAGAGAGTCTCCAGGCCGGTCAATCCCGGCATATTCTCATCCAGAAAGACAATGTCAAAATTTTGTTTATCTATTTCTTCAACGGCTTCCATCCCGCTTTTGCAGGTGGTAACTTCATAATTTTTGGATTCCAGGAACATTATGTGTGGCTTTAGCAAATCGATCTCATCATCTGCCCAAAGTATTTTTATCTTATTCATGTATCAGTATTTTTGTTTCAGCTATAAACCCCTTTAATTTTGGGGCCAATCGGCATTTAGTTCTACAAATGTCCAATATGGACTTCATATATGTATATTTGTTTCTCATTTAAAGGATTTAAAGCTTTGGCCCTTAAAACGAAACTTAAAATATTCAACGATCCAATTTACGGTTTTATTACCATTCCAAGTGACCAGATATTCAGGATCATTGCACATCCTTACTTTCAAAGATTACGCCGAATTTCACAGATGGGGATGTCATACCTGGTTTATCCCGGCGCTCATCATACCAGGTTTCATCACGCCCTGGGTTGCCTGCATCTTATGCAAAAGGCAGTGGATATCCTAAGGTTTAAAGGAATAGGTATCTCAATTGATGAGGAAGAAGCCCTGTATATCGCTATTTTGTTGCACGATATTGGCCACGGTCCTTTCTCCCATGCTATGGAACACAGCATCGTCGAGGGGGTTTCTCATGAACGTATTTCCCTCCTTTTTATGGAGGAAATGAATGAGGAGTTTAACCAAAGTTTAACTCTTGGCATAGAGATCTTCAAAGGAACATTTGGCAGGAAATTTATGAATCAGCTAGTGTCAAGTCAGTTGGATATGGACCGGCTGGATTATCTTAAAAGGGATAGTTTCTATACCGGGGTGGCAGAGGGCAACATCAACAGTGAGCGTATTATTACTATGCTCAATGTGGTAGATGATCAAATAGTTGTGGAGGAAAAGGGCATTTATTCTGTAGAGAAATTTCTTGTTGCCCGCAGGTTGATGTACTGGCAGGTATATTTACATAAGACAGGGGTGGCAGCAGAGCAGTTACTAATTAGAGTCCTTAAACGAGCAAAAGAACTTATAGACAAAGGTGAGAAACTGGAATGCAGCCCCGCCTTCGGTTTTTTTCTGAATAATAAGGTAAGCCTGGAACAATTTGACAGTGAGGTGCTACATACATTTTCGAAGCTTGATGATTACGATATTATTTCAGCAATGAAAATATGGAAGGACCATAAGGATTTTGTATTGAGCAACTTAAGTGAAATGTTATTAAACCGGAATCTTTTAAAGGTTAAGCTGAAGAAAAAACCAGTGGCTGAGGAAAAGCTGCAAAAGCATAGGATAAAGGTGCAGGAGAAATATAATTTATCTGAAGCTGAAGCAAATTATTTTGTATTCTCGGGGGAGATCTTCAATATTGCTTATTCCACAGGTATTAACAACATTAGGATCCTTCATCCCAATGGAAAGGTGAGCGATGTCGCAAAGGCATCAGACCAGTTAAACCTGAAAGCGCTGTCCCGCCCGGTGACCAAATATTATATGTGTTATCCAAAGACTAAAGATTAAACCATTTTTTTTACTTTTGCCAGAATGAAGTTCAAAGCATCACAAATAGCCGAAATTTTAAACGGAACCGTTGAGGGAGATCCTGAGACTGAAGTTGACAAACTGGCAAAAATTGAAGAAGGTACCCGTGGATCCCTTACTTTTCTAAGTAATCCAAAATATACTTCTTATATATATTCAACCAATGCATCCATCGTTATTGTTAAGGATACCTTTAAGATAGAGGAGAAGATCAATACCACTTTGATTAGGGTTAAAGACCCTTATAAGGCATTTTCAACTTTGCTTGAATACTATAACCAGGTTAAGCTTAACAAAAGTGGAATAGAAGAACCTAACTTTATAAATGAATCTGCCACTCTGGGAGAGAACCTCTACCTGGGAGCTTTTACATATATAGGTAAGAATGTAAAGATTGGTAATGACGTTAAGATATATCCAAATTGTTACATTGGAGATAATGTAGCTATAGGTGACAATACGGTTGTTTTTGCCGGAGTGAAGGTCTATTCTGAAACTACCATTGGTAAAGACTGTGTCTTGCACGGTGGGGCAGTAATAGGTGCAGATGGATTTGGTTTTTCCCCGGGTGACTCGGGTGAATATTCCAAGGTACCTCAAATAGGGAATGTGATCCTTGAAGATATGGTAGATATTGGGGCAGGAACAACAATAGACCGTGCTACCCTTGGTTCTACCATAATAAGAAAGGGCGTAAAAATAGATAACCAGGTGCAAATAGCGCATAATGTAGAGATAGGAGAACACACAGCTATTGCCGCACAAACAGGAATTGCCGGCTCCACCAAGATTGGAAAGAATTGCCTTATAGGTGGGCAGGTTGGAATAGCCGGGCATTTGACCATTGGTAATAATGTGAAGATACAGGCCCAATCTGGAATAGGACGAAATATTCCAGATGGAGAGGCAATACAGGGCTCACCTTCCTTTGGTTATAATGATTTTAATAAATCCTATGTTCATTTTAAGAATCTTCCCAGGATCGTAGATAGACTAAACCAATTAGAAAAAAAACAACATAATGGCTGAAAACCCTATTAAACAGCGTACCATTCGCAAAGAGGTCTCTTTAGAGGGAGTGGGACTTCATACCGGGAAAAATGTAAAACTTGTCTTCAAACCTGCGCCTGCAAATACCGGTTACGTATTTCAACGTACAGATATCGAAGGTGAACCTATAGTTGAGGCAGATGCTTCTTACGTGGTGAACACACAGCGCGGGACAAACCTGGAAAAGAATGGTGTAAGTATACAAACTTCAGAACATGTTCTTGCAGCCTGTGTTGGTTTGGATCTCGATAATATTATCATTGCCATTGATTCCTCAGAGCCTCCAATTATGGATGGGTCCTCCAAATTCTTTGTGCAGGCACTGGAGGAAGCAGGAATTGAGGAGCAGGATGAGGAGAGAGAGGAATTTGAGATCAATGAGGTGATTACCTACAGGGATGAAAAAACCGGTAGTGAGATCATCGCTATGCCGGCCGATAATTACCAGGTGACTACCATGGTAGATTTTGGTACCAAAGTATTGGGAACCCAGAATGCCAGTATCCAGAATATATCTGAATTCAGGGATGAAATTGCGAATGCCCGTACTTTTAGTTTTCTGCATGAGATAGAAATGTTACTTGAGAAGGGACTTATTAAAGGGGGTGATCTCAATAATGCCATAGTATATGTCGACAAGGAATTGAGCTCTGCGACAATGGATAAACTCAGGGTAGCCTTTAAAAAGGACACAATTTCAGTAAAACCAAACGGGATACTTGATAACCTTACCCTTCACCATCCAAATGAGGCTGCGAGACATAAATTACTGGATGTTTTGGGAGATCTTGCTTTGGTAGGAACAAAGATTAAAGGAAAGATTATTGCAACAAAGCCCGGCCACCAGGTAAATACTGAATTTGCTAAAAAGCTCGCAAAGATCATCAAGGCAGAGAAGCGGAATAACATGCCAAAAATTGACTTTGATAAGCCGCCTTTGATGGATGTCAATGATATTATGAATACGCTTCCTCACAGGCCACCGTTCCTTTTGGTGGATAAAATTTATAGTATTACGGAAACCTGTGTAATCGGCATGAAAAATGTTACCATGAATGAGCCTTTCTTTGTGGGGCACTTCCCTGGAAAACCTGTTATGCCGGGAGTTCTTCAGGTCGAAGCCATGGCACAAACAGGAGGTATTTTGGCTTTAAAATCTGTCCCAGATCCTGAGAATTATCTTACCTATTTCATGAAAATAGATAATGTAAAATTCAAGCAACAGGTTGTGCCGGGGGACACATTGATCTTTAAATTGGAATTACTCGCACCAATACGCCGCGGTATTTGCCAAATGCAGGGATATGCCTATGTAAACGGCAAACTCGCCACAGAAGCCATACTAATGGCTCAAATTGTAAAATCTAAATAATATAAAATGAACCAACCCTTAGCATATGTTCATCCCGGAGCCAAAATAGCCAAGAACGTGGTTATCGAGCCTTTTACCACAATTCACAATGACGTGGTAATTGGAGAAGGATCCTGGATTGGTTCAAATGTGACTATAATGGAAGGTGCCCGTATAGGGAAGAATTGCAGTATCTTTCCGGGTGCTGTGATCTCTGCCGTTCCACAGGACAAAAAATTCAACGACGAGGAAACCACTACCGAGATTGGTGACAACACAACCATACGAGAATGTGTTACTATTAACCGTGGAACCACAGACAGGATGAAAACGGTTATTGGAAAGAATTGCTGGATCATGGCATATTGCCATATCGCTCATGATTGCCGTGTAGGTGACAATTGCATCTTTTCAAATAACAGCACTCTGGCCGGGCATATTAATGTAGGCGATTATGTTGTCCTTGCGGGAATGGCTGCCGTACAACAGTTTTGCAGTATAGGGAACCATGCCTTCGTAACCGGCGGGTCTCTTGTAAGGAAAGATGTGCCGCCTTTTGTGAAAGCAGGAAGAGAGCCTTTATCCTACGTGGGTATAAATTCCATAGGTTTAAGAAGAAGAGGCTTTAGTACAGAAAAGATCAGGGAAATTCAGGATATTTACAGGATCCTTTATCAAAAGAATTACAATAATTCCCAGGCAGTGGCAATTATAGAAGCAGAGATGCAGGCTACGGCAGAAAGGGATGAGATACTGGAGTTTATTAAAAACTCACAAAGGGGAATTATGAAAGGATATTTCAGTTCAAATTAAACTATATAACCAATGGCAAGTACAAGTGATATTAGAAACGGGTTGTGCATTAGGTACAATCACGACATTTATAAGATTATAGAGTTTTTACACGTTAAACCGGGGAAAGGTCCCGCTTTCGTAAGGACAAAACTTAAAAGTGTTACTACAGGAAAAGTGTTGGAGAATACCTTCTCTGCTGGTCATAAGATCGAAGATGTGAGGGTAGAGACCCATAAGTTCCAGTTCCTTTATAACGACGGGGAATTCTATCATTTTATGAATGTAGAGGATTATACCCAAATAAGGTTAACAGAGAACGCCCTGGATATGCCTAAACTTCTTAAGGAAGGGGAAGTGGTTACTATCCTTATTAATACTGAGGATAATATGCCGCTCTCTGTAGAGATGCCGGCAAGTGTGGTTCTGGAAGTTACCCATACAGAGCCGGGTGTTAAAGGAAATACGGCTACCAATGCCACCAAACCAGCAACTCTTGAAACAGGAGCAGAGGTAAATGTTCCTCTTTTTATCAATGAAGGTGACAAGGTGAGAATTGAAACCGAAAAAGGGACATACAAAGAGAGAATAAAAGAGTAATTACCGGGAAAGGGAAAGCAGGGAAGAATCCATTTGGTTAACAAAGGTCTTTTTTCTATTTTCTCTTTTCTTTTTTCTGAAATAGATTATGAGGTTTCCGCAAAAACATACACTTAAACAAATTGCCACCATAATTTCTGCTGAATTTGTGGGTGATGAGAACTTTCCGGTTCTGGGGATGAACGAGATACATGTGGTGACGGAAGGTGACATAGTTTTCGTGGACCATCCTAAATATTATGATAAAGCTTTAAATTCAGCAGCTACGGTTATACTTATCAATAAGAAAGTTGACTGCCCGCAAGGGAAAGCATTGCTTATATCTGATGATCCTTTCAGGGATTTCAATAAGCTTACCCAGTATTTCAAACCTTTCCAGGCAGCTTCAGAAAAGATAGCAGAATCGGCTCAAATAGGAGATAATACTATTATCCAGCCCAATGTCTTCATAGGTAATAATGTGAAAATTGGCGATAATTGTCTTATTCATTCCAACGTGAGTATCTATGATGATACTATCATTGGAAACAATGTGATCATCCACGCCGGGACAGTGCTTGGAGCAGATGCCTTTTATTACAAGAACAGGCCAGAAGGATATGATAAATTAAGGTCTGGTGGCCGGGTTGTTATTGACCATGATGTAGAGATTGGGGCGAATTGTACCATAGATAAGGGAGTTACCGGCGATACGTTCATTGGTGCCGGCACTAAACTGGACAATCTTATACAGGTGGGGCACGATACCATCATTGGCAAACGTTGCCTCATCGCATCACAGGTAGGAATAGCAGGAGCGGTGGTTATCGAGGATAATGTCACCGTTTGGGGACAGGTAGGAATGCGTAGCGGGATCGTTGTAAAAAGTGGTGGTGTCCTTATGGGTAAGGCCGGGATCACTAAATCCACCAAGGCCGATACTATATACACCGGAAATCCCGCAATGGAAGCCCGCTTAAAATTGAAAGAATACGCGTATATTAGAAAACTGCCTGAAATTATTGAAAAATTAAAATAAACAGATATGGGTTTAAGCGACAAAAAATTAGTAGAAGCCTTTTATAAGTCAGATTTTTACAAGAATCCAGATGAAATAAAGAATTTCCTACATCCTGAAGCTGAACTTTACTGGAACAGTAGCGCCGGGTTCAATAAAATGAACTTTGAAGACATCACCAGGCTTAGTGTCGGGATGTCACAATCATTTGAAACCTTACGTGCAGAGGTGAGCCATCTTTTAAGGGATAAGGACCAGGTAACCATTAGGTGGACATACCATATAAGGACTGTTGAAAATCCTGAGGAAGAAATTCCCCTTGCACATTTCATTGCCATTTGGAAAGTAGAAGATGGTAAAATGATGAAAGGGTATCAAATAAGTCAGCCGGCAGATGAAAACCCTGAAAATTTAAGCTCTTTTCTGGCAACAAAATTTTGAAAACCCTTTAGGGTTTATATATAAAAACCTACTTTTGTATCGCAAAAATCAACAAAAACTATGAGTGTTTTAGTCAATAAGGATTCAAAAATTATTGTGCAGGGATTTACCGGAAGTGAAGGTACTTTTCATGCAGAACAAATGATAGAATATGGAACCAATGTGGTGGGTGGTGTTACTCCCGGTAAAGGAGGGCAAACACACCTGGACAAACCAGTTTTTAATACAGTTTCTGAAGCTGTTAAAGAAACCGGAGCCGATGTTTCCATCATCTTTGTTCCACCGGCATTTGCGGCCGATGCTATTATGGAAGCGGCAGATGCTGGAATAGGTGTTATTATCACCATTACTGAAGGTATTCCTGTTGCAGATATGATCAAGGTATACAACTACATCCAAAATAAAAATTGCCGACTTATAGGCCCTAACTGTCCTGGAGTAATAACTCCGGGAGAGGCGAAGGTTGGAATTATGCCGGGCTTCGTTTTCAAAAAAGGAAAAGTTGGGATCGTTTCAAAATCTGGAACCCTTACTTACGAAGCTGCAGATCAGGTTGTGAAGCAAGGTCTTGGTATAACTACTGCTATAGGTATTGGAGGAGATCCTATTATTGGAACTACTACAAAGGAAGCAGTAGAACTTTTGATGAATGACGACGAGACAGAGATCATAGTGATGATAGGTGAAATTGGTGGCCAACTGGAGGCAGACGCTGCCCAGTGGATCAAAGCAAATGGAAACCGGAAGCCTGTAGTAGGATTTATCGCAGGTGAAACTGCACCCGCAGGCCGTACAATGGGTCACGCAGGAGCTATTGTAGGTGGAAGCGAAGACACTGCCCAGGCTAAAAAGGCAATTTTAAGGGAAAATGGAATTCACGTGGTTGATTCCCCTGCTGAAATTGGAAAGAAAGTTGCTGAAGTTTTAAAAGGCTAGGCAAAACACGATAAGATTTTGAAAGATCTTCCTGAAAACATCTAAAAACAGGTGAATTCAGGAAGATTTTTTAATTTAAAGCCTTTGGCTTTTGTTATATTTGATACGTTTTAAAAATAAAATCATCTAGATATGAAATTACTGGAAGGAAAAAATGCCATTATTACCGGAGGAAGCCGGGGGATAGGAAAAGGAATTGCTGAAGTTTTTGCTAAGCACGGAGCAAATGTAGCATTCACCTATGCCTCTTCTGTAAATGCAGCCAACGAACTGGAGGAGCAATTGTCTAAAACAGGAATTAAAGCCAAAGGATACAAGTCCAATGCAGCCAATTTTTCAGAATGTGAAGAATTGATCAAAAATGTAGCTGCCGATTTTGGCTCAATAGATATACTCATCAATAATGCCGGGATCACCAAAGATAACCTGCTTATGCGTATGAGCGAGGAGGACTTTGACCAGGTGATCGAAGTGAATCTTAAATCTGTTTTTAATATGACCAAGGCGGTGCAGCGTACTATGCTTAAACAACGTAATGGGAGTATTATAAATATGAGTTCTGTTGTTGGGGTTAAAGGAAATGCAGGTCAGTCAAATTATGCAGCTTCCAAGGCAGGAATTATTGGTTTTTCAAAATCTATGGCGCTTGAACTGGGTTCCCGAAATATTCGTACCAATGTTATAGCACCTGGTTTTATTGAGACCGAAATGACAGGAAAGCTGGATGAGAAAACCGTTGAGGGTTGGAGAGAATCCATTCCATTAAAAAGAGGTGGTACGCCCGAGGATATTGCAAATGCCTGTGTTTTTCTTGGTAGTGATCTTAGCAGTTATGTTACCGGGCAGGTATTACAGGTTAATGGGGGAATGCTTACATAGGATAACATCAAACCCACAAACATTGATTAAACCCGTAAGAAATAATTGGTAGTTGTTTTTGTATTTTAGTAAATTAAAACTCTGTTAGTCTATAGTAGTCGACCAGGGTTTATATATTACAACACCAATCCAGTTAATGTCTAATACAACTATAATTTTAATAACCCTGGCAGCAATCTTTGCGCTGGGGTTTGTTTTTTTTAAATATTTCCTAGGGTCGCGGGATAGGAGCACGAGGACATACCTGCTGGCTGGCTTGAGGTTTATTAGCGTTTTTGTCCTGCTACTGTTACTCATCAATCCAGAGATAAAACAAAAGGAATATGAGCTCGAGAAACAACAGCTGTTCCTTGCTTACGACCTCTCTGGATCTATGAAATACCTGGAAACGAAAGAAGAGGTAATAGCTCTGGCAGAAGAATTGAGAGGTAACGGCGAGCTTCGTGACAAATTTGATATCAGGGAATTTGGATTTGGACGGTCCTTAGTTTCCCTGCAGCAGGATTCTATGGAATTTAATGAAAACCAAACAAATATTAGAGTTGCCCTGGATCAACTCGAAAAATTAAGATCCTCCCAAAGAGCAGCAGTAGTTATGGTGACAGATGGAAATCAAACCATAGGGGAGGATTACCAGTATTACAGGCCGGGTCCACGGGTTGATCTCTTTCCCCTGGTTGCCGGGGATACCACAGCAAGAGTTGATCTTGCTATCAATAATCTTAATGTAAACCGGTATGCATTTCTAAATAACAGATTTCCGGTAGAGATCATTCTTAGTTATACGGGAAGCGAAGCTGTAACTTCAAGCATGAAGATAAAACTGGGAGAAACAGTGCTGTTCAGCCAGCAGGTAAATTTTTCAGCAGAAAACACCTCTGAGGTAATAACAACTACCTTACCTGCATCATCCCTGGGGTTAAAAGTTTATGAGGCAGAAATCACTCCCCTTGATTCAGAAAAAAATACTGCTAATAACACTCGTAGTTTTGGGGTGGAAGTTATAGATGAACGAACCTCTGTCCTTATCCTCACTTCCATTCTTCATCCCGATCTCGGCGCGGTAAAAAAGTCTATAGAAGCCAATGAGCAAAGACAGGCAGAGATTATCAATATTAAAGATGTTGACAATGTGGATATTAATGATTTTCAACTTGTTGTCCTATATCAGCCAAACAATAACTTTAACCGTATTATTTCCCGACTAAGAGAACAGGGCATCAACTATTTTTTAATAACAGGAACAAAAACAGACTGGAATTTTATTGCCTCGGTGATGCCATTCGGGAAGGATTTTACCACCCAATCCCAGGATTATTTACCAGTATATAATGCTAATTATTCCCGTTTCCAGTTCGAAGATATAGGCTTTAAATCTCTTCCGCCTTTACAGGATGTCTTTGGAAATATTGAGTTTGAGAATGCCAATCAAAGTGTATTGTTATATCAGCAAATTGAAGGGGTGTCCACTACCACACCTCTACTTGCAACATTGGAGGAGAATAGTTCAAGATATGCCACCCTTTTTGGGGAAAATATTTGGAGGTGGAGGTCCCAATCATATGCTGATAGTGGAAGTTTTGAAGATTTCGATAATTTCTTTGGTAAGCTGGTTCAATATCTTTCCTCTACCCAAAGGCGCGAGCGGTTGACAATAGATGCGGGTAATTTTTATGCAGAGAATGAAGAGGTACTTGTAACCGCCCGATATTTTGATGAAAACTACGAGTTCAACCCCGGTGGGCAACTGGAGATACAATTAAGGAATGTCACAAGCCAGGAGGAGCTGGAGTCTCAAATGCTTCTTAATAACAACAGGTTCACATTTCGTGTTGATGATCTTGCACCCGGCGAATATGAATTTGAGGTGCAGGAAATGACCTCAGGTATTAGCAGGGGCGGCAATTTTACTGTGATCGCATATAATGTCGAAGAGCAGTTTGGGGCAGCCAATATTTCAAAACTTAGGACCTTTGCCGGGACCGCGGGAAGTGATCTTTATTACCTGGATAATTACAGGGCTTTGATCACAGAGCTGCTGGAGGATAATCGTTACCTGCCAGTGCAGAAAAGCCGTGAAAAAGCAGTACCTTTGATAAGCTGGAAATTTTTGTTGATCCTCCTCATACTAAGCTTAAGTGCAGAGTGGTTTACCCGGAAATATTTCGGTTTAATTTAATTAATTTCAATTTTTAATTTATGGATAGATTACCCAAGATTGGTTTACCAATTTTATTTGCTGTAGTGGTCTTAATTATCATTATCGCGAAATCGACAGTTACTATTAACTCCGGAGAAGCCGGGGTGCTTTACAAAACATTTGGAGGTGGGGTTGTAACAGATGAGCCGCCATTAAGTGAAGGTTTTCACCTGGTGGCCCCATGGAACAGGGTTTTTGTATATGAAGTAAGACAGCAATCTCTTGATGAAAAAATGCAGGTTCTTTCTTCCAACGGTTTGGAGATCAACCTGGATGCTACAGTTTGGTTCCAGCCTACCTATGACAATTTAGGAAAGCTGCACCAGGAAAGGGGAGAAGCCTATGTTCAAAGAGTATTACAACCGGCTATTCGCAGTGCTGCACGTAGTGTGGTAGGCCGTTATATCCCCGAGCAACTCTATGCAAGCAAGAGAGAAGCTATCCAAAGAGAGATCTTTGAAGAAACTCAAATCTTACTTGCCAATCAATACGTTCAAATAAATGAAGTCTTAGTAAGGGATGTATCCCTTCCAAAATCTATAAAGGACGCTATTGAAAGGAAACTTGGACAGGAGCAGGAATCACTTGAGTATGTTTTCCGTCTTGAAAAGGCAGAACAGGAGGCAGAAAGACAACGTATAGATGCTGAAGGTAAGGCTCGTGCAAACCAGATCCTTAGTGCTTCCCTTAATGACCAGATCCTTAAGGAAAAAGGTATCCAGGCGACGGTTGAACTTGCAAGATCACCTAATGCCAAAGTTGTTGTAATTGGTGGTGGTGATGGTGGAATGCCGCTTATCCTGGGTAATAACTAAACTAAACAAGTCATAAATTTTTAAAAAGAAGTTTTATTTTTAAAAATTTAATTTAGATTTGCATCAACAATGAGAACAATACAACTACATCACCATCATTTTTACTACTGCGCTCAGGCGAGGTAAATTTGATATGTAGTTAATTCATATTTAAAACCCGTTTGAGCAATCGAACGGGTTTTTTTATTTATTAATTTCCCGGTTAATCCCGTGAGACTTACAAGAACAAAAATGAGCAATCAAAAATTACGTATCGCAATTCAAAAGAGCGGAAGGCTTAATGAAGATTCCCTGAAGATCCTAAAAGAAGCCGGAATCTCCATTGATAACGGGAAAGAACAATTAAAGGCCGTTTCGCGCAATTTCCCCCTGGAAGTTTTATATTTAAGGAATGGAGACATCCCCCAATATCTTCGGGATGGAGTGGTTGACATTGCCATCCTGGGTGAAAATGTTTTGGTGGAAAAAGGAGAGGACATTATTCGCGGCGAAAAATTGGGATTTTCAAAATGCCGTGTTTCAATGGCAGTGCCCAAATCAGTAAAATACAACGGGATCCAGGATTTGGATGGAAAAAAGATCGCCACTTCCTATCCTAATACGGTCAATGCATTTTTAAAAGAAAATGGAATACAGGCAGACCTGCATATTATTAATGGTTCTGTAGAGATTGCTCCAAATATAGGCCTGGCAGATGCTATTTGTGATATAGTGTCCAGTGGGAGTACTTTGTTTAAGAACAACCTTAAGGAAGTGGAAGTAATGCTTAAAAGTGAGGCTATCCTCGCAATTTCCCCTAAGATTACTGAAGAGCGACAGGTAATACTTGAAAAACTCCAGTTCAGGTTAAAATCTGTTCTTAATGCCAGGACCTCCAAGTATATACTGCTGAATGCTCCCAATGATAAGATCGAAGCTATTACAAAATTATTACCAGGGATGCGCAGCCCAACAATACTTCCTTTAGCTGAAAAAGGATGGAGTTCTGTTCACACTGTTATAAATGAAGAGCGTTTCTGGGAGGTTATAGACCAGCTTAAAGAAACAGGGGCAGAGGGAATACTGGTGGTGCCAATCGAAAAAATGGTGATCTAAGCTGAAGAAACATAGAAATAATCAAATTCTCATGAATAAAATTTATAATCCTACCAGGGAAGAATGGTCAAGTCTCCTCCAAAGGCCTACTCAAACAGTGGAGGACATCGAAGCGACCGTGAAGGAGGTTTTTGCAGAGATCCAGTCCAAGGGAGATATCGCTATTAAAAAATACACCCGCCTATTTGACGGGGTATCCTTTGAAAAGCTTAAAGTTTCTGAAGCAGAGATAGAGGAAGCTGCTGCCGGGGTTTCGAGGGAACTTAAAGATGCCATACAACTGGCTAAAGACAATATAGAAAAATTCCACGCCGCACAGCAAACCGGAAAAGTGGAAGTTACCACCTCAAAAGGGGTGAATTGCTGGCAGGAAAAGAGGCCAATTCAAAAAGTAGGTCTATATATCCCCGGCGGTTCCGCACCCTTATTTTCCACTATTTTAATGCTGGCTACGCCTGCAAATCTCGCAGGTTGCAAGGAGATCATCCTTTGTACCCCGCCAGATAAGGAAGGGAATATTAATCCGGCAATCCTTTATACGGCGGCTTTATGTGGAGTAACAAGTATTTTCAAAATTGGTGGGATCCAGGCCATTGGAGCTATGGCCTTTGGAACTGAGACTGTCCCCGCGGTATACAAGATCTTTGGGCCCGGTAACCAGTTCGTGACTGTTGCAAAACAATTGGCTACCCGGTACAATGTTTCTATCGACATGCCTGCTGGGCCCTCAGAATTACTGGTGGTGGCAGATGATACTGCAAATGCAGCCTTTGTAGCGTCCGATTTGCTTAGCCAGGCAGAACATGGGGGTGATAGCCAGGTAATTCTTGTTTCTACTTCAAAAGCCCTTATAGAGGCCGTAGAGCAGGAGGTTGAACAGCAGCTGCAGGAATTACCGAGGAAAGAGATCGCCACCAGGGCAATCGATAATTCCAGGTTGATATATGTGGAGAATGACCGCCAAGCTTTGGACCTCATAAACGAATACGGGCCGGAGCATTTTATAATTTGCACTGCCAATGAAGAATTCTATGTAGATGGTATTATGAATGCAGGATCTGTATTCATTGGGAATTTCACCCCGGAGAGTGCGGGAGATTATGCTTCTGGAACCAATCACACTTTGCCAACCAATGGGTATGCAAAACAATACAGCGGTGTAAATCTCGACAGCTTTCTTAAAAGTATGACCTTTCAAAAAATTACTGAGGAGGGTATGTCCACTATAGGCCCATCTATTGAACGTATGGCAGAGGCTGAAGGTTTACAGGCACATAAAAACGCTGTAAGCCTTAGATTACAGGAGATCGAAAAGAAATAATAACCACAAAAGCGGGAGTGATCAATTGAAGTTCTCCCTTATCGTTCATTAAGCAAAATGACAAATAAATTTAATTTAGATAATCTTACAAGGGAGAACATTCGGAATATAAGCCCGTACTCTTCAGCCAGGGATGAATTTCAATCTACGGGAAATTCTATGATCTTTCTCGATGCCAATGAGAACCCTTTTGAAACAGATGTTAACCGGTATCCCGATCCGCAGCAACGGGACCTGAAGGAAGAACTTTCAGCAATAAAAGGAGTACACCGTCACTGTATTCTTTTAGGGAATGGAAGTGATGAAGTGCTGGACCTGTTGTTTCGTGCTTTCTGTGAGCCGGGGAAGGACAATGTGATCACTTTGCCACCTACCTATGGAATGTATAAAGTTCTGGCAGGGATCAATAATATTGAGAACAGGGAGGTGTTGCTAACTACAGCTTTTGAACCCGATGTAAAGCAGATTTTGAAAAAAATTGATGAAGCTACAAAAATGATCTTTCTTTGCTCGCCGAACAATCCCACCGGTAATTCTTTTTCAGAAGCAAATGTGCTGGAGATCCTTGAAAATTTTAGCGGACTCGTAGTCATTGATGAGGCATATATAGATTTTTCAGAAAAGGAGAGCTGGATCAAAAGGCTGGAGGATTTTCCTAATTTGGTGATCACCCAAACTCTCTCAAAAGCATATGGGATGGCAGGTATAAGGTTGGGAATTTGCTATGCTTCAGAAGAAATAATCAGGATCCTCAACAGAATAAAACCACCCTACAATGTAAATGAGCTCACCCAGCAAAGGGCTCTGGAACGACTTCAGCACAAAGAGGATGTTGACAGCGAGGTATCTGGAATACTGGATGAAAGGAAAGGGTTATTTGAAGCTTTACTTGAAGTGAATTATATTAGTAAAGTATATCCCTCTGATGCTAATTTCTTCCTTATTCTAGTAGATGATGCCGGGAAGAGATATGAGCAGCTTCTGGAAAAGAATATAGTTATAAGAAACAGGACCAAAGAGCCTTTGTGTGAAAACACATTGAGAATTACGATAGGAACAGCCAAAGAAAACAAAGAACTTTTGCAGGCTTTAAAAGAATTGGAATAGCACATGAAAAAAGTATTATTTATAGACCGTGACGGTACTATTATTCACGAACCTGAAGGTTATCAAATTGACCACCTGGATAAACTTGAATTCTTTCCAAGGGCACTATATTATATCACCAAAATTGCCGAGGAATTGGATTATGAACTTGTGATGGTCACCAACCAGGACGGTCTGGGAACAGATTCCTTCCCGGAGGAAAATTTCTGGCCAATCCAGCGTTTCATAGAAAAGACCTTTGCCAATGAAGGTGCAAAGTTTGAACCCCCACTTATTGACCGCAGTTTTCCTGAAGACAATGCGCCTACCAGGAAGCCAGGAACAGGATTACTGGAGGAGAAATACTTAAATTCCAATGGCAATTATGACCTGGAAAATTCCTTTATGGTGGGAGACAGGATGACAGATATGGAATTTGCGCTTAACTTTGGAGGGAAGGGCATCTTCATAGATACTCACGCTGAACTTGGAGCCGGGGAACTAAAGGAGGATATAAGTGAAGTAGAGAAAAGCATTGTCCTTAAAACCGATAACTGGAAGGATATCTATGAGTTTTTAAAGTTAAAGGACCGTACCGCAGCGATCTCCAGGAAAACCAACGAAACCGACATTAAGATCAAACTCAATTTGGATGGAAATGGAAATTCTAATGTTTCTACCGGGATCGCATTCTTTGACCATATGCTGGACCAAATCGCCAGGCATGGTCAAATGGACCTGGAAATACAGGTGGATGGGGACCTGGAGGTAGATGAACATCATACTATTGAGGACACCGCAATTGCTCTTGGAGAAGTATTCAATAAAGCCCTTGGTAATAAACTAGGCATTGAACGTTACGGATTTTGCCTTCCCATGGATGACTGTCTGGCACAGGCTGCTATCGATTTTGGAGGACGTAACTGGCTGGTGTGGGACGCCACCTTTAACAGGGAAATGGTAGGAAAAATGCCAACAGAAATGTTCTACCACTTTTTTAAATCGTTTACAGACGGCGCAAAGGCCAATTTAAACATCAAGGCTGAAGGTACCAATGAGCATCACAAGATAGAAGCCATCTATAAAGCTTTTGCAAAAGCGATTAAAATGGCTGTAAAACGCGATGCAGAAAAAATGATCCTGCCTTCAACGAAGGGAATGCTTTAGTAGATATGAGATTTGAGATATGAGTATTGAGACGAGAGAGATGAGAAGTGAGATAAAGAATAGAGGGGGATTGTTGGTGATTATATGGACCACCTAGATCATTTCCTGAGAAATAAAGATATAAATATGAGTTATCATAGTTCATTTTAAAAAATCTAAAATCTCATATCTAACATCTAACATCTAACATCTAAAAAAATGAAAATAGCCATAATAAATTACGGGGCCGGGAATATACAGAGCATCAAATTTGCCATACAAAGGTTGGGATTTGAAGCTGTATTAAGTAGTGATGAGGCAGAAATAAGGGCAGCAGACAAGGTGATCTTTCCCGGAGTGGGAGAGGCGAGCAGTGCAATGAAGATGTTGAGAAGTACCGGTTTGGATAAGGTTATCCCCACCCTTAAGCAACCGGTCCTGGGTATTTGTCTTGGAATGCAACTTATGTGTGAACACTCTGAAGAGGGAGATACCCGGGGGCTTGGGATTTTCAAGGCAAAGGTAGAAAGGTTTGACAGTTCGAATAAAGTACCTCAAATAGGATGGAACAAGATCTTTAATCTCAAGACTCCGTTGTTTAACGGAGTAAAGGAAAATGACTATGTGTACCTGGTCCACTCATACTATATACCTGAATGTGCAGAAACTATAGCATCTACAGAATATGTGGTGGAATATACCTCGGCCATTCACAAGGATAACTTTTACGGGGTGCAATTCCATCCTGAAAAAAGCAGCAGTGCAGGAGAATTGATCCTGAAGAATTTTTTAAATATTGAAAGCCTCATTGCTACAGCAGCCGTGAACAGGAAGCAGGAAGAAGACTTGATCAAATAAATATAAAACTAAAAGGCTACGGAATTTTGAAATTCGTAATCTAATAAATATCAAAAAATGCGAATTATACCCGCCATAGACATTATCGACGGTAAATGTGTGAGACTTTCCAAAGGTGACTACAACACCAAGAAAATCTATAATGAGAATCCATTGGAGGTGGCAAAGGAATTTGAAGCCCATGGGATACAATATTTACATTTGGTTGACCTTGATGGCGCCAAATCCAAACATATAGTCAATCATAAGGTGCTGGAGGAGATAGCCTCGAAGACCGGCCTGCAAATAGATTTTGGGGGAGGTCTTAAATCAAATGAGGATCTCAGGATCGCTTTTGAAAGTGGTGCTAAACAGATAACAGGGGGGAGTATAGCAGTAAGCGAACCTCAAACCTTTCTTTCCTGGCTGGAGCAATTTGGTCCTGACAAGATCATCCTTGGTGCCGATGCTAATAATGAAAAGGTGGCAATAAGCGGCTGGCAGGAAGAATCTAAAAAGGAATTGATCCCGTTCATCCAGGACTACGGGAGCAAGGGAGTTCAATATGTGATTTGTACCGATATTTCCAAAGACGGAATGCTGGAAGGCCCTTCCTTTGATCTTTATAAGAAAATACTGGATGAAACCGGAAAAGAGGGATTGTCCATTAAACTCATTGCCTCCGGGGGTATATCAACCTTTGACGAATTACCGAAACTGGCTGAAATTGGCTGCGAAGGAACGATCATAGGTAAAGCCATCTATGAAGGAAGAATAAGCCTGAAGCAGCTGGAAAGTTATATACTGCAAGCCCCCCGGCACCCGAAGGGGGAGTAATGCTCTCGAATGGAATCAAGAAACAAAAGAAGAGAATAGAGAAAAAAGAATAGGGAGAAAAGAATAGAGAGAAGAGACTATAGAGCGAGAACACAAATCTAACGTCTCAAATCTCACTACTCAATACTCACTACTCACTACTCAATACTAAAAAAATATGCTGACAAAAAGAATAATTCCCTGCCTTGATATTAAGAACGGCAGGACCGTAAAAGGTGTAAATTTCCTGGACCTTAGGGATGCGGGAGATCCCGTGGAATTGGCTGCGCTGTATGCAGAAGGCGGGGCAGACGAGCTGGTTTTTCTCGATATATCAGCTACTGAAGAGAAAAGACGGACCCTGGCAGATCTAGTGCTTAAAGTAGCAGAACGAGTAAATATTCCGTTCACTGTGGGTGGGGGGATCTCATCCATTGAAGATGTGGATATCCTTCTTCAGAACGGGGCAGACAAGGTTTCCATAAACTCTTCAGCAGTAAAGAATCCGCAGCTTATTAATGATCTGGCAGCCAAGTTTGGCAGCCAGTGTATCACCGTGGCAATAGATGCCAAGGAAGTTGATGGGGAATGGCTGGTGCATTTGGTAGGGGGGAAGCAACCTACAAGCATAAACCTTTTTGACTGGGCTAAGGAAGTTGAACAAAGAGGGGCAGGGGAGATCCTTTTCACCTCGATGAATAATGACGGTACAAAAGAAGGATTTGCAAATAAGGCGCTTGCAAGATTATCACAGGAATTGAATATTCCAATCATTGCATCTGGCGGTGCTGGAAATATTGAGCATTTTTGTGATGCTTTCGTGGAAGGAAAGGCCGATGCTGCTCTTGCTGCCAGTGTTTTTCACTTCAAGGAAATCGAAATAAAAGACCTTAAGGAAGCTTTGAAGAGAAAAGGTGTTGAGGTGAGACTTTGAGGTAGTATTGAGTATTGAGTAGTGAGTATTGAGTAGTTAGAAGTTGATATAAGGTTTGATTTCAACCAGGAATAAAAAGTCCCGAAACAAGAACCAGGAATTTGGTGCTATAATAATTGGGCGTGTTTCATAGGATAAGATTAAAAAATAAAATTTTAATGATGATCATAGATTTTAATAAGAATAAAGACGGACTCGTGCCTGCAATCATTCAGGACTCCTTGACTAAAACGGTATTGATGCTGGGCTATATGAATGACGCAGCATTACAGAAGACCAGGGAAACAGGAAAGGTTACATTTTATAGCAGGACAAAGGAAAGATTGTGGACCAAAGGTGAGGAAAGTGGAAATTTCCTGATACTTGAGGAAATTAAGGTAGATTGTGACAACGATACTCTATTGATCACTGTGAAACCTCAGGGGCCAACCTGCCATAAGGGTACAGATACTTGCTGGGGAGAAAAGAATGAGCAGCACTTTGGTTTCATTTCCAATCTAGAGGGGATCATTACTCACAGAAAGATGCAGAGTGAAAAAAGCCCTGAGACCAGAGATGAAAAAAATAGTTACGTAGTTTCACTTTTTGATTCAGGCATCAATAAAATTGCCCAGAAAGTGGGGGAGGAAGCCGTGGAAACGGTAATTGAGGCCAAGGATAATAATGACGACCTCTTTCTTAATGAAAGTGCCGATCTATTTTTCCATTACCTCATATTACTGCAGGCAAAAGGATTTAAACTTCAGGATATAGTAAAAATCCTGGAAAAGAGACATTAAGCTAATCCTGCCACCTGCCAAGTCTGCCGGCCTGGAAGTCATCGTAGGCCTGGTTGATCTCCTGCATGGTATTCATCACAAAAGGGCCACGGGCTACAACTGGCTCATTAAAGGGTTTTGCAAATCCGAATAAAAGAGTGCTGTCTGCAAGGGCTTCAATTTGAAGTTCTTCATCGTCGTTTTGAAATTCCACCAGGTGGAGAGATTGTACTATTTGCTGGTTTACCCTTACCTCGCCTTTTATAAGATAGAAGAATATATTTTTATCCTTCGGGACCTTTAGCTCCAGTTTTGAGTTCTCTTTAAAATTAATGGTGGTAAGGGTAATATCTGTGAGGATATCAAAAGCACCTTTAGTTCCCTCAAAATTTCCGGAAACCACGCTGGCATTTATTTTTCCCTCATCAAAAACTGTAGTAGGGATTTCATCCTGTTGCAATCCTTCATAACGCGGTTCTGTCATTTTAAGTTTTGCCGGTAAATTAACCCACAATTGCAGGATCTCCAGGTCACCGCCAAATTTTTTAAAATCACTGGAAGAAACTTCTGCGTGTAGCAATCCGCTGCCTGCTGTCATCCATTGTACCCCGCCGCTGTATATGACGCTCTCATGTCCCCCGGAATCTTTATGAGAGATATCCCCGTCGAGGATAAAAGTCACGGTCTCCATGCCCCGGTGCGGGTGCGGGCCAAATGGCAAACCATTATTATTGGGGCCATAAGTTTGCGGCCCATGGTGGTTAAGGAAAAGAAAGGGATCTATCATTTCGAGATCCCTGGTAGGCATGGGGGAATAGGTTTTAAGGTCGGCTATTGGCCGGTACTCTGCAGTATGTATCTTTTTAATGGTTCGCATGAGGTTAGTTTTTTCCTAATCCTGTTTTTCTATTTAATCTTTATTCCGCACATATATAAGTTTGAAACGTCCCTTCTGGTTTTCCCTGGATTCAATTTCAAATTTATTGATAGAATTGATCATTGGGGTTAGCTTTTGAAAGCCATAATTCCTTGAGTCAAAATTGGGCTGCTTCTTTTGAAGTAAACTTCCCACATCTCCAAGGAATGCCCACCCGTCTTCATCGGCAACATCAGAGATTGTGCTGGAGAGCAATTTTATGACTTTTGGAGTGATCTTATCTACATCATCCTTTTTCGAGGTTTTTCCCTTACTTGGTTCCTGCCCGCTTTCACGGCCTGTACCTTTAAGGATCTCGATATATATAAATTTGTCACAAGCAACTATAAATGGTTCGGGAGTTTTCTTTTCTCCTATTCCTATTACATTTTTCCCTGCTTCCCTTAATCTGGTTGCAAGTCTTGTAAAATCACTATCACTTGAGACCAGGCAGAACCCGTCAACCCTGTCTGAATAAAGAATGTCCATGGCATCTATGATCATTGCAGAATCTGTTGCATTCTTTCCCTGGGTATATCCGTATTGTTGTATTGGATTAATAGCATTTTCTAATAATACTGCTTTCCATTTTGCAAGATGTGGCTTGGTCCAGTCCCCATATATCCGTTTAATAGTTGGGTTGCCGTATTTGGCTATTTCCTCCATCATTTCCTTGATATATGCAGAGGGGATATTGTCCCCATCAATTAGAACTGCAAGTTTATTTTCCATAAATTATAAATAATCTTTAAAGATAAAATTTTTTAATGATAAAAGGCGGCTGTACGGCCGCCTTCGATGAATATATTTAGAATTGTCCTAGTAATTATAACGCAGCAAGGCGTTCATTTTCGATTCTTTTTCAGGCATAAAAGCCGATTCAAGAAGGAAGATCGAGCCTCCCTGTTCCATTACTTTCTTGGCCGCCAGGTTCATTAGGGAAACATTATCCTCTGTTTGCCCGTCCTGGATCTCTACTTTCATATTCTCCTCATTAAAGGTTCCAAAGATATCTTCCCGGTTTTCCAGGAAAAGAGTATCCACCTTTCCTTCTATAATAGAGGGAAGGATATCTGTTATCTTTGTTGAGGTACGCTCCGGCGGCAATTCGTTAAACTCCTTAAGTTTTTCATTCTTCTCCTTTTCGAAGAATGGCTCCAGAGTCTCAATTGTTTTGGCATGTAAGTCCAGCATGTTCCTGTAATCTGAAGGGTTACCGGGTACACATTTTTGATATAGGTTTTTATAAGTATTTGCTTCCTGGTATATAGGGAAAAGATAATCCTGGCAAGCCACCACCAAAGGTACTTTCTCATCATGCAATATAGTATCAAGGCCCTGGTCTACAGCCCTGAAAAACCTAAGGAATTCATCCTTTCTTTCGCGGGTTGCAGGTTCATATCCATGTTGTGTAGCTACCCCGCCCATATTATGCTGGGTTTTATGCTTCCGGTTCTGGTCTTCATAATCATAGCCTACCCTGTCTTCAAGACGGGATGGGGTAAGGTCCTCTACATCAACCTTTCCTATGCTATATCTTGTAGCCTCATATAAGGCGACATTAAAAATTTGCAATTCCAGGATATAAAATCGGCCATTGCCAGAAAATATCGGGGCCAGCGGTTTAAGATAAAATTCTTTGGCTATGTAATGATGTGCTTCAAAATTAATTGGAAGCGTATACTTTTTCAGGATCCCTTCAGAAGCAAATATCGCGAGCCCATCAGACTGATGCCTCCAAAAACTTTTGTCATCAATTAATTTATTGATTGGCTCCCCAATAGTTGCAATTCTTTCTTTGGATATTCCTTTTTCTGAAAGTTTATCCTTTATTTCTTTCCATTGAGATTTAAGATGCAGGGAATTTTGTTCTTCTAAAACTTCTTTTCCACCTCTATGGGTTGGGATAAAAATGGATACACATATCTCATTGTTAAATTGTGCCAAATCTAAAAATTCCTCTTTACTAAGTATAGACATATTTCTTATTTTTTTGGTTGAAACGGGATTGAAATTCAGTAGGTTATCCCTTTGTTTCTTCTAATTATTAATATGTAAAAGATAAGCCGATTTGAGACAAAATCAAAGATAGCTACAGGTAGATACTGCTAAATGTTTCTTAATTGTTGTTATAGAAAACCTTTTAAATCCAATTATAGCTAAGGATTTTTGACTTTTAAAATAAGGTGTGCAACCAGAATTTTTGAGAGGTTTGTTTCAAACTAAATAAACCTTTTAACCAGGAACCGAATTATGAAACCCAGGAGAAGCAGACTGATGCCTGAAAGCATCACTTTTGCATCGAGGGATAAAGCTATAAGAAGGCAGCCTAACAGTCCCAGGACAGGAACTACTAATCCAAATCTGCGTTCATTTTTTGGCTGGACATAGGCGGCAATATTCGTAATACTATAATATAACAATATTGTAAAAGCGGCAGAGGCGAGGATGAATTCAAATGTCCCGAAGAGGCATAGAGCCACTATGATAAGCCCGGTGAAAAGAATTCCAAGATGGGGAACCTGATATTTGGAATGCACTCGCTCCAGCATAGGGAAGAGATCCTGCCTGCGTCCCATGGCAAGCATCATCCTGCTTATTCCAAGGATCTGGCTTAGCAGGACCCCTAACATGGCTGTTGAAGCCCCCAGTGTTATTACTGCGGAAATTCCGGGTGTCCTCATGGAGCTTGCAACCAGTTGGAGAGGAGATTTATTAAAAGCCATAGCCTCTGCGCCAACTACCCCAACAGCTACCAGGGATACTAACACATATAAAATGATAGCACTGGCGATGGTAATTATAACCGCCCTGGGAATAGTTATTTCCGGTTCTTTTACCTCTTCGGCCAGAGTGGCAATACGGGCATAGCCTGTGAATGCAAAAAATAATAAAGCTGTGGCTTCAGCAATACCAGACAGCCCGAAAGGAGCAAAAGGGATGAAATTATTTTCATCAATTTCAGGTAATCCACTTACGGCAAAATAAATAAGGGCCAGGATAGTTAATCCTACGATAAACAAATTAAGATAGCCGGTTTTTTTTATTCCGAAGAAATTTGCGAGAGTTAGCATAAACACAGCTGCAATTGAAAGTGCCAGGGGAGATCCGTAGGGTAAAAGCAGGTAAAAATAACTTCCGAAGCCAATTGCCACTACACTGCCTGCAGCGAGTTTACTCATTAAGAACATCCAGCCGGCAGCAAATCCCATATAGGGATTTAGTAGCCTGTAGCCATATTCATAAGTTCCTCCAGATTGAGGATAAACTGCTGCCAGTTGTGCAGAGCTGAGGGCATTGAATGTTGCCACAGTCCCGGCCAATAGCAAACTTATTAAAAAGGCCGGTCCTGCAATTCCCGCAGCTACTCCCGTAACTACAAATATACCGGCACCAATAATGGCTCCCAGACCTACACCTACTGCATCTTTTAAGGAAAGGACCCTTAGGAGATTTCCTGGTTTATCCATTTTTATATTATTAAATGCCGTAAGACTAATGTATACGAGCCAGAATTATTTGGACCACCAAACTATAAAAAATCGCTCAAATATTCCCGATTTATCATTCATCCATATTAAGGGTGATTTTTTTGCTTCGAGTGATCTTTGAACCTGTGGCATTATTTCCTGAAAAGAATGCCATGTATCATTTTTTGAAGGATCAATGGGCCAGTCCTGCTTTAGCGGAATAAAGAATTTGCAATCCCCGTAATCTTCTTTTGTGAAATCACTTTTATGTATCCATGTTCCAGACAGACACTCGGGATTGATGCAGGGAACGTCTCTTTGTTGTAAATCTTTGGGAAGGAATAAATGGGCAAGAAATGAAACCTGTTGTTTTACAGCCTTGCCGGCTATGTCCAGGGCTGCAGTCGCTCTTAAAGTTTCTTCCCTATAAAGCAACGGTAATTGTTTTTGTTCCAGTTTATTCAGCTTCTTAAGCAAGGTATCTTTTCGATTTGGTCCTATCCATTTTTCCAGTTCCCCATTTATATTCGGGTCATATATATAGAACTTATATACTACCTCCAGATGTATTACTTCTTCCTTTCCCGTTTTTTGCAGAAGAAAATCCAATTCGCCAAGGGTTATTTTATCACTAAAGATCTGCATTCCCTGTGCTATGATAGAATAGGGTTTAGATTTTTGAAGGACTAGACTGTAAAAGCTTTCAATGCGTTTTCCCAGGACAAAATTTGACTCCAGAGAAGGTATTTCCTCCTTAAGATTTGAAGGCCTATTAAATTCTACAGGGGGAAGAGTAAATTGGTCTAAGTTAAAGACTTCATTTTCTAACCAAAGCGGAGGGGTAGAAAGAAACCCCAGGAATTGAAACCATTCTCTATTTTCCATCTTTACGAAGATAAGGATAGGTGGCAGGTGTCGCAAATCCTTTAATTGACAAACTTAATAGCAAAAAAAATCCGGGCATTTTGCCCGGACTTTGTTTTTAAAAGTTTACCTGTGCCTGCAGCCTTAGTAGGCTACCTTCCTGCAAATTATCCTGTAGCAGGAAATCTTCATACCTTCTTGAAGAGAAAGTATACATAGCTACCAGTTCAAAGGCTTTAACAGGTCTCCATTCAATTCCTACTTCCAATTCACTTACTTCATAGCTACGGGCATCACGTTCAAATTTCTTACCTCCGTCATAATAGTGGTAACGGGTAAAAGGGTAGAATAGCTGGTTTCCTATAACTGTTTTATATGTAAGTGTGGCGTATCCACCATGAAGTGGAGTTTCTTCAATTGCACCTGTTTCCTTATTGAACTCGGGGCCGCGTCCAAAATTGTATTCTGCCTGGATCCCGAATGGTTGTGGATAAAGTACAAAGGTTGCTGCCACTCTTTGATCGAGATAATTAAGGTCTGGGTCCACCATAACCCCGGGACTTAAATTACCAGCCGGCATTTGATATTGTCCTGTATAACCCTGTATCCCCGGCTCAATTATTTGTCGGCCAATTTGAAAGGGGTAGGAGAGGCGGGCAACCACATGTAGATCATTATTTAATTCTGGGGCATTTCCGGTTTGGCCGTTGAAGACACCAAACCCAAAAACACCGTAATCACCAGATCCTTTTAGACCTTCCCGGGTCAACATAGAAAAGCGTTTTCGTATTTTCTCTGGCGCCCAATAGAAGAATACACCCAGTTCCCGCTCATTTCTAATAGAACTGTTAAGAGCATCATTACGATCAAGAGGGATCCTGTTTTGACTGGATTGCATGTTCTCAAATCCAAATGGAACCTTGCTTTGTCCTATTCTGAATCGATACTCACGTTTCTTATCCAGGCTTACATCGAAATATGCATCCCTTAATTGCCCGTAATGTATACCTCCTGCGGCAGAACTGGCAAAATCTGGTTGAATATAGAAATATACATAATCACCAATATTTCCCGAAAACTTTAGACGTACCCTTCTAAGAGAAAATCCGTTTCCTTCACCCCAGCTTCCGTCACATTGGGCGCAACCCAATTGGGGGTTGGTTTCAAAAAGCCTGTTATAACGTGCCTGCACATATCCTCCCAGATTGATGTTTTCAAACCATTTGGTGGTGGATTTTTGATAGGGTAAAGTATCATTTTGCGACCAGGTCGTAGTTGAAAATAAAAGTACTACCAGCAGTAGAATTAACCTTTTAAACATAATTTTTTAAAGTTTAAGATATTTTGTTCCTTAAAATTCGGTGCAAATAAATACAATATGAACTTAGGAAACATTAACTTAAAACAAGCATATCCTTTTCTTAACTATTTAGAAACATATAAAAATAGGAGTTTAATCTTTATCATTCTGCTTATCAGTACTTAAGAGATAGCCGAAAGGTTTTAAAGGTTTCACGTGACGTAAGATCACATTTAAAATCCCTAATACTGGAATTGCCAGGATCATACCCATAACCCCCCATATCATATTTCCTGCGATAATAGCAAGAATAACCAAAAAAGGGTGGAGGTTTACCTTATCTCCTACCACATAAGGCTCAAGAATATAGCTTTCTATAAACTGCACCAATGTGAAGGTGATAATTATGCCTATTAAAACTGTAGTTTCCCCGGTGGTAAGAAAACCAAACACAAGGGCAAGCATAAATCCTATAATGTTACCTATAAATGGTATAAGAGAGAGAAATGCTGCAATGAAAGAAATAAGTATAAAATTATCCACGCCAGAGAATCCCAACCCCACACTGTATAAGACGGAAAGAAAAACAATTAAAAAAGCTTTCCCTACGAGGTATTGCTGTACTATGGTAGCTGTGCGATGAATAATCTTCCTTGCATTTTGTTGCTGCTCTTTGGAGACAAGTCTTAAAAAGAAATTTTTAAATCTATTCCTGTAGTTTATAAGAAAGAAGATATAAATAAATGTGAGAAGATAGTTACTTATAAAATCCACAACTTTTTTCATAAAGGAAAAAGCACGCTCCCCACTGCTACCACTGGAAGCCAATGTGGAGAGATTATTCTGTTCCTTATATTCCTCAAAATCTTCTTTAGATAAATTCGTGTGTTCGTAAATATATTCTTCAGCCTGTTCAATTTTTGGCTGCATTTGTTCCTTTATTTCTTCCCAGTCATCTACAAAATTCTTAACCTGGAAGGAGAGAACTGCAAAAATACCCAGAGAGATAAGGAATAGAATAAATGTGCAAATTAGAGAGGCAAATGCCCTGTTGATTTTAGTTTTTTCAATTTTTTTTGCCAGCGGGATCATAAGCAGGGCCAGGACAATGGCCATTACAAGTGGGGCAAGAAAACCCTGGGCCTTAATTAAACTTAGAATTAAAAAATAAGAACCTACAATAAATAAGGTGGCTGTAAGTAAAATACTTTTTCCTCTGGATAGTTCCATTAAACTGGGATTTTCTTTAATTATTTGAAGGTAAATAATTTTAGTTCTCTCTTGTGGGGTTTTAAGAAAGTTTAACCACCCTGCTCCACCTTTTATTATTAAAAAAGCAATAAACCCCTTCCTTTCTTTAAGAAAAGTATAGGAATTATTTAACTGTGAGAAATTCTGAATATCCCCTTTATTTAAGATTTTTGGGATAGAACAAATAGAACCTGGAAATTATGGATAAAGGAGAAAGAAATGACAAGGAAACAAACAAAAAACTTGATGACCTGGAAAAGGAAAAAAAGGATGGCACAGGAGAATTTTTAACTACTTCTACCGGTGTGAAGGTCAATGATACCCAAAACCAGTTAACCGCCGGAGACAGGGGGCCTACCTTAATGGAGGATTTCATCTTTCGGGAAAAAATGCAACATTTTGATCACGAAAGGATTCCGGAAAGAGTAGTACATCCAAGAGGATCTGGAGCCCACGGTTATTTTCAGGTTTATGAGTCCATGAAAGAATATACAAAAGCGGGTTTCCTGCAGGATCCATCTAAAAAAACACCTGTCTTTGTGAGATTCTCTACCGTAGTAGGATTTAGAGGTTCTACAGACCTTGCAAGGGATGTTAGGGGATTCGCAACGAAATTCTATACTGAAGAAGGAAACTATGACCTGGTAGGCAATAATATGCCTGTCTTTTTTATTCAGGATGCAATGAAATTTCCAGATCTTGTACATGCTATTAAACCAGAGCCCGATAGTCAAACCCCGCAGGCTTCTGCAGCTCACGATACCTTCTGGGATTTTGCGTCATTAATGCCAGAGTCCATGCATATGCTTATGTGGGTAACATCAGACAGGGCAATACCAAGAAGCTTAAGAATGATGGAAGGCTTTGGAGTTCATACCTTTAGATTTATCAACGAAGAAGGAAAAGCTACATTCGTAAAATTTCACTGGAAACCTTTACTCGGTGCCCATGGGGTGCTTTGGGATGAAGCTCAGAAAATAGGAGGTAAAAACCCCGATTTTCACAGGATGGACCTTTGGAATGCCATTGAAGATGGAAATTATCCTGAATGGGAACTGGGTGTACAACTAGTGCCGGAAGAAGACGAACATAAATTTGATTTTGACCTTTTAGATCCTACCAAGATCATCCCAGAGGAGCTTGTACCGGTTAAGCGGATTGGAAAGATGACCCTTAATCGCAATCCAGATAATTTCTTTGCAGAGACCGAGCAGGTAGCATTTCACCCAGGACACGTGGTGCCGGGGATTGACTTTACGAATGACCCCTTGTTACAAGGAAGGTTATTCTCGTATCTGGATACTCAATTGATAAGGCTGGGTGGGCCCAATTTTAATGAGATCCCCATCAACCGGCCAATTGCTCCTATGCATAATAATCAACGGGATGGTTTTATGAGGCAACAAATAAATAAAGGTACCCATTATCATCCTAATTCAATTGGAGGTGGTTGTCCTTTCCAGGCAAAGATGAGTGAAGGCGGATTTGTACATCATGCAGAGAAAGTTGAAGGCAATAAGATTAGGACCCGTAGTAAAAGTTTCCTGGATTTCTTTAGCCAGGCAACCCTTTTCTATAATAGCCAGACAGATGTTGAGAAGAAGCATATAATTGATGCCTTTGGATTTGAATTAGGTAAGGTTAAAAGAATCGAAATAAGGGAGAGAATGGTAGGCCTGCTTACACAGGTGGACCAGGGACTAGCCCGGGGTGTTGCAAAAAAACTGGGAATGGACCCGGTGCCGCAACCAGAGAAACCTATGAATAAAGGTGTACCAGCAGATGCCGGCCCGGAGGAATTTGAACCTATACACGTGGAGCAATCCATTAAATCATCAAATGCTTTAAGTATGCTTAAGAATCTGGTGGAATTTATTGCCAGTAGAAAAGTGGCTTTATTGTGTGGAGATGGAGTAGATTCCTCCTCTCTGGATAACATTAAAAAGGCGCTTGAGGAGAAAGGTGCAACGGTGAAAATAGTAGCCCCGCATTCAGGAAAACTAAGGACATCCTCGGGGGAAATGATGATAGACGAGAGCTTTATCACCACCAGTTCTGTATTATTTGATGCTGTATTTGTTCCCGGTGGCGAGGAAAGTATTAAAGCCCTCAAAGAGGATGGAGAAGCAATCCATTTCCTTGATGAAGCTTTTAAGCATTGTAAAGCTATAGGAAGCGACGGCGGGAAAGGTCTTCTGGAAGAAACTCACTTTTGGAAAAAACTTACAGCCAATGAAATGATGGAGAAAGGGATCGTTCTTGATAAAGATCCTTCAGAATTTATTACTGCAGTTGGAAAACACCGTTTCTGGAACAGGGAAAGAGCCGATTCAATCCCGGCCTGATCATATTTTATTTTAATTGTTGTTAAAAGAGATACCCGCCGTAGCATATTTTCGGCGGGTATTTTAATTCTTATCTTTTTTGCCAAATAATCTTTTGAAGAAGCCTTTCTTTTCTTTCTTTTCTTCCTTTTGAGGCTTATCGGGATTCGTAAATAACCTTTTGAAGAAACCATCCCTTTTCTCAGGTTCACAATCTAATGAACTAACTACTGTTGCTGAAGGTGCGGTGAACCGAGAGGAGGTGATCTCCTTATATTCTTCCTGTGAATTCAATTCCTGCAGGAATAAGGCAAATATTGGTAAGGCTGAATTTGCTCCCTGTCCAATGGAGGTGCTTCTAAAACCGATACGATGATCATCTGCTCCCACCCAGGTGACGGTGACCAGGTTGGGTAAAAGTCCTACAAACCAGCCATCTTTATTGGATTGAGTGGTTCCCGTCTTCCCGGCTATATCATTCTTTAATCCATAAATAGTCCTTAATCGTACTGCAGTACCTTCATTTACTGTAGATTTCATCATCTCCAGCATAACCTGCCTGTTGGTATTTGAAAATGCAGGGGCAGAATTATTTTGCGGTTCAAATTCTGCAAGAAGGTTTCCCCTTCCATCTTCTATCCTGGTAATGTAGTAGGGGGTGCTGGGTTTTCCGCTATTAAGATAGGTGGTATAAGCTTTAGCAACTTCCCGTAGACTTAACTCTGCTGTGCCAAGGGCAATAGAAGGTACTGCAGGTAGCTCTGTAGTTATACCCATCTTGCGGGCTTGTTTGAGCACATTGCTAATACCGGTTTGCATAAGGACTTTTACGGCAATAGTATTAATAGACCTGCTTAATGCGGTTTGTAAATTATAATTTATATAGGGGTCTTCCTCAGGCTGTCCAGAATTTCCCGGGGTCCATCCCCCTTTGTAGGTTACCTCATTTAAGGAAAAATATGTGCACGGCTCCATCCCGCTTTCAAGAGCTGCGGTATAAACAATAGGTTTAAAAGTGGAACCCACCTGTCTCTTACTTTGGGACACATGGTCATATTTAAAGTGCTCAAAATCGATACCTCCAACCCAGGTCTTTACAGCACCTGTTGTTGGTTCTACTGCTAAAAAACCTGCATTAAGGAATTTCAAATAATGTGCAATACTGTCCAGGGTAGTTCCTTTTATAACCAGGTCTTCCCCATAATTAAACAGTTCTATTTCCCTTTCCTCCCTGTCCAGTCTTTCAAGGATCTCTCTGTCTTCCAGGCCTTCCTTTTGCAGGCGCTTATAGTGCTCTGTTTTTTTAACAGCTTCCAGTAGAAGATTTTCATTTTTCCAGGGCCCGCTGTTGCCATAGGATCTTTCGTGGGCTTCCTGTAGTTTTGACATATGAGTGCGCATAGCCTCTTCAGCTATTTCCTGCATTTGATGGTCCAGCGTGGTATGAACGATCAATCCATCCTTATAAATGTTGTATTTATCTCCGTTTTTATTTGGCAGGGTATCAAGAATGGCCACCAGGTCCTTTCTTAATTGTTCCCTGAAATAGGGAGCAAGCCCCTGGTCATGACTGTACCCCTGATAGGTCAATTGCAACTCCTTTAACTTGGCCTCTTCAGCTCTTTGGGGGGTGAGGTATCCATATTTTTCCATTTGAACAAGCACCACATCCCGTCTTAGCCTGCTTCTTTCAGGAAAAATTCGCGGATTGAAATAATGAGAAGCCTTAAGCATTCCTACCAAAACAGCGGCTTCCTCCAGCTCCAGTTCACTGGCATGTTTATCAAAAAATTTGACAGCTGCTGCCTCAATTCCAAAAGTATTATCACTAAAAGGTACAGTGTTAAGATAAAGGGTTAGGATTTCCTTTTTGGAGTAAATATCCTCAAGGCGTTTAGCTATAATCGCCTCCTGTACTTTATTGACTACAATCCCAAGAGGGCCAAAATCTTTTCTTCCATAAAGGTTTTTTGCCAGTTGCAGGCTTATGGTACTTCCTCCACCCGAGGAGCGATCCTGTAAAAGAAGGGTTTTAAAAAAGACTCTTAAGAGACTCCTGTTGTCTATGCCGTCATGTTCATAGAAACGAACATCCTCTGTTGCAATAAGTGCATCTATAAGATGCTGTGGGAGTTGGTCATAGGTAATAGGTTGCCTGTCAAAAATGTAATATTTACCTATGAGTTCGCCGGTTGAACTTAAGACCTGTGTGGCTTCATTTTGTTTGAGTTCTTTTAATTGAGAGGAGTTGGGGATCTTTCCAAAAAGCCCAAAATAAATACTTAGATAGAACAAAAGGAAAATACTCAGGACACCAAGAAAAATTCCTGCAACCCATTTTAACCTGGGGGATTCTTTAATTCGTTTAAGCATAATGAAGGTTATACCGCACAAATAAACGAATACTTGGAAAGAAATATTGGGGCGTTATATATTTTTTATGAAATGATAGTTGGTTATTAGGGGAAAAAATATAGCCGGTCGCTTACTGGCTACCGGCTATGGTTCTAGGGAGAGTTTCATATCTCGAGAATTTTTAGGGTTATTATTCTCTTCTAACATCGGCTGTAGCCGATAATTTCTGGGTTAACCTATATCGCAAATTTTAAATTAGCTTTCCTGCGGCTTAACCAGCTGTTTCTGTTCGTTTCTCGTATATTAAGGAAGTGCTTTCGGGAAATTATACCCCCCTCCTTAATTCCATTGTAATTGCCAATAATTCCTTCAAGAGTTTTCATAATATTTATTTTAAGGATTGATGTTAAGAGGAATAGCGTCTTTTGCTGTTCCATTTACTTTGGCCTGTTTCTTTCTCCTGGTTCCAAAATGCCCTGCGGTTGTTTGCTGAAGTTTTCATGATGACGATTTTTTTTAAGTTATTAATTAGAAGGAGTAGCGCCTTTTGCTGTTCCATTTACTTTGGCCGGTTTCTTTCTCCTGGTTCCAAAATGTCCTGCGGTTGTTTGCTGAAGTTTTCATGATGACGATTTTTTTTAAGTTATTAATTAGAAGGAGTAGCGCCTTTTGCTGTTCCATTTACTTTGGCCGGTTTCTTTCTCCTGGTTCCAAAATGTCCTGCGGTTGTTTGCTGAAGTTTTCATGATGTTGATATTTAATATTTTATTAATTAGAAGGAGTAGCGTCTTTTGCTGTTCCATTTACTTTGGCTGGTTTCTTTCTCCTGGTTCCAAAATGTCCTGCGGATGTTTGCTGAAGTTTTCATGATGATGATTTTTTACAAGTGAATAGTTAGAAGGAGTAGCGTCTTTTGCTGTTCCATTTACTTTGGCCGGTTTCTTTTTCCTGGTTCCAAAATGTTCTGCGGTTGTTTGCTGAAGTTTTCATTTTTAATTGTTTAAGGTTAAATAATACTTATATCTAAGAGACTGATGAACTATTCCTTTGTTACAGTACTATGTATAAAATAGTAGTATATTAACTTATAATTAACATATCCGGCTGGATCCAGCCAAAAAATAACACCCAATTGGATATTGTAACAAAGACGACAGGTCTTGAAAATAGTTAAATATGACTTAAAGTATAGCTTATAAACAGCGGGGGATTTTATTTTACAATGGAAAGCTGTAATATAGTAGAACATTGGCATGAATACCATGAAAGGGATGACTCGAATAGCTTTGGGAATTGTTATAGCTGTACTTCTGGTAGCGGCTTTTATCTATTTCTCTTTTAAATCCCGTCCATCTACTTATATACATCCTGCAGCAGAGGAAGTAGAGATCTCTCAAAAATGGGAATTGCCGGGGGAACTTGAAGAGGTGTCTGGTATAGCCTGGATAGGGGAAAACCAAATCGCTGCCGTACAGGATGAGGAAGGAATTATTTTTATTTATGACCTTATATCCTCGAAAATAATACGGGAGATCCCTTTTGGAGAAAGAGGTGATTACGAGGGGATAACCCTGGTAGATTCCACCGCTTACGTTTTAAGAAGCGATGGGGTTCTATTTGAAGTAAAGGATTTTCTTGAACCAAATCCTCAAACTAAAATCCATAAAACGGGATTAAAGCGAAATCTGGATGCAGAAGGTTTATGCTATGATCCCCGCGGCAACAGGTTGCTCATTGCCATTAAGGATCATACTGGAAAAGATTTTAAACCTGTTTATGCTTTCAGTCTTTCCGGTAATAATCTTGAAGAGGAACCTGCCTTGAAAATCAATTTTGATGATCCTGTTTTCGCCATATTAGATCAAAGGCGTAATCATAAAGTTTTGAGGCCTTCAGAAATTAATATTCATCCTGTTACCGGGGAGTATTATATCCTGGAAGGGGTAATTCCAAAATTATTGATACTGGATCCTCAGGGCAATTCGAAAAGGCTTTTGGTACTGGACAGGGAACAATTCCCCCAGGCAGAAGGTTTAACATTTAGCCCTAACGGGGACCTATATATATCAAACGAAAGTAATAATCAAAAACCAAATATTTTAAAAGTAGTATTGGAATAGAATTGTATGGAAGAAAAAATTGAATCGGCCTCAGTAAAAAAAAGTAAAGCTCCGTTATATATATCATTAACTATACTTGTCCTTATCCTGGCATCTTATTTCTTTATCCCGCAGGTAAAGGACTTTATAGATGAAGCCTGGGCTGCATTGAGCAGTGGGGATGAGCAAAGGATTGAGCAGTGGGTGTCACAATTTGGGTATATTGGACCATTGGTGATCATCCTTGCTATGATCCTGCAAATGTTCCTTCTTATTATTCCCACAATAGCATTAATGGTTGTTTCCATATTGGCTTATGGACCTTTATGGGGCAGCCTTATAGTTTTTGCGGCGGTATATTGTGCATCTACAGTGGGTTATCTTATAGGTGCCTACCTTGGGCCTGTCATTGTAGAAAAATTAATTGGTGCAAAAACTGAAAAAAAAATTGGGCAGTTCATTGAGGATTATGGCTTTTGGGCCATTATCATCACCCGCCTTAATCCTTTACTTTCAAACGATGCCATTAGTTTTGTTGCCGGCCTGTTACGCATGGGTTACTGGAGGTTCATTGGAGCAACCCTGGTGGGCATCGCGCCATTAACGATATTCATTGCAATAATGGGTCGAAGCAACGATACTTTAATACAAGGCCTGGTATGGGGTTCTGTGGTAAGTTTGATCTTATTTATTGGTTATGTTTGGTGGGATAAAAAAGCCAGGAAACAAAAAAGACAGGCTTAATGCCTGTCCCTCTATTTGCTTTTTTAGATAGAACTTAGATCTTTTGCATATTCTTTGCAACTGCTTCAACCTCGTCCATTACCCTTAACAGGTTTCCTCCCCATAATTTTCCAATTTCCTCCTCGCTATAACCTCGTCTAACTAATTCTATGGTCACATTCAGAGTTTCACTGGCATCGTTCCAGCCCTCGATGCCACCACCGCCGTCAAAGTCTGAACTTATACCCACATGCTCAAGCCCAATGAGGTCCACCATATAGTCTATGTGGTCAACAAAATCGGCCACATCTACAGGGGGAACTTCCTTTTTAAGAGCTTCGATTTGTGGTTTCGCAGCTTCAGCTATTTCCCTGAATTTTTTCATATACGCTGCTCTTTCTTCCTGCTCCAGCATTCTTACCTCGCTACGATCAAGAACTTTAAATCCTTCTTTTTCCCCCTCTGTTCTGTAAACCTCCATCTGGGCAGCAGTGAAGGCATTATGTTTTTCGGTGTTGACGTATGCACTAAAAGCTACTGTTTGCACCACCCCACCATGCTCCTTAAATAACATAAGGAGCTCGTCATCCAAATTCCTGCTGTGGTCACACAAAGCCCTTGCTGAAGAATGAGAAGCTATAAGCGGGGCTTTGGAGATCTCGAACATTTGCTTTATCGCTTCTTTTGAGGGGTGGGATACGTCAATCATCATACCTACCCGGTTCATTTCTCTTACTGCTTCCTTGCCCATATCGCTTAAACCATTATGAAGCCAAACGTTATCTTCTTCGCCGGTATTACTATCACTTAACTGGCTGTGGCCATTATGTGAAAGGGACATATATCTGGCACCCAGGTTATAGAATTTCTCAATATTTCCCAGGTCCTCGCCAACAGGATAGGCATTTTCAACCCCAATCATCCCTACCAGTTTCCCCCGGTTAACCAGGTTGCGCACCTCAGTCGAGGAAGTTGCAAGACCAATCTTATCTGGCGCGATCTCATTTACCAGCCTGTGAATAGCATCAAATTTTGACATGGCATTCTCGTATGCCTTTTCATATCCTGCGGGTGTGAGTTCCCCCTGGCCGGTATAAACAATGAACCAGGCCACGTCCAATCCACCGGCTTCCATCTTTGGCAGGTTTACCTGGGTGTCAATATCTGTAGTGTAATTTTTTTCAGCAGTAAAATTATTCACGTTTATATCGGCATGGGTGTCGATCGTAATGACATTCTTATGTATTGCTTTGGCTTTTTCAAGGAGTTGGTTCTCATTTTGATCCTGAGCAACAGCAAGGTTGAAACCTAAAATACTTAGTAACAGGCAAATTGGTAATTTCATTTTCTTGTTTTATTTATACCTGCGGAATTTACATAATTTATTTTTAAATGCTTGTGTGGAATATGGTGTGGGATAGAATAATTTATATGAATAGCCTTATTTGTGAATGGTATTTTTATCTAACTTTGATAGAATTTTAAAAGCTGTAATGAATAAGTTTATAGTTGTAAACAACCCCGAAAAGTGGCCTGTTCCGGTAGAGAATATCACCCTTGTTTCGTCTAAAGAATACCTGACCAATCCTGAATTTGCAAAAATAAAAAAGGCAAGGATCTTTAATTTATGTAAAGATTATTCCTACCAGTCTAAAGGCTATTACGTTTCACTACTGGCAGAAGCCCGGGGGCATTTGGCCATACCAACTGTCAAGAATATAGTAGACCTGCGGGAACCTAAACTTGTGAAGATAGTTTCCAATGAATTTGAGGACCTCATCCAAAGCAGTCTTAAAAATATCAAATCCCAGGAATTTACCCTTAGTATTTATTTTGGACAAAATGTCGCTCAAAAATATAAGGAACTTAGTGCCATGTTCTTCCGGCATTTTCAAATTCCCTTCCTGCGGGTTAAATTTAATTACACTACTCGTTGGAACATAAGGAGCATTAAAGCTATATCTGAATCTGAAATACCTGTCGAGCACCGTGATCTCATGCAGTCTTATGCCATGGATTACTTTGCAAAAAAGCGCTACGACATCCCGCGGCAACAGTCCTATGAATATGACCTTGCGATCCTGGTAAACCCAAAGGATCCTGCCCCTCCCAGCAATGCCAAAGCCTTACGAAAATTTATTGATCTTGCTGAGAAAATGAACTTTTATGTGGAAATCGTTGGTCCGGAAGATCTGTCAAGGTTATCCTCATTCGATGCCCTTTTCATTAGACAGAGTACAGAGGTTAATAATGAAGCCTATGCCTTTGCCCGTAAAGCCCAGCAGGAGGATATTGCTATTATCGATTATCCAGATGCAATACTCAAATGCTGTAATAAGGTTTTTATGGCAGAGGCGTTGGAAAATGCCAATATTCCAACCCCTAAAACAGTTATAGTCCATAAATCAAATGTCGAGCAGGTTATGGGCATCACCGGCCTCCCCTGTGTTCTGAAGTCCCCGGATTCCACTTTTTCGTTCGGCGTGAAAAAAGCAAAGACACAAGAGGAATTTGAAAGCCTTGTCAATGGAATGCTCCGGGAATCAGATCTTATAATTGCCCAGGAATATACCCCTTCGAACTTTGACTGGAGAATTGGGATACTTGATAATATTCCCATTTTTGCCTGTAAATATTATATGGCAAAAGGGCACTGGCAAATCTATAACTGGAACGCCGTAAAAAAAGATGACCAGGATGGCAATGCCGATTGTATGCCAATAGAAGAGGTGCCCCGCAAAATACTGCAGGTGGCACTGAGAGCAGCCCGGTTAATGGGAAAAGGCCTTTATGGAATAGATGTGAAGGAAGTGAACGGGAAACCATTGGTGATTGAGATCAATGATAATCCAAATATAGATTTTGGAGTAGAAGATGGTTACTATGGCGATGAAGTTTATATCAATATATTATCTGCATTAAAAAAGCGACTGGAAAAGAATTTTTTATGAGTTATCACCTTTTTGAAGTTTTCGGGATTGAGCTGGAATACATGCTCGTAAATAAAAATTCTCTCAAGATCTCCCCTCATGTGGATCGTCTTATGATCCTTAAAACAGGAGAGATTATGAGTGATGTTGATAACGGCAAAATAGAATGGAGCAATGAACTTGTGGCGCATGTGGTGGAACTAAAAACAAATGGTCCAACTGCGAACCTTGAAACCCTGGATGAGCTTTTTGCTGAAAATATTACTGAGATCAACAAACTTTTACTGAAGGAGGATCTCATGCTACTTCCCACTGCAGCCCATCCCATGATGCTCCCCGATAGAGAAATGAAGCTATGGGAGCACAGTTATAGTAAAATCTATGCCTTATATAACAGGATCTTTGATTGCAGGGGGCACGGCTGGAGCAATCTTCAAAGTATGCATATTAACCTGCCATTCTTTGATGATGCCGAATTTGAAAAACTTCATGCTGCAGTAAGGATCCTGCTTCCTATTATTCCTGCATTAAGTGCCAGTTCACCTGTTCTTGAAAACAAATTGACGGGCTTCAAGGATATGAGGATGCAGGTATATAAGACCAACCAAAAGGAAATTCCTGAAATGACAGGAAAAGTGATACCGGAGCAGGTTTTCTCGCGTGAGGAATATTTTCAAAACATATTTACTCCAATTATTAAGGCTGTCAAACCTTATGATACAGAAGGGATCCTTGACCATCACTTTCTTAATTCCCGGGGTGCCATAGCACGCTTTGACAGGAAAGCTATAGAAATAAGGGTAATAGATTTACAGGAATGTCCTGCGGCCGATGTTGCCATTGCTGTACTAATTATCGAAAGCCTAAAATTACTGGCAGGGGAGGAGCTGGTTTCCTTAAAAGACCAAAAGAACTGGCACGAGGATGATCTTCTTCAGATTTTTAACGAGGTGATAATAGATGCAGAAGCTACTCCTATAAAGGATCAAAGATATTTAGCGCTCTTTGATATACAAGGCAATTGCAGCGCAGGAGCCTTATGGCAATCGATCTATCAAAGGGTGAAGAATGAAATTTCAGTTAAACACAGAAATATTCTGGATTTATTGTTTCTCCACGGTAGCTTATCTACGCGGATAATAAAAGCTTTGGAAGGAGATCTTTCCGAAGAAAGTATTACAAAGACTTACAGGCAACTGGCAAATTGCCTGGCCAGGAATGAATTTTTTATCCCATGAAAGTAGTTTTAACCTGTGAACACGGTGGTAACAATATCCCGGGGGACTTCGCCGGTCTGTTCAACGGCAAGGAAGAGGTGTTAAACTCACACAGGGGTTATGACCCAGGGGCTTTGGAATTATTTATGCAACTTAAAGATCTAGCCGATTATAGTTTTTACAGTACCACTAGCAGGTTGCTGGTGGAGCTTAATCGCTCTCCACACAACCGGCAATTGTTTTCTGAATTCACTAAACCTTTATCCAGGGATGTGAAGCAGCGTATTATGCAGGATCATTATTTTTTCTACCGGGACAAAATAGAACAGCTTATACAAAGGGAGATCTCGCAAGGAGAGAAAGTCCTTCACATTTCTGTTCATACGTTTACTCCCGTTCTTAACGCTAAGGTAAGAAATGCCGATGTGGGCTTATTATTTGATCCCTCAAAAGCTTTGGAGAAGGATTTTGTGCGGATATGGAAATTCAATTTTAAAAAGATAGCCCCGGGGTTGAATATACGTTTCAACTATCCTTATCTGGGCCGCGATGATGGATTCACAACATACCTTAGAAAGAAAAATCCAACAAATTATCTGGGAATTGAATTGGAAGTGAACCAGGCATTTTTTAGAACCGGCAGTATGGATGATGAGATATGCGGTGGTTTATATAAATCCCTACAGCAAACATTAAAATAAAAAAGAAGACAAAAACTTACTTCGGGATAGAGACCGTGGGGGTCCTTGAAAGAGCTTTTTTGTCTTCTTTTTATTTTTTAAACCTTCAACGGAAGAAATTCCTTGATTTCCTTTGGCATTTGATTGATAACTTCTTCAAGTTGGTTTCCTTTTAAAAATCTTTTTAGCGAGGCAAGCGTAATTGCTATGATCTCTTCTGTAGATTTGCTCCAGGGGAAATCTTCTTCCCCATATCTCGCCTGCAGGTCTTTAACCTGTGTCTTCATTTCTTCCAGGGTTGTATAATTAAGAGGTGGTTTTTCCCGGTACTTCCAGTTCTCCACATAGATCCCTTTAAAGATCATTGGCAGGGGATCCATTATTTGAAATGATTCTCCCAAATGTATCCTGTCCCGCACTGTATGCATAACCGCTCTCCATATCTTTAACACCCTGCTTTTTTCTTCTGGATGTCCAAGGTCATCAGCGAGTTCATTCACATATGTATGGGCATCCTGTGCAAAACTTTCGAAATTTAAATGTGACTGTGACATAACTATAATATTTTAGTTAGTAAATCCAATCATTGATTTAGCACAGCATCTACGGTAATTTTGGTATCAAGTAGTTTGGAAACAGGACAATTATCCTTCGCTTTATTAACAAGTTCCTGGAATTTATCATTATCAATATCCCTCACCCTGGCTTTTAAATTTAAATGGGATTGGGTAATAGAACCATCATCCAGGGTTACTTCTCCTGTAGCTTCCAGCGATTGGGGTTCAAAACCTTCTTCGCCTAAAAAAGCTGACAATTGCATTGCAAAACATCCTGCATGTGCGGCTGCTATTAACTCCTCAGGATTTGTTCCCGTACCAGATTCGAACCTGGATTTAAAGGAATACTGGGTTTCCTTTAAAGTTCCACTTTGAGTGGTAAGATTTCCTTTTCCTTCCTTAATGGTACCATTCCAAATGGCTGTTGCTTTTCTCTTCATGATTGTTTTAATTATTTCCATTAATTTAAGGATAGGGAAGATCAAATGAAAATTTTTACCATAACCTTAAGTCATGATTAACAAGCATTTGATAGTGTGCTTTCTGGGCATCAATAAAATGAAAAAAGGCCGGAATCATTGATACCGGCCTTTTTTAAAATAATTCTTTAATCTTACTTGATCTCTACAACTTCAAGATCAAAAACAAGGTCTTTACCTGCAAGTGGGTGATTACCATCTACCACAATACTGTTTTCCTTAACATCTTTTACTATAAGGTTCATTTCACGGCCATCTGGGCTTTTAGAAACAAGTCCCATTCCAACCTCAGGCTTAATCTCCTCTGGCAGCTGGCTCTTGTCCACTTCCTGTACAAGGTCCTCTCTTGGCTCCCCGTATGCTTCTTCCTTTGGAATATTTATAGTTTTCTTTTCGTTGACTTTCATATCGATAAGGCCTTTTTCAAATCCCGGGATCAATTGTCCCTGGCCTAAAGTAAACTCTATTGGCTCACCTCTTTCTACAGAACTGTCAAATACCTGTCCATCAGTTAATTTTCCAGTGTAATGTACTTTTACCGTGTCATTTGCTTTTACTTGACTCATAATATTGTTTTTCAAATTTTGAAGGCCATTTTGTCCCTCTTGTTTTTATACGATTATTCTGCATTGTGCCAAAACCAAGCCAAAGTCAGGTTTCAGCATTCTTGCTTTCGGATTCATGGTATTAGAGATAAATTAACGGAATAATTCTGATGGGATGTAGGTCATATCGGCTGTTAAGGGATTTTTTAGAGATTTTATTTAGGGTGGTAAAGATTGATAAAAATTCTCTGAAATTATGTCAGGTACAGGTTTTTTCTGGTTTTTTGGAGGTTTTAAATGGGAAGATTGGATTAAAAGTATTTTACTTCAGAAATATTTCATACTTTTTTCCCTTCAAATTCCAACTAACTTAAATTTTTACCTGGCTTATGAAAAAAAAGAGCACTTCCCTTAGTAGTTCCAGAAGATCGTTTTTAAAGAATACTGCCCTAGCGGCAACCGGCGTTATGATAGTACCCCGACATGTGCTTGGGGGCCCCGGATTTATAGCTCCAAGTGACCGGCTAATTGTAGCTGGAATTGGTGTAGGAGGAAAGGGAGAAAGCGATTTGGCAAATTTTGCAAAAAGCGGGAAAGCGGAAATAGGATTTTTATGTGATGTAGATGACAGGAGGGCGGCAGCATCAAGAGCCCGTTTTCCAAAAGCAAAATATTATAAAGACTACCGGGAAATGCTGGATAAGGAAGGTAAGAATTTTGATGCTGTATCTGTTTCCACACCAGACCATAATCATGCTGTACAAACCATGGCTGCCATGGAAATGGGGAAACATGTGTATGTGCAAAAACCTCTAACGCATGATATTTACGAAGCCCGGGCATTGACAAAAGCAGCCCGTGATTATAAAGTAGTGACACAAATGGGAAACCAGGGAGCATCTGGTGATGGGGTGAGGATCATGCAGGAATGGTTCAATGCCGGGTTGCTTGGAAAGGTTCATACAGTTTATTGCTGGACAGACAGGCCTGTATGGCCGCAGGGAATTCCATGGCCCAGTGAACCTGCCCCTGTGCCAGAAGGTTTAGATTGGGATCTATGGCTTGGAACTGCCCCCAAAAAGAATTATATTGAAGGACTGGTACCTTTTAACTGGCGAGGCTGGTGGGATTATGGTACAGGTGCCCTGGGAGATATGGGTTGTCATCTTGTAGAAGCCCCGTATAAAGTCCTGGATCTAAGTTATCCAAAAGATGTTCAATGTAGCGTGGGAAGTGTATATGTGGGCGAGTTCCAGCGAGGTTATTTCCCAGAAAGTTGCCCTCCTTCAAGCCATGTGATCATGACTTTCCCGGGCAATGAACGTACAGATGGTGACCTTACCATGCACTGGATGGATGGTGGTATTAAGCCAAAACGACCTGAAGAACTGGGACCAAATGAGACTTTTGGTGATGGTGGTAACGGGGTTCTTTTTATAGGAACAAAAGGTAAGATGATGTGTGGTACCTATGGTACGAATCCAAGGCTGCTTCCAACGTCAAGGACTGAAGAGGTGAATGTGCCTCAACAGCTTGATCGTGTTCCTGGAGGAGCCCAGGGTCATTATGCTCAATGGGTGGAAGGTGCCATCGCGGGATACGGAAAAAAAGATTTAAGTTCCCCATTTGAGATTGCCGGCCCTCTTACTGAAACTTTATTAATAGCCAACCTTGCCATAAGAGGACAGGATATTAGAAATGAATCACAAAATGAACAGGGGCGCACAGTCTACCAATTCCCAGGACGCGATATTAAAATGCTGTGGGATGCAGAGAATATGAAAGTGACAAATTTTGAGGAGGCCAACCAGTACGTGAAAAGGGAATACAGGCAGGGCTGGAGTTTATAAAACATTGAAATGAACAACCGGAAAAGTAAGAGACATACATACTTTAAACCCCTATTACAGGTACTACTTGTAACGGGATTTTTATATTTATCTGCAGGTTTTTCCGGTTGTAATTTTAACAGTGAAGCAGAGGAGCCTGTAGAGATATGGGACAGCCTTACGGTAACTGCCTCTGCCTATAATTCTCTGGGTTATCAAACCGGGGGAAATCCCAGGGTAACGGCCTGGGGTGATACCATCGAGCCCGGTATGAAGGTGATTGCAGTATCCAGGGACCTCATTGAAAAGGGACTGGACCATAACACCCCGGTAAAGATCGAAGGGTTTGAAGGTGTATTTTTAGTTAAGGATAAAATGCATTACCGCTGGAAAAACAAGATTGATATTTATATGGGCGAGGATGTCAAGCGTGCCCGTAAATGGGGCCGTAAAAAAGTAAATATCGCCTACCAGATCATTCCTGCCGATACATTACAGACAACGGAAGATTAATGCTCTGGCTCGTAGATCAACCTTATAAAAGAACTAAATCTTTCCTCATCCCTGTTTAATGAGATACCCGGTACAATTCCTATTTTCAAGGAGTCCTTTATCTCTACTCTCATTTGCGGCCTTAATACCGTTTTTAATTGCCCGTCCTCGATCAATTGATTCACCTCCAGTCCAATAAAGTTGGAGGTATTTGGAATCATATAGTGCAGGTTTGAGTTAATTTCGTAGGCAAAACTGTTTTCATGTCCATTCCAGCCTGTAAAGAACCTTGGTCCCGTGTATAATAAGGCGTGCCAGGAGGATGTAAGCCTTGTGGCGGCAACAAAGAAGGGATTGATAACCAGCCCTTGTGTGAGATTATTAAAAGAAAGGCTGTTTAGATCTACAAGTTCTATCTCTGCAATATTTCCAATTGCTAGGGAGGTTTGAAGTTTTTCTGAGACGAGAAAAGTATATTGTCCTGCCAGTTTCAGGCTTTCTATCCTGTCATTGGGCCGGTTAAACATTCCCCGGTTTAAAGCATTACGGCTGAAGATTGTTACCGGAACTTCAATTTCCAGGCCCAGCCTGTCTGCCACTGCCCACTCATATTCAACTAAGAATTCGTAACTGTCAAAATCGAGGTTATCTGAAATTCCTGCACCTATGTTCCACTCCTTTTCACCCTTTCTGGCACCCAGATCCCTTATGAGGTCAATATAAAGAGGCTCGGCATGTTCAAGTTTTAATGGTAGGTCTTCCTCACTCCGGTTGCCGTTTTCCTGGGCTTTCATAGCATTAGGAACCATGAATAATATAAATAAAAAAAGAAATGAGGTGGATGTACTATTCATAGTCTGAATTTTTTCTGCAAAGAAATTCAGAAACACTAAAAATGGCTTGTGAAAGAGATTAGAATATAATTAAAAGTTTACTGCCTTTGGTAGCTCTACCTTTATAATTGATCCCTTGTTTGGACGGGATTCTATATTGATCTCCCCTTTATGGATTTTTACAATATTGCGGGTAAGCGCGAGACCTATGCCGTAGCCTTTTTTCGTCCCGGCATTGCTGCCACGGTAGAACGGCGTGAAGATCTTTTCTATCTCATCATTTGCAATTCCAATGCCTTTATCTTCAACAAAAACCTCGACCTTTTCCCTGGCATGAAGGAGGGTGACTTTCACAGGTTTGTTTCCGGAATACTTGAGGGCATTTGTGAGCAGGTTGGTAAAAGCTATTTCCAGCCATAGCTCATTTCCAAGGATCTCAAAGGAATCTGTCGATAGGGTTTCAGTATCCTTATATTCGAGATGAATCTTTCCTGCTGAAATTGTTTGGTTGGTATTTATAACAACTTGTTGCACAAGCTCATCCAGGCGCAGGATCTCGAAACTTGATTGGAAATTATCATTCCTTATTTCTGAAAGCTGTAACAAGGAATTTAATAATTGCCTTAAATGATCTGCCTGTTGATATATTTTTTGCATTGCCATTTCCTGGTCCTCCTCTAATTTGCCCGATTTAAGCGCATATTCTGCCTCACCGAGGATTACAGTAAGAGGGGTGCGCAATTCGTGAGATGCATTTTGAATAAATTTCCTTTGTGTGTAAAATGAATTTTCAAGACGGGAGAGCATCTCATTAAACGTTTGTGCAAGCCTGGAAATCTCATCCTTACCCTTTCCCTCATCAAGACGCAGTTCCAGTTTATTACTTCTTATTTCCTGCACCCGGCTTATCATTGAATTAATAGGTTTAAGGATTTGATTTGCAAAGAGGAGTGAGATCAAAGCTATTATAAAGAGTGCTGTAATAATTATGATCCAAATTGTCCTCTGCAAAAAATTTAGCTGCTCTTCCCCGTTTAAATCCCTGGCAGCGAGCAGAACTATATAATTTCCCTGGTTGTCCTCATAATAAAGGCTACACACCTTTAATTTCCCTACCTCGAAAAAGTTGTAGTCCTCTTCAATGGCAGTTTCGATTTCATTGACATTTGCAAATTCTACCGGAATTTGGGAGTAATTGATCACTCCATTATTAGTCCTGAGGTAAAAAACCTTTTCGGCCGGCAACTTCTGCAAATACCTAAGGGTAATAGCTTCGTACGTACTTTCATTGAGTTCATCCTTTTCCAGAAGAATTTCAGCAGCAAGAACAGCCCTTTGAAGCAACCTTTCCTCAAACCGGTTTTCAAGGTTATCCTCAAATAAAATATATAAAAAAATGCCGGTAAGGCCTATCATAGCAGAGCAAATAAGAGAAAAGATTGCTGCTATTTTGTATTTTATTTTCAAGCTATCGTATTACGTATCCCATCCCTATAACGGTGTGTATAATTTTATCGGGCTTATGGTCATCAAGTTTTTTACGAAGATAATTAATATAAACGTCTACTACATTTGTACCTAAATCATATTGCACTCCCCAAACCATATCCAGTATATTTTCCCTGGAAAGTACCCGGTCTATATTTTGAAGTAAGACTTTAAGTAATTTGAACTCTGTAGCTGTGAGTTTTACCTCCCTGGAATCCTTATAGACTTTTTTTGCAAGATCATCCAGCTCAATTCCTTTGAATTTATATACCTCCTCTTCATCCCTTGGTCTCCCCGTACGGCGTTTAACAGCCTCTATCCTGGCAACCACCTCTTCAATTTTGAAAGGTTTTACGATATAATCATCTGCTCCCAGGTTAAGTCCTTTCACCACCATGTCTGTAGTATCCAACGCTGTGATTAATATTACGGGGGTATTATTTTTCCTTGCCTTTAATTCCTGCAGGACCTCCAGCCCTGTCATCCCGGGCAGCATAATATCAAGTAGGACCAGGTCATACGATTGACTAAGAATAAGGTCCAGTCCCATTAAACCATCCGTGGCAATCCCAATAGAGTGGCTAAGCTCAAGCAAATTCCGGTGAAGGAGGGATGCCACGTTTGGCTCATCTTCAACTAATAAAATTTTCATACCCTCAAATATGGTTAAAACCTGTTTCTTCCTTATTAAAATAGAATTAGAATTTAATTTAAAAAAATAGTTATTAACTTCGGTTTATATTACAACATTTGAAACAAAAAATGTCTCGCCGGCGGGATGGAAAATAAAATATGAGAAAACAAATTATAGAAGTTCTAATAAGTTTAAGGACACTCTTAAGAGAAAAGTTTCATCAATATAATGACAAACTTCCATTTTTTCTCATGATCCTCCTTGCGTTTATAATAATAGTGGGAGGAATTAATTTATTTGTAGATCTTTCCAATACCCTTCATACAGATGTACTGGCCAAATATGACAGTAAGGTCACAGAGTTTGTAATTTCCTTTCGTACGCCGCCTCTCAATAAGGTTTTTCAATTTATTACAGAGATTGGAGATTTTAAAGGCTATATTATTATTACAATAATTACCACGATCATATTTTTCCTAAAGTTCAGGAACTGGCGATTTGTACTTGAAATAATCTTCGTCCAGGTAATTGCCGGACTTGCAAACGTGGCTCTTAAACAGGTTATAAACCGCGCCAGGCCAGATGCAGAACACCTGGTATCTGTTGCTACATTAAGCTATCCAAGTGGGCACGCAATGAGTGCAATGGCCTTCTATGGCTTTTTAATTTATTTGTTTTATAATTTTAAATTAAATGTATGGATTAAGATCCTAACTATCCTTATTTTAGGACTGCTCATCCTGGCTATTGGTATTAGCAGGATCTACCTGGGGGTTCATTACCCTTCAGACATTGCAGGAGGATATATAGCAGGATTCATTTGGGTGATCTTCTGTATTGTCCTTTTTAATGTTGTAGACCTGCTAAGGAAAAGAAGGAAGAAAAGAAGTAGCAAGGCTCAATAGAACAAACACAATAGCAGTTGCTGTACCATAAGATATGTATTTAAAGAAAATCTATTTCTCCCCGGCCTATATGGTCCTTGAATTTCTGTTCTTCTACGTGTTCATACCATTTATTGCCGTAGCTTATCTGGATGGCTGGTTAAAAGTGCTTCCCTTACTGTTAATTGCTGCTTTTTTCTTTTTGATACTTAGAATTGATCCTTACTTTGATAAAAGAACTTTATATAGGTTAAATAAAAAGCATCTCAGGAAAAGTTTGCCCAGGATCATTATTATTTCGATCCTGCTGGTATGGTTTACCTTTTGGATTTTTCCAGACCTGTTCTTCCAGTATCCTTTGGAAAATTTCAAGAATTATGTAATTACCCTATTCCTGTATCCATTAGCCTCTGTCCTGCCTCAGGAATTGACTTACAGGGTCTACTTTTTTCACAGGTATAGAAAAATAGTCCCCGAGAAGTATTTGCTTATGCTTAGCAATGCGATCATTTTTGGGCTCACCCATTGGATATATGGCAATTGGGTAGCACCAATTGCCACTTTTCTTGTGAGCTGGATCTTTATTTTTAATTATCTCAAAAGCCAAAGCCTACTTAATGTGAGCATAGAACATTACATCTATGGCTTCATCATGTTTACGATTGGGTTTGGACATTTTTTTTCCTGATTTTTTACAGGCCAATTCCCCCAAGAAGATACCAAAGAATTATAAACACTATAATAATTCCAATGCAGCCGCAGCCACCACCCAGTTTCTTTGCTCCCCATCCAGCGAGAAGTGCTCTCAATATCTTTTTCATTTTTTAGATTGTTTAAGGGTAAAAATAATGGAAACTACCAGTGCCACCGGGAGGTTTAGGAAAACTTTAGTTTAATGGGCTAAAGATTTATTAAAATTGGGCTTTTAAAAAAATCCCCTGGGAGGAGCAAAGTTTTTGGAATTTTTAAATTACCAGTGTCTAATTAAAAATATTAAAGTTTTCCTTAAGCTTTAATTAATTTGGCTAGAGGAAATATCAACCCAAATTTTGGGGTGGTAATGAATCTAAAATAGTTTAGGATAAACCACGCTTTTTAAAATTGAGTAGAGTGTTTTTTTCTATTCACGTAGATTTTAGTCCAGGTTCTATATTCTAGCAGCGGAAGCGGTCTAAATTCTTTCAACGGATAATAATGGTTTTAGACTTCAAATGCTTCTAATTGCAATTCCATTTTTAATTTTAAGTTTACCTTATAATAATTTCAATGCTAACTTTTTAACTTTACGTTCAACTTAAAAAAGAGAAATGCAAATTAGAGATCGGGACGACAATGAATCTGAGGATTATATTTTACAGGACAATAAGAAAACCAGGTTTGGGGCTACATTCATAATAATAGTTCTCATTATCCTCGCCACAGCTGTAGCCATGACCGGGGTTTATTTTGATTACTGGTAGGCTTAGGAGATTTTTATTTCATTAAGCAATAGGAATGCCTGGTTCACATATTCTTTCTCCAGAAACAGGGCAAAGTAGTTGGATGTTGAGATCATTTCAAATACTGGAATTCCCTCATAGGCCAGTAGTTTAAATATATAGAAGTATAATCCCACCGATTTTGCACTATTCTTGGGAAGTGCTATTGTTAAACTGGATAACTCGCTTTTTACAGATACCAGGATCTCATCCTCAAAACATGCGGCAACCGTCTCTTTTAATTCAGCCGAGACAAGGATATTACTTTCCTGGTAATTACTTGAATAATTAAGATATACACCCAGTTCATCCTTCACTATGTTAAGTAGCTTTGCCTGGCTGGAAAGGATAGTTTTGGAATTAAGATAGGTATATTCTGTAATACCGGAGCGCACTACGATATCTCCCATTTCCCTGAAACTTGTATTTTTCAGCAAATTCTTCTTCGGTGCATACCTGCGCAGGGCCATAATAATGGATCCTTGTTGTACAGGTTTCCTAAGCTCTTTTTCCACATCGGGCTGCAGGTGGGCAGCAAGCGCACTAAAATTTATAAGGTCTTTGGCCAGTGCATCATCAAGAAAGGGCTGGTGCCGTAAAATATTGTGTACCACCGAGGTTATAGTGTTCATTGTTAAATAATGTACATTTTGTGCAAATGTATATAAATTTTGGCGTGTTTTTTTTCTGAAACCAATCTTTGAGTAATTATGCACTTTAATTTTTGAGCAATGAAAGTGTTGAAGTTTGGTGGAACATCTGTTGGATCTGCTGCAAGTATAAGGAACGTTAAGAATATTGTTACCGGGATAGAAGGGGAAAGGCTTTTAGTACTTTCAGCAATGTCTGGGGTGACAAATCATTTGGTACAAATAAGTGACCACTTCAGGAATAATCAAATTACTGAAGCCACAAGACTTATTGAGGAAATAAAGTACAAACATCTTAAGCTTGTAGAAGATTTACTTCCCAATGACAATTCCAGGATTAAAGAACAGGTTAATAGATTATTTGAGCAATTCACAGATATTCTTAGGCAGGAATCCTCAGAGAATGCAGAGGCCAGGATCCTTACTTTTGGAGAGAGCGTCTCTACCTATATAGTCTCAGAATATTTTGAGGCAGAGGGAATAAATAATACCCTGCTGGAAGCTAAAAAATTCATGCAGGTACCAAACCTTGAAAATCCAGATACAGACAGGGTAGGAAGACTGCTGGACCAATATCTTAAAACAAAACCCACAGCCCAGGTATACATTACCCAGGGTTTTGTACGAACAGATAAATTCAACCGAATAAATACTCTTAAGCGAGGTGGTAGCGATTTTACTGCTACCATTCTTGGAGCAGCTGTAAATGCAGAGGAGATCCAGATATGGACAGATATTGATGGTTTTCACAACAATGATCCGCGTTATGTGGAGCATACCCATCCACTTTCACACCTGTCTTTTGAGGAAGCTGCAGAACTTGCCTATTTTGGTGCCAAGATCCTTCACCCACAAACCGTATCTCCCGTAATTGACAGGAACATTCCTATTTACTTAAAAAATACCTTTACTCCTGAAGCACAGGGGACCATGATTTCCAACCAGGTAAAAAGCAGGGGGCTTAAAGCAATTTCAGCCAAGGACGGGATTACGGCAATAAAAATTAAATCCAACAGGATGTTGATGGCTCATGGATTTCTTAAAAGGATCTTTGAAGTTTTTGACACTCATGAAACGGCTATTGATATGATCACCACCTCAGAAATTGCTATTTCCCTTACCATAGATGAAAACCGAAATCTTGAGGCGATCCTGGAAAATCTTAAGGCATATGGAGAGATCACTGTTGAGACCGACCACAGCATAATATGTGTGGTAGGGGAAGGACTTATAGAGGAGAATAATACCGCAAGGCTTTTTGAGGTGTTACAGGATATCCCTGTGAGGATGATCTCCTATGGCGGGAGTATTAATAATGTGTCTCTCCTGGTTGCTACAGAGAATAAAGTGAAAACCTTGCGTGCCCTGCACACCAAGTTATTTAAGATCCCAAGCCACGCAGCAATGGCTTAAAATGCTGTACATCTGTTTTTTGTTTGTTTGGAACCACCTCTTTTGCTTTTAGAGGTGGTTTTTTAATTTTTGGAGTTTCTCGAGCTCATTTTTTAGCTCTATATATTTTGATAAAAAGTAAGTACTTTTCGAATAATGGTGCTTTAGCATGGATCCTGTAAAATTATCATTTCGGTGCTTTTCAAGATTACCCATGATGGTTTTAATCCTTGCCGTTAAGGTCTCGTGATGCTGCTCCTTATTAAATAGGTTATTTACCAAAGTAAATCCATTTCTTACAGCCTCATTCCATTTCTCTTTTGCTGTGTAAAGTGTAATAGCTTTTGCTGCAAAAGCCTCCGGTGTTGAGGCTGTGTGAATCCTCTCAAGGTAGCTACTACCCATTCCTTCTGCTCCGGCCTCTGTGGTGACAACCGGGGTGCCACAGGTCATAGCTTCGGTAAGTTTTCCTTTAAGTCCTGCTCCAAACCTAAGTGGGGCAAGACTTACTCTTGCTTTTTTTACAACCTCTGCAGCGTCCCGGACACGCCCTTTTACCAGGAAGTTTTGGCCGGGGTCATTAAGTTTTAAAATGCCTGGAGAAGGGTAGGCACCATAAATGTGCATTTGTGCCTCAGGAAGTTCTTTATGGATCAAAGGCCAAATTTTATTCTTAAGGTAATACACTGCATCCACATTTGGAGCGTGTTTAAAATTCCCAATACTTATAAAGTTCTTTCTTTCTTCAAAATCTAGAAGTTGTTGTATCTCTTCTGAAGCAAATTGCTTCTGCATAAATGGTAAATATAAAAGGAGGTTTTTGGGAACACCAAATTCATTCGACAGTAGATCTACTTCAGCTTCAGAAATAATTAAACTGAGGTCACAACGATAGATACTGGCGATCTCTCTGCGGGCAAGATCAGAATTTCTCAATGCCGATAGAGGTATTAAAGGATCTTTCAACCTTTCTTCACGAAATTTCCTAAGGAAGTGCAGGTCTTCAGTATCCAAAATGGTTAAGGCGTATGGACAACTTTGGCTAACCCGCCAGCCAAACTGCTCCTCCATCATGTACCGGTCATATACAACTATTGAAGGGGCGAGTTCTTCTACAAATTTATTAAATGAATGACTGTTGAGTTCGATTTTTTTAACTCTTATACCGTATGATTCGAGGTCCTCACTGTAAGGAGTAGGAGTGGCAGTAGTGGCGAAGGTTATTGAATAATCCTGATGCTGAAAATATTCCAGTAGCTGCATCATTCTTGTTCCTGCGGCCGATGATCCCGGCTCAGGCCATACGTATCCAATTACCAGGGCCTTTGTCATTTTTTTTTGGATAAAATTACCTTTAAATAACGAAGTTGACAAACCAATTGAAGTTATAAAATCAAAGCTGGAACCATTGCTGTTTGAGTGAAATAAAGTACAATTTTTCTCACCTGATCCTATGCATAGTCTGGGGGACCGGGGTGATTTTAGTCCAAATTAGTTTAGGAACACTATGTTTTGTCGAAGTGTGAGGATATTAGTGGCATTCAGAAATAAAGCAACTTCTAATTTCCAATAGCTGCGGGCCAGATTCTTTAACTGTAACCACGGGTTTATACCTTATATTTTTTATGCCTTTCCTCAAGAACCTTATAGTTCATATCCTTACGATTCTTAAGTACGGTTTTACCAAACCAGGTATGATAATTTTGCTTTTTCAGGAAATCCATATTGAGTTTATACCACTCCTCATCGGTATAAGTACGGTTGAAAAAATCTTCCCATTCTGCCCGTAATCTTTCGTTCCTGAAGAGATAGCTTTCAATTCCCAGGTGATAAAAATCGGCATCACATATGATCTTTTCTGCTTTGGATTTAGGTCTTTGAGGAAGTTTGGTAGCCATGATACAATCTGTCACTATATTGATCTTCGCCTCTGGATAACCTGCCTGTTTTAAATAATCCCTGGCATAAATAACGCTTTGCTCTTCATGGTCGGCATAAGTTTCAGCCATCCCGGTATCGTGGAAGAGAGCAGCAATAAGGATTGGATCAAGCTCAGATCCATAGACCTCCTCATACTGTGCTATAGTCTTGGAATAGCGGTACACCTCTTTGGTATGCTCCACACTGTGAAACGGCAGCGATTTACAACGACTATTCTCCAGCAGCCCAATACAATGATCATAGGTCTCAGAAAGCAACCCAGATCTACTTAAACCTTTTAAGAAATTGAATGCCATTCGAGGGAATATAATATATTTAAACTATGATTAATTTCTGATTTTCAGGGATTTGTGCTTAGGTTGCAAAACACCCGGAAGCATTTTAACCTGATTCTAAATTTACAAGTTTTAAGCGGATACATAAATTTCTGCACCACTTTAACCTTTTATTATGCTATTGATGCCGGTGCTACTGCCAATACATACTTTGTAGTAGGATTATCGTTTCTTCCAGTCCTCTTTGGACCTAAAAATTTCTTAAACCGCATGCGATTGCGTGGAGATTTCCTAATTTGGAGAAAAAGATAGTATGAGCAGAGGATTTGTTAAAGAGGATGACCAGGAAGAGGCACCATTTATACCACCACGTGCAGCGTTGCCACCGGGGGTAATTAATTATGTCACCCCTGCAGGGTATGAGCAATTACAGGCAGAAAGAAAACAGCTTGAGAACCAGTTGTCCAATCTTAATATTGAAGACGAAAAAGAAAAGCGCCATACCCGGGCAGTCTTAACGGGAAAACTCAATCTTCTTAATGAGCGCCTAAACTCTGCCCGCGTCCTGGATCCTGCCGAGCAGCCTTTGGATGAAGTGCGGTTTGGGGCTACGGTAACTTTTGAAGTTATTGCGGGGGAGCAAATAGGTACGGTTAACAGGTTCCAACTGGTAGGAGTTGATGAGGCCGATATAAAATTACACAAAATAGCATTTGTGGCTCCCCTTGCCCGTGCCCTTACCGGAAAAAAAATGGGAGAGGTCGCAGAATTTAAAAGAGGGCCTGCAGTACAGGAATTCCGCATCACGAAAATTGAATACGACCTCACCTCAGAAAATTAATCCTCTGCAGGTGAAAGTGTAAACTCCAAATCATCCATTAACTAAGTAGCTCTATCTATCAAGATCCATTTTCCCTAAAATATCCTATCTTGAAAACCAATTCAATTTTTAGCACCTATGGTCTATATTTTAAGCGGAGTTTCAGGGGTGGGTAAAACAACAATTGGGTTGTTGCTCTCTGCCCGCCTGGATTTGCCTTTCTATGATGCCGATGATTTTCACCCCAGGGAGAATGTAGAAAAAATGGCAGCCGGGAATCCTTTAAATGATGAAGACCGCGCCACCTGGCTGGAAACCCTGGCTGAGAAAATCCAGGAATGGAATGCCAATGGGGGAGCGGTCCTGGCTTGCTCTGCCCTTAAAGAAAAGTATCGCCGACAACTACAAACAATCCCTGAAAAAGAGTTGCAATGGATCTTTTTACATTCAGATTATGAGGTGATTCTGCAAAGGCTCTCTAACCGCAGCGGACATTATTTCAAGCCCTCTCTCTTGCAGTCCCAATATGAAACTTTGGAGACGCCGGAATATGGTCTGCATATAAATGTAGATAAACCCGAAGAAAATATCCTGGAAGAGATCATGCAGGAGGTTAAGAAGGAAAAACCCGAAATTGGATTACTTGGCCTGGGAGTAATGGGGAAAAGCCTGGCAGTAAATATGGCTTCAAAAGGAGTTCATGTCGCTGTCTTTAACCGCCACGTGGAAAAACTGGAGGTGGATATTGCCAAGAATTTTGCAGCAGAATATGCAGGTGATTTTAGCTTTCCGTGGTTTGATGATCTCTCATCTTTCGTAAAATCCCTAAGCAGGCCCAGGAATATCCTTTTAATGGTAAATGCGGGGAAGACAGTGGATATTGTCATAGACGGGCTTCTGCCTTTCCTTGAAGAAGAGGACCTGATAATAGACGGCGGGAACTCCCATTACAAAGACACCTCCCGTCGTGAAAAGGAGCTTTTGAAGAAAGGGATTCTCTTCCTGGGAGCAGGAATTTCAGGGGGAGAGGAAGGAGCAAAAAAAGGCCCTTCCATTATGCCGGGAGGATCCAAAAAAGCTTATGACCGGGCAGGGAAATACCTGGAAATGATCGCCGCCCGGGACCGCAAGGGAGATGCGTGTTGTGCCTACACAGGACCTGAAGGTTCCGGCCACTTCATAAAAATGCTCCATAACGGGATCGAATACGGGGAAATGCAATTGATAGCCGAATTCTACCATTATTTCAGGTTCGCCTATAATTTCACTCCTGAAAAGATTTCGGCAATTTTCGTCGACTGGAATAAGGAGATGAGGAGTTATCTTCTGGAAATTTCAGCCGATATACTTCTTAAAAAAGAAGAAGAGGGTTTCCTTATTGACAAGATCCTGGATGCAGCCAAACAAAAAGGTACCGGCGGCTGGTCTACCAATGCTGCCCTGGAACTGGGAGTTCCTTTTGATACAATTACAGCGGCGGTGATGGCTCGAAATATTTCAGCTATAAAAGAAGAGCGGGAAAAGGCTGCCTGGCTGTATCACAATCCTTCAGCAGAAAAAAAGACACAGCAACAGAATTTTTCCGACCTGTTTTCTGCATACAAAAGCGCGAGTATTATTAATCACGCTATAGGCTTCAGCTTATTATCTGCAGCTTCCAAAGAATATGACTGGAATTTAAATCTTTCAGAAATCTCGAGGATCTGGACCAACGGGTGTATCATACGCTCTGCCTTTATGGAGGAACTTATAAAGATCTTCAGGGAGGTTCCAGATGAAAATCTGCTGCTTCACCCAAAAATTGTTCAGCGACTTAAGGATTATAGAGGGGCTCATAGACTTGTTGCCCGGGAGGCAATAGAAATGGGATTTCCTATGCCGGTTCTCCTTGCGGCACAAATTTATTTCCTGGGATACACCTCCGGGCAATCTTCTGCCAATATGATCCAGGCGCAACGGGATTATTTTGGGGCACATACTTATGAACGAACTGATAAACCGCGCGGAGACTTTTTTCATACCGAATGGAAACCTGAGCTTTAATGGATATACAATTACTTACGGCAGTCCTTGCCGGGATAGCCCTTTTATTATTTTTAATACTGCGTTTAAAGATCCAGGCATTTCTTGCCCTGCTCATTGTATGTATTGCGGTTGGGATCATTGCGGGAATGCCTGCAACAGAGATCCTGGATACTATGCGACAGGGGATGGGCAGCACCCTGGGATTTGTAGCAACAGTAGTAGGTCTTGGTGCACTCTTTGGCGGGATCCTGGAACAGTCTGGCGGTGCGCAACGGCTGGCGTCTTTTATGCTAAAGAGAACAGGGGAGAAGAATGCCCCCTGGGCCATGATGGTCACCGGTTTTGCAGTAGCGATCCCTGTATTTTTTGATGTGGCTTTTATAATCCTGGTACCTATCACTTATGCGCTTAGCAAGCGTACAGGTAAATCCCTGCTTTTGTATGCTATTCCTTTACTGGCAGGACTTGCTATTACTCACGCTTTTATTCCTCCCACACCCGGGCCTATTGCGGTGGCAGATATCCTGGGTGCCGACCTGGGTTGGGTGATCCTGTTCGGGTTTTTCGCGGGATTGCCTGCGGCTGTGCTTGCAGGTCCTGTGTATGCACGCTTCCTGGCAAAGAAAATACATATAGAACCACAGGTTTTTGAGGAGAAGGAAGATTATAATGAAGCTACAGCACCTTCGCCATCACTTATCATCTCCATAATTTTGATCCCCATACTTCTCATAGTGGCGAACACGCTCCTGGGGAGCCCATTGTTTGACGAAATGGCTATTCCAGCCGGAGTACATTATGCCGTAGAACTGCTGGGGCATCCCTTTACAGCTCTTATAATTGCCAATCTTATCGCCTGGTATTTCCTGGGAGTGAGACGGGGAATGCAGAAGGAATATTTATTAAAAGTCGCTACCAAATCGTTCCAGGCTGCGGGAATAATTATCCTCCTTACCGGTGCAGGTGGAGCGTTCAAGGAGATATTGATCAATACCGGTGCTGGCGAAATGATCGCCGAAGGATTGAATGACACATTTTTTAATCCGCTGGTATTTGGTTTCATAGTCGCGGCCCTTGTGCGGGTGCTACAGGGATCCTCAACAGTTGCAATGATCACCGCTGCCGGGATCACAGCTCCTGTTCTCACAGAAGGATTGTACAGTGTACAGCAAATTTCTGTAATAGTGATCGCCATAGCATCTGGCGCTACAATCCTGTCTCACGTGAATGACAGTGGATTTTGGCTGGTGGGACAATACCTGGGTCTTACAGAAAAACAAACCTTCAGGTCCTGGAGTATCATGACAACTATCATAGCATTTGTAGGCCTGGTGATGTCCCTGCTAATGTGGTATCTTATTTAATGATTAATTTCCTAACTTAAGCCTATAATTAACTCCTATGAAAAAAAGTTATTCTACAATTCTCGAACTGCCGCAAGTGGACTTTGGCCTGCTCATATTTCGCCTGGGTATCTCGGGTCTAATGCTTACCCACGGCATCCCAAAGCTTATCACCTTCTTTGGAAGTGAACCTATTACTTTTGCAGACCCTATAGGCATTGGGGAAGTGGCAAGCTTTACCTTTGCTGTCTTTGCTGAGTTTGTTTGTTCCATCCTGGTGATCCTGGGACTTGGAACTCGTCTGGCGGTTATACCACTTATTGCAACTATGGCAGTCGCAGCATTGATTGTCCACTGGACAGATGGATTTGGAAGTCAGGAACTACCTCTTTTATTTCTATTTGGTTACCTTCTCTTATTTTTTACTGGCGGCGGAAAATACTCCCTGGACTGGTATATTTTATCCTCTAAGAAAAAGTAATTTTTTATTGCTGAAGGTCTTTTTTATTTCTTAACACTTGTTAGGGAAAGGATATCCCTGTTTTGGAGTAACTTATTTTCCTGAAATAGCTAAAGCTGAAATTAAGGAAGAATGAAAAAATACGGGTTACTAATTAATTTACATGCCAAAGAAGGTAAGGAAATGGAAGTGCACAACTACATACAGGAAGCCGTGAACCTTGCGAGAAGGGAACACGGGACGATCTCCTGGTATTCTTACAGGATTGATAAAACTACCTTTGGCATCTTTGATACTTTTGAAAATGAAGAAGGCCGGGAGGCACATCTCCAGGGAGAGATAGCCGGCGGACTTTTAGAACGGGCACCAGATTTCCTTAGCGAGGAACCCGAGATAAAAAAGGTGGAGATCCTCTCTGCTGTCTAATACCCGGCATTGAGTTAAATGTTTACTGCAAAGCGAATTCTTTTTCCTTTTCAGGCTTCATAATTATAATAATGATATTTCCCAGAAGAGACTTTTTAAAGAAAACGGGACTACTTGCCGCCGCAGGTATGATCCCCGGCAGCCTTTCCTCATTCTCCCCTGCAGCTGTGCCTTTACAACAAAATAGATCATTCCTTATAAACAATGCTCACATTCTTACTATGGATCCTACCCTGGGAGAAGTGAAAGGGTCTATCCTGGTGGAAAATGGAGAAATAAAGGCTGTGGGGGAAAAGTTATCTACTCCTGGTGGAATCCATCAAATTGACGGTTCAAACTGTATAGTAATGCCGGGATTCATTGATTGCCATTGGCATTTGTGGACTTCCCTGCTGCGCAGTATGTCTGGTAATACAGAAGAAACAGGTTATTTTCCAATGACCGCTCGCTATTCCAAACATTACACCGTACAGGACATGGCTGTCGCTACCCGCTATGCGGCAGCAGAGGCCATTTTCTCAGGCATCACCACTGTCACAGATTATAATCATAATGCCCGGGGAGTGGAATACGTAATGGCCGGGTGCGAGGTGCTCGCAGATATGGGCTTAAGAGCGAGGGTAGAATACAGCGGCTATAGAAATCGTCCTGCAGATAAACCTACAGATTTTGAAGGGATCGGAGAAGTATTACAACAGTTGCTAAATAATGAAAAGTTCGAGCTTCTTAAACTTGGGCTGGGTTCAAGGGGGGCAGGTTATAAAGACCTTGAAAACGACTGGAGACGGGCAAGGGAGTTGGGTATGGGAATTTCTATACACGCCAGTTCCAACCGGGAACAGGTAGGCCAGATCATGCAACTGCATAACAGAGGCCTTCTTGGGAAGGACATAAATATTATTCATGGCAATGCTATAACTTCTGAAGAACTGGATGCTGTAGCAAAAGCCGGGGCATCCGTTACAATGACTCCTTTTTCTGAAATGCGCATTGGTTTTGGCCTTCCACCTCAAAATAAACTCATTAAGGCCGGTATCAATACATCCCTGGGAGTGGATACTACAGCCCTTAGTGGGAATGCAGATTTCTTTGGTATTATGAAAGTGATACAAAACCTTGCAAATGCTGTGGCAGAAGATGAATTCTTCCTTAGTTCCCAGCAGGTACTGGAGATGGCTACAATAAACGCTGCCCGCACTCTTGGAATTGACCATATTACAGGATCCTTAATTCCGGGTAAAAGAGCAGACCTTATTATGCTGCGTCGCAATGATCTAAACTTTTCCACAGGAAACCGCGAAAAGAACCTGATGATAGAAGCCTCGCAACCTCAAAATGTAGATCTTGTGGCTATAGACGGAAAGATCTTAAAGGAAAATGGCCTGTTATTGGCAACTGATGTTAAAGGCCTGGTTAATGAAGCTGAAGAAGCATTCCATAGAATACACAGGGAAGCAAACAGGTAATAAAAAACCGGGCTACTGCCCGGTTTGGCTGGTTAGGCTTATTTCGTGGGAGGGACTTCCCGATCCGGATTTGGATGGTCCCTTTTCTTTTCCTCATCTTTCCTCACCCCACGTTCGTTATACTGGTTGTTCTCCTCATCTGGAAGATCTGTTCCTCCATGGGTGGTATCGCTTTCAGCCTGCCCGGGAATATCAAGATCTTTTCCTGTAAAATCCACCGGTCTCTTTCTTTCTGAAAGTGGTTTGTCCTGTCCCTGGTCCATACTTAAACCTTCATCATGTAAAGCCTGCCTGTCCTCTTTATTTATATTAGGATCATAGGGGAGGTCATGCTGTTCCATATTATCTGTTTCCCTAATAGGCTTATTGGCTTTTGGCCTTCGGGTTTTGCTTATTGTCTTATCCGTTTCTTTTTTCTCTTTCTCGCTCATGATTTCTATCTTTATTTAAATTTAAAAAATAGTAGGGCCAATAGCACATTCTCCCGGTTAAATTCTAGTTAAGATTGCCCGGGGTTTATTAATGACCCATAAAACATTGTTGTCCTGTGAAAGAGTCTAGACCGGTTCCGCTGCTAGAATATAGAAACTGGACTAAAATATATATCTATGGAAATCAGCGATTTGCTTAATTTTAAAAAGCGTGAATTTTCTTAAACTATTTAGATCCAAAACCACCCCCTGGTTGATGTTGAAATATCCTCTGACTATATAAATAAAGGCTTTACGAGAGTTTCACATATTTTAATCGGACGCCAGTAAACAATGAAAAATAAATTTGATCCTTTTGATATGAAAAAGTCTTCTGTTTTTTACGTTATATTCCTTTTTTTCCTTTTTCTCCTGTTTCCTCTTAACAACTTAAATGCACAGGTGGAAAAGGATTCGCCTCTTTTTCTCACTCTCAAGAAAAATGACAGCCTCTTATTTGAACAGGGCTATAATAGTTGTGATATTAAAGTTTTCGAGGAACTCGTAAGCCCAGATTTTGAATTTTATCACGATAAGGGTGGAATCACTGCGTCAAAAGAAGACTTCCTGGAATCTGTAAGAATGGGAATTTGTAAACCGGGTTCCTCCAAAGATCCACGAATACTTTTACCTGAAAGTGTGGAAGTTTTTCCACTCTATGATAATGGGGTACTTTATGCAGCTATTCAAAAGGGCATGCATATGTTTGGAAATACAACTGCAAGGTTTACTCACCTGTGGGTTAAAGAAGCAAACGGGTGGAAGGTTTCCCGGGTGTTAAGTTATGATCATATAGAGGATTAATCAATACAAATAAAAAAGGGCAAGCCAACCGGCCTGCCCTTTTTTTGTATGTATGATATTATCTCACTGCTCAGATTCCAGCAAAGCAAAGAATTTATCAAGATTTGGAAGAATTACAATACGTGTTCTTCTGTTTTGTGCTCTTCCTTCTTTTGTATCATTTTCTGAAAGTGGCGCATAGCTACTTCTACCTGAAGCGATCAATTTAGCAGGATCTACATTGTATTTATCCTGAAGGATCCTCACAATAGAGGTTGCTCTTCTAACACTAAGATCCCAGTTATCCTGAAGGTGAGAACCAGGAACCATGGTTTGAGAATCTGTATGTCCCTCAACCATAACTTCCATACTTGGTTCAGAATTAATTACATCTGCAAGTTTTTGCAACAGGTTGTTTGCTTTGCTGCTCACCCTGTAGCTACCGCTGTTGAATAATAATTTATCTGAAACGTTGATCATTACAACCGTCTTATCCACGGTAATATCCACGTCATCACTCTCTGAGTCGTCAGAGATAGATTGCTTTAAATTATAAGAAACCGCAAGGTTTATAGAATCTTCCAGGGTTCTTGCCTCAGCAAGTTCTGCAGGATCTACTTTCTTAAGGGTTTCACGCATTTTGCGCTTGTTGTTGGTAGACATGGCAGTAAGATCATTCATTTCCAGCCTGTCGTCATTAGACTCCTGCAGGGAATTTATCCTGGCATTATAATCGGCCACCCGAGCCTCAATAGCATCAAGCTTTCTTTGAGCCTCTTCCTTTTCCATTGCAGTACGCTGCAAATTAGATTGGGTGTTGGATAATTCTGTTTCCAGTTCTGTATACTTCTTTTTGGAAACACATGAAGTTAATATCCCTGCGGACATTATTGCTAATAATACTGTTTTTTTCATTTTAATAGTTTTTAAAGTTAGGTTCGCTATTTAGTTGGTTAATGAACCTTAGGTATAGAAGCGATAATAATGCCAGTACCCGTGGTTCCTAAAAAAGGTAAGAGGCCTGAAAGCCTATTTGACTTGCAAAGCCTGCTCTTCCTGCCTCACAATGTAGGATTTATGTTAAATGGAACACTATAAAAAAATGCTAAATTTCAGTTTCATTGTCCGCGCTCTAAGACCCCACAGCCAAGTGAAGATGGGGAAAAATGCAATAAAAGTGTGAATATTTGCCACAGTTTTTACTTTGAGTACATTTAAAGAAATTCAGCTTCATTATTCGAAATCTATCACTATTATTATGGGTTAAATAATTGAAATTTAATGGTTTAATGACCAATTTGTTGTAAATTCCAGCCTGTTTTTTAGAAAGATCAAAATCAAATTAATATGAAAAGGAAAAATGAAATGAGGAGTATTATTATGGTCCTGTTACTCACACTGGTAATGACAGGATGCAGTGGAACAGATAATGACGATCTTCCAGACCCTGCGGAAGGAATTGAGAACCCCGGCGAAAATGAACCAGATCCAGACCCGGATCCTGACCCAGATACAGGGGAAGGAGCTGTTTTTATTCTCATTGACGAGGAAAGTATAGACAATGGTAATGAACCCAATAATTTTTCAGAAACCGATGTAAATGACCAACTTGCTGAAGTGGGTTTGAGGCAACCCCTGGATTATTTTGAGAATAATATAGGGGAGGAGATCGAACTATATACAGGCCAGGTAGGGGATGAGGGATGGTTTGCTTTTACTGCAATTTCTTCCAGCTGGGTGAGCGCAGGACCTACACAATTGGGAGCACGAAATTTTATTGAAGCTGGTCCAGGCCTTGGGCAGGATGGCAGTGAAGACCTCCTGGATGAGGTTCCAGATGTGATACCTTTACGGGCTACAGGATTAGCTATGTTAACAGGACAAACTGTTCTGGCGGTGGTGTATGACAGTGATATAAGCATAAATTATGATCCAATTGAAGCAAACCTGCAGGGGGATAATTTGGGGATTGTGGCGTTCGAAATTCTGGAGGTAAATGCACGTACAGGAGGATCAGATTCAGATCTCCCTGTAGTAAGGGTTTTAATAAAGGATGCCGGGGAAATAGCTGCAGGGGATCTTTTATTGTTCAGTAATCCACCAATCCCTGAATCATCATCTGAACCTGAAGATATTACACCACCATCCAATGTACCGGATATTGTGGTGATCGAAGCAAATTAAAAATTTTAATGCATTGTTGTCCGCTAAAAGAGTCTAGACCGCTCTGCTACTAGAATATAGAACCAAGACTAAAATCTGACTGCCTGAAAAGTAGTTACTTAAATTTTGCTACCTAACTTGAAATTTCCTAAAACATTTTAGATCCAAAACCACCCCCTGGTTGCAGGTGAAATGTCCCCTAACTATAAATAGCAAGGTTTAACGCACATTCACCTATTTTTAATCGGAATCCGGACACCAATGATTTTAATGTTGCAATTTTGTACCGTAAGACAGATCCCCGGCATCACCAAGCCCGGGAACAATATAACCAAGGTCATTAAGATCCTCATCGATGGTTGCGATCCACAAGTGTGTATCCCGGGGAAAATGACGTGACACAAAATCAACTCCTGGTCTTGCGCCAATTATGGAGACCAAATGTATTTTAGCAGGTGTTCCCATAGGTTTTAGAGCTTCAAAAACATTCACAAAAGAACCGCCGGTTGCCAACATAGGATCTGCCAGGATGACTGTCTTTCCTTCAAGAGAGGGAGAAGCCAGATATTCAACCTTAATTTCAAACTCCTTTTCAGAAATATGGTGACGATAGGCAGATATGAATGTATTCTCGGCAGTATCAAAATAACTAAGTATCCCATTATGCAGGGGAAGCCCGGCACGAAGGATAGAGCATATGACTATTTGTTCATTAAGTTCATAAGTTATTGCCTTTCCCAGGGGTGTGGTTATGCTTTTTTCTTTATAGGTAAGGCTTTTGCTAAGTTCAAATGCCAGGATCTCGCCGAGCCTCTCAATATTTCTGCGAAAGCGCATCTGGTCTTTTTGAATATTGATATCCCGTAGTTCTGCTATGAATTTTGATGCAATGGAATGTTGCTCTAGTAAGTGGTGGATCTCCATATAGAAGCTGCTTATTTTTTTAATTTATGCTGTTGCGTAAGGCTTTTGAAACTTCCCCCTATATTTAACCGGAGTTAAACCGTAAATTTTTTGAAGGTATTCCTAAAAGCTTTGTTGTCATTATAGCCCACAAGATACATCACTTCATTTATATTTTTGAATCCAGATTCCAATTCCTTTTTGGCTGCCTCAATTTTTACCCGTTGTATATACTCTGTAACAGTATTTGCAGTTGCTTTTTTGAATCGGCGTTCCAAACTTCTGCGGCTTAAAGCAAATTTTGGCGCCAGGGATCGCACCTCGATCTTTTTGTTGAAATTCTGCTCAATGTATTCCTGCACTTTTCGAACCGGACGATCCTCATGTTCCCGCTGCCCACTGAAAATTATAAATGGGGACTGGCTGGATTTATCAATATCTATCATGAAGGTCTTTGAGATAAGAATAGCCATCTCCCTGCCTGCATATTTTTCTATAAGGTATAACAACAGGTTAAGATAAGAATAGGCCCCGCCACTGGTATATATACCGCCATCATCTGTAAGTATTTTGTCATCTACTAGCTGAACGTTAGGGAATTGTTTCCTGAAATCCCCTGCATGTATCCAGTGGGTAGCACATTGTTTGCCGTCCAGCAATCCAGTGGAGGCAAGGAAGAAGGCCCCCACGCATAAACTTGCAATTTCTGCACCGGCGGCATATTGGCCAGTGATCCAGGGAACAAAATCCTTATTCTCCTCGTATGCTTTTTTTTGGTCACCGTGAATGGCCGGGATAATAATGAGATCGGTTTTATCAACCTGCCCGGTGAGTTTACCCGGGTTTACTGTAAAAAGACCGGTACTCTGCTTGGTTTCCCTGCTAAGCCCAACCAACTCTATCTTAAACGCAGGTTCCTTGCCCTGCTGCTTTAAAAATTGGTTTACCTGGTTAAAGACCTGGTGAGACCCTTCAATATTGACCAGACTGGTGTGGCCGTAAGGTATGAGTATGGATATATGTTTCATGTTTCCTGAATTATATGAAACTTCAATAATTATACTTCCTGAGAAGGTAAAATAAAGATACTCAATGTTTTTGTCGCAATCAACCCTTTACGTTGTCGTGATCGCACCCTATAGGTTATTATTATCTGGCCTAACTTTATAATTCATTCAAAATGAACAAAATATGTTTGACGGGTCAAAAGCTTTCAGTTCCTTTTCAGTCAACAACCTTCAGCAGGCAAAGGGTTTTTATGGCAATACCTTGGGACTAAAGGTAAAAGAATTGGAGATGGGGTTATTGGAACTCAATTTGGACCAGGGTTTTAGGGTGATTATATATGAGAAAAAGGACCACCGGGCCGCAGGGTTCACAATCCTGAATTTTGAGGTCGTAAAAATTGAAAGTGCGGTTAAGGAACTTAAAGCCAGGGGAGTGAAATTTGAGCAGTATGAGGATCCTGTAGCTACAAATGAAGAAGGTATATGCGACAATGGATATGGACCAAAGATCGCCTGGTTCAAAGATCCTTTTGGTAATATCCTGTCCATTCTCGAAGATGGAAAACAGGATGAAGAGGAAAAAAAGGATAATGATTAAGATAAAAGGGAAGTATCACTTTATCCTGGAGCAGATTAAGGGAGTGCTCAGCGAATGATAAATTTTCACAGCATAAACAGGGAACCTGTCAAAATAGGTCAAACCTAAACACCTTCAGTATGCATTATTGAAACTCCAAATTATGAGAAAGCTTATTTTACAGGTTCAAATAACCCTGGATGGATTTATTGGCAGGCCGGGAGGGCAGCAGGACTGGATGACCTGGGAATGGGATTCCAACCTGGCAGAATATACCACCGCCTTTACTGAGAACGTGGACCAGATCCTCCTGGGGAAAAAACTAGCCCGTGAATTTATCCCATACTGGGAAACTGCCGCCGGTAAACCTGAGGCTGAAGGATATGCCAAACGGTTTCACCTGCTCCCCAAAGTGGTTTTTTCTCATACCTTAAGCGATAAAGATGCAGAAAAGGAGCGTTGGCCTCATACAAAAATTGCAACCGGGGACCTCGTGGAAGAGGTAAGGGCTTTAAAAGAAGAAACAGGAGGAGATATGATCGTATACGGCGGTGCCAATTTCATCTCAAACCTGCTGAAGGATGGTCTTATAGATGATTATTATTTGTTTATAAATCCTGTGGCAATCTCTGCCGGACTCCCAATTTTTCACAATCTCAAAAGAGACCTTAAGCTCAGCCTGGCTGAATCCCGGGGCTTCGACTGCGGAATAGTAGTGAATCGTTATAAAAATCCTGTTCAGAATTAAAATGGATACAATCAACTTATGATGAGTTGGTTTAAAATGAATACTAACCAAAAAAATATATAAAATGGAAAAAAAAGAATATCAAACCAGGATTGCAGCTTCCCGTAACCAAGTATGGGAAGTTTTATGGGGAGAAAATACGTACCCGCAGTGGACAGCTGCATTTAGTGAAGGTTCTAAGGTTGAGACTACCTGGGAAGAGGGGGATAAAGTCCTTTTCCTCAATGGGGAAAATGAAGGTATGGTCTCACGAATAAGAGAGAAAAAAGTGCCTGAAAGAATGGTTTTTGAACACTTAGGAATGGTAGATAAAACTGGAAAGGAAGATACCGAAAGTGAAAAGGTTAAGGAGTGGGCAGGATCGAAAGAAATATATGACCTGGAAGAGCAAAATGGGGAAACCGTTTTAAAAGTAACAATGGATACAAATGAAGAGTACAAGGATTTCTTTGATAACACCTGGCCAAAGGCTTTTGAGAAATTGCGACAACTTAGTGAATAATATAAAAAAAGTGAGATGATCAAAGTAAATCCATATTTGAATTTTCAGGGAAATACAGAGGAAGCCTTTAATTTCTACAGAGAAGTGTTCGGCGGGGAATTTCTAATGCTGCAGCGTTTCAGGGATACGCCAGATTTTGAGAAACTTCCGGCAAGGGATCACGATAAGATCATGCATGTTTCGCTACCCCTGGGACAGGGCAATATACTAATGGGAACAGATTCTCTGGAATCAATGAACCAAAAATTGCATAAAGGAAATAATTTCTATATCTGCATCAGTACAGAGTCTGAAGCTGAAGCAGATAAGGTCTTCAATGCTCTTTCCACAGATGCAAAAGTGGAGATGGAACTTCAAAGGACCTTTTGGGGAGCTTATTTTGGGATGCTAACAGATAAGTTCGGGGTGCAGTGGATGGTGGATCACAGTAGTGAAGAACAAGACCGGGACCAGATTTAATATAAAGCTTCTTGTTTGTTAATTATGTTTTGTTGGATGTTTTCCTGCATTGTGTTATCTTATATATACCATGGGCAGGAAAAATTCTCAAAATGGAAGAGATGTGATCATTATAGGTGGAGGACCTACAGGTCTTTCCCTTGGCCTTGGATTGGCGCGACAGGGAGTGAGTTCTGTGATCCTGGAGAAAAAAGAGGCTATAAGCAGGCACTCCAAGGCTCCTGTTATTCATCAAAGAACACGGGAAATTTTTAGGCAATGGGGCATAGAAGAGGAATTCCTGAAGGATGGGAATTTGGTAAAAAAGCTTACTGTAAATAAAGCCAATTCTCATAAAGTCCTATTCAGCCTTAATTTTAACCACCTTGAAAAAGAAGCCCGGGATCCAGGGATGTTAGTCATTGAACAAAATAAAACCGAGAAGATACTGCTGGAAGCGATAAGGAAGACAAAATTGTGCAGCATCCTGTTTAGTAATGAAGTCGTTCAATTTGAGCAGAATTCTGAAGGAGTAAAGGTATGGTCCCTATTCGGAGAAGAGGAGCAGGTTCATTTCGGTAAATATTTAATTGGCTGTGATGGAGCCTCCAGCTTTATCCGGGAGGGTCTAAACCTTCCGTTTAAAGGAAAAACTTATAATGTACGAACGGTACTGGCTGATGTAAGGCCGGGGGATAAAAGAAACGAACTTCCCTGGCCCCGGCTTTATAATGGGAAAAAGGAATTAACGGTGGGAATTAAGATTGCTGATGATCTCTGGCGGCTTATTCATTTGGAAACATCTGGGGATAAAAAAGAAAATAAGGAAGATGCCACTACTACTGCTGAAGTTGATAAATGGGTGAATCAAACCCTGGGAGATGGAAAATATACCCAGGTGTGGGCAAGTCCTTTTGATATTCACCGGCGATCCAGCCCTGTTTTTAGAAAAGAAAGGGTAATCCTGGCGGGGGATGCCGCACATGTGCATAGCCCTGTTGGTGGGCAAGGGATGAATGCCGGTATACAGGATTCCCATAATCTTGCCTGGAAGCTGGCAGTGGTCATAAACAATACCGCTATGGATGAGCTCCTTGATAGTTATGAGAAAGAAAGAGTGGAAGCGGTAGTGGAGGAAGTTTCGGGAAATACAGATTTCCTCACCAAAACATTTTTACAGTCCCCCAGCTTCTTTCGTAAAACTGCATTTTTCGTCTTACGGCGTATACTTTCTGTTCCTTTTTTGCGTAACAAGTTCCTGCGGCGGGCAATGATGATAAATATAGGTTATAAAAATTCGTCCATATCATCTTATAGGAGCAAGGCAGAAGGTAAACGACTACCCGATGTGCTGCTCATTCCCGGGACAGGAGAAGCGAAGCGGTTGTATGATTATCATTCCGGAAAACCACTGGTCATACTAATAGGAGGCGTCAAAGATGTCTGCAGTCCTTTTGCTGTCATAAGAATATGTCAAAAATTGAAGGATCCATCTGGTTTATTAGTCAAGCTTGTCCCCGGGGATGAGGGATATATTTTTGTGCGGCCAGATTTGCATATAGACTGGGCGGGTAAAAATCGAAAGAAATTTTTAGAGGTGTTGAAGCAGTGGAAACGTATAATACCAAATTGAAGGTGTAAATTTTTTAAAAATAAATGAGATATGGAATTTGGTGCTGTTTTTGATATATTCGCTTAACCTGTTAATTCATCCCGATGAAAAAACTTTTATTCCTTTCAGCCCTAGTTTTGTTGGCCTTCCAGGGTTTTTCCCAGGAACTACCTTCTACTACCAGGAAACCTGTCTTCGAGAGATCTGTTCCGGCAGGTTCTTCCCTGCCTTCTGTATTATTACGGGAAGCACCGAAAGAGGATTTTAAGCTTAAGGATGATCCCACAAAGCCCAAGCCTCTGGAAATGATGACCAAAAAAGAATTACTCTCAGCAGGGGATTTTATCGAAAGAAAATGGGCAGAAGACGAGAAGGCAAAGGCAGCCTATGCTGAAGGTCAGAACCTGGGCAGTTTCACAACTAAAGGAACTTTTGTGGAATTATATGCCCGCGACAATCAATATGTCGATGGCGATAGGATAAGAGTTTATGTGAATGGCAAGGTTGTTACCAATGACCTTTCGCTGGGAGCTAATTTCACTCCAATCCTGGTAGTCCTTAAAAATGGTTTTAATACAATAGAAATCGAAGCGCTTAATCAGGGTTCTTCAGGTCCAAATACTGCTGCTTTTAAAGTTTTTGATGAACAGGGAAAACCTGTGACTGAAAGTGAGTGGAATCTTCTTACCGGTGCAAGGGCCAGCATGATCGTGGTAAAAAACTAGTATACCTTTGAAAATATTTCCCTGGAAAACAATCAGGTATTTCCCTGGACCAGGTTGAATATATTAAATCCAAATAGAATAATTATTGTAATTAACGCCAGTACTGTTAACACAGGGATATTATTGATATTCCAGGGGATCCTGAAAGGCGGTCTTTTTTCTTCCTTTCCTTTCTGGTCACTTCTAAACTTTAAAAGGGAGATATTTACAAAACCAAAGACTATAAAAATAAAGATATTACTTATACTGGCTACCACTTTTAAATTCCCAATTAAGGCAAAACCAATAGATATTACAGCAATGCTTATAATAGCAAAATTAGGAGCGTTCCCAATACCTGAAATGGTGGTAAATCTTTGTAACCATTTTATTTCACTATCGCGGGCGACATCATAGAGCATTCGGGAAGTTCCCAGAATGTTGCTTAAAATTGTCTTGCTGGTGGCAAACAAAGCTATAACCACTAAACCTGTGGCTCCTATACTTCCTAGCTTTGTCTCTATTACCGCAGCCAGGCGGCCATTGGAATTTGCCAGGGTTTCCCAATCCAGCACACTTACAGCACTTATTGCTATAAGAATATAGATCACTAAAACCGCCAGGCCACTGGAAATTACAGCTTTTGGCATATTCTTCGATGGCTCTTTCGTTTCCTCGGCCATTTTCACCAGGTCTTCAAAACCTATATAGCTAAAGAAAATTAAGGCTCCCCCGGCCATAATACCGGTCCAGCCTTCTCCAGCTGTTTCCAGAAGATTAGTGCTGCCAAGATCTGGAATACTCACTCCAACTACAACTGCAAGTCCCAGCAGGGTAACAATAGTGGCAAAGGCATTGAAGTATGAGCTGTATTTGGAACCTATAATATTAAAAAAGGCCATTAAAGAAATAATAGCTATAACCATCAGCCAGGAAGGAAAATCTATGAGCCTCCCCAGATACTCGGAAAAACTTATTGCAATGGCAGCAGCAGCCACAATTCCTGTAAAGGTTATAAAAATGGACATATACAGGGCAGTTTTTGGGCCAAAAGATTGCTTGATGTATTCATAGCTTCCACCTGCGTCGGGAAACCTTGAAACAAATTCAGAGTAGGAGAGACCCGTAAGTAATGCCACTACCGCTGCTATTACAAAACTTAGCCATAATAAATTACCACTTAGGCCTGCTGCCTGGCCTATTATTGCATAAATCCCGGCACCAACAACGCCTCCTATGCCAAATAAGAAGACCTCCCAAAATCCCAGTGATCTTTTCAGTTTATTTTTACCCATTGTGATGATGAAATTAAAGGATGTGCAGGAGAAATAATATCATTTAACGCTGTTTAATAAAATTAACAGGGCCTTAAGTGAGAATGGATAGAGAAAGTAATAAATTTATGTTAACAGTCAAACTGAAAAAAAATGAAAAAAGTTCTTATTGCTATTGATTATAATCCAAATTCCCAGGAGGTGGCAGAGAAAGGTCATTCCCTGGCGAAAACAATGGGGGCAGAGGTATGTTTAATTCACGTTATGGCACAGGTAGCTCATTATGGGATGAGGTATCCTACCTTCATGGGTTATGAAGGTTATGATGCGGGCTCTGTGGACATTAATGTTGCCAATGAAATGCGGGAAGTGACAAAAAATTACCTGGAAACTGCCGCAAACCATCTCAATGATCCCGGCATAACCACTCATCTTACAGAGGGTGATGCTGCCAATGCTATTCTCGATTATGCAAAACAGTGGAATGCAGATCTCATCGTCATAGGAACTCACAGCCACTCTGTGCTGGAAAAATTATTTATGGGAACTGTAGCCTCAAAGATCCTGGAAAAAACAACTATCCCGGTGTATGTGGTTCCAGTAAAAAAGGATAATACTTGATAATAAAAAGCCCTGTACATTTTACTTGTACAGGGCTTTTAAATTTATGATGAGGTAGTTTAATCGTGACGGTCTGCCAGATCTTCAAGTGTGGATACACCGGCTATTGTTTCATTTATTTCGGCAAGGTGCTTTTGAAGCACTTTGGAAATCTCTGGGGGTAAGAATTTATTATCCAATTTTTCTTCATATTCCTTACGGCTGGCTTTTTCCCCTCTCAGGCACTCTTCAAGTACAGCTTCATCCTTATTGCTACTTAGTGCAGTTTTGATATCCATCCAGGTCCTGTGCAATCCACCGGTGGTACTTCCTTTTCCTTTAGGTTCCTCATTAAGGGAACGTATTATGGCATCAAGTTCTGTTACAAAACGGTTTTTTTGTAAGGCCTGGTTCTTAAGGAATTGTTTCAAACCCCTCTCTTTGGAATCTTCTATAGCATTTTTAAAACCTTTCTCTGCATCCAGGTTCTTTTCCAGTAATTCCTGCAGGTCATTCACCAGTTCCTTATGGCTTTCTTCTCTTGCTTCTTCTCTCGTTGTTTTCATAATTTTTAAGTCTTTAATTTTAAAGGTACAAATGTCAAGCGGCTGCAGCAATGATGTTAATCTAATATTGAGAAGGGTTTAACAGGATTGTTAATTATCAATATATATCATTCAAAAATTAAAAACAACGCCTTCCCGGGGCAGGGAAGGCGATTTGGGAGGGACTACTTTTTATGCAGCTTCACTGGGAATTTCGGGGGATAGATTGGTTTTTAATTCCTCAAGCTGCCTTTTTAGTACCTCTGCAATTTTAGGAGGGAATTTCCCGGTTTTAAGTTTCTCCTCATATTCCTGTATAGTAGCTTTTTGCCCACGTTTGGTTTCAGAAAGGATGGTCTTATCATCATTACCGCTTACCACCAGCATAATATCCATCCATATTCGGTGAAATCTTCCTACGGCACTTCCTTCCTCCAGTGGAGTGGCATTTAGGGAGTGAATGATCCTGTCCAGCTCTGTCGCATACCTGTGGTGACGCAATGCCTCTTTTTTGAAATAGTCCTTAAGCTTCTGACTTTTCACTTCTTTCAGGGCTTTTCGTATTCCTTTATCGGCATCATAATTTTTCACCAACAACTGCTGCAGATTCTGGACGAGCCTGTCATGGCTCTCTTCTTTGGCTAATTCTCTCGTTGTTTTCATAACTCAGTGATTTATAGTTGATACCTTCTACAAAAATACGGAAAAACGCAGTGTGTAAAACTGATTTTGGTCAGTAAAATCAGTTAAAATCTGTTCTTCTAATTTGAATTTTCAAAAAGGAAATTTATCCTTCAGGAGCTGTTCAAAACTCCTAAAATCCAGATTCAAATTTCCTCTTTTACAGATGCTTTATTAGCCTATATTTGCGCGCTTAATAAATTTTAATGAAACCTGAAATTGAAGATATTAAAGAAAGGAATAGCTTTACTGATATCGATTCCTGTATAAAAGTTCTTGAACAGCTCCTGGTAACCCCGGGAGAATTGTTTGCCCTGCCCGAAGAGAAGAGAATAGCGCTTCTTGCGGCGGCGGGGAGACTTAGCCGGCCCGGGAAGGAAGAATTCTCAAAGAGAAAAAAGGATGCTGAAAAGGCTGCCAAACGTAAATTGGTGGAGCGGGATAAACACGCGCGAAAAGAGACCGGCATAAGAAGTGCCCGGGAAGCAGCTGTATTTACTGCACCTAAATTACTGGCACCGGCGTCCCTGGCTGAGAAAGATGAGAAGGAATTACATTCCCCACGAAATTGCTATGTGTGCAAGGCTGAGTTTACCAGGCTTCATCACTTTTATGATACTATGTGTACCTCCTGTGGGGACTTCAATTATCTCAAGAGGTTTCAAACTGCCGATCTTACAGGCCAGGTGGCCGTAGTAACAGGATCGCGGTTAAAAATTGGTTATCACATCACACTTATGCTTTTAAGGGCAGGAGCAAAAGTGATTGCCACCACCAGGTTCCCAGTGGACTCTGCCACACGGTTTTCCCGTGAAGATGATTTTCATCAATGGGGCCACCGTCTTAAGATCCATGGTCTTGATCTAAGGCATATCCCCAGTGTGGAGATATTCTGTAATTATATAAGTCAAAAGTATGAGCGGCTCGATATCCTTATAAACAATGCCGCGCAAACCGTAAGGCGTCCTGCAGGATTTTATGCTCACCTTATGGCACAGGAAGAACAGCCTTTTCATGTTTTAAGGGAAAATGTAAGGGAACTGCTGAACGATCATCAAAATTGTCTGCAGGAACTCAGGTCCTTTTCTTCTGAAGGAACTTTAAACCGAAATAATACCCTTCCTGTCACCTGGCATGGGGTCGAGCCGGGGATTGGACTTAGAGAATCGGCCAGATTATCACAGATCCCATATAGTTTCGATAAATCACTGAGCGTAAAAGAAGTTTTTCCTGAAGGCCACCTGGATGCCGACCTGCAGCAGGTAGACCTTAGAAAAACCAATAGCTGGAGGTTGAAACTGGGAGAGATCGAAACCACTGAAATGGTGGAGGTACAGCTGGTAAACTCAATAGCTCCTTTTGTTTTGTGCAACCGCCTTGCAGAATTAATGAAGAAAGATAATACCGGGATGAAACATATCATCAATGTTAGTGCGATGGAAGGAAAGTTTCACCGTTTCAAGAAAGAAGACCGTCATCCACATACTAATATGGCAAAAGCTGCACTTAATATGCTTACCCATACATCTGCAGCCACCCTGGCGAAGGACGGCATTTATATGAATGCCGTTGATACGGGCTGGGTCACAGATGAAGATCCTGCAGAGCTTTCCAGGCGTAAAGTAGAACTACATGATTTCCAGCCACCACTGGACATTGTAGACGGTGCTGCCAGGGTTATGGACCCCTTGTTTGACGGCATCAACACCGGGAAGCACTGGTGCGGGAAATTCCTGAAGGATTATATGCCCATAGACTGGTAGTATTTTTTAATTTATTTATAAAATTTAGAAAACCTTACTAAAGAATGGCAGGCCGGAATAGAGCCTGCCATTTCCTTTTAATATTCCATAACTTTACAAAATGTCCAAAGAAATAAAAGACCGGGAAGCCATTCTTCAAAAAATGGGTATTGAGAATCTCAATAGTATGCAGCTGGCTGCACATAAAGCAATTATTGAGAATCCTGCTGTAGTGTTACTTTCCCCTACCGGCTCTGGTAAAACTCTTGCCTTCCTGCTACCCGTGCTGGAATTGCTTTCCCTGCAAGAGGAGGGAGTACAGGTCCTTATTCTTGTGCCGTCACGGGAACTGGCAATACAAATTGAACAGGTGACCCGTGAGATGGGCTCGGGATATAAAGCCAATGCCGTCTATGGTGGCAGGGCATTTTCCAAAGATAGGGAGGAGCTAAGCCATCCCCCTGCTATTTTGATCGGAACTCCAGGGCGTGTGGCAGATCATTTAAGGAGACAAAGCTTTGGGGTGGAAAGCATCCAAACCCTTGTGCTTGATGAATTTGATAAATCTTTGGAAGTAGGCTTCGAGGAAGAGATGAAGGAGATCATCCAATCCCTGCCTCATCTAAATAAGAAAATACTAACCTCTGCCACTAATGGGGTAAGAATTCCTCAGTTTTCGGGAGTAAATGATCCTGTGCAGCTTAATTTTCTAAAGGAGGAATTACCAGATATAGTTATAAAGATAGTTGCAGATAAAGGAAGTAAGGAAAAGGAAACTTTAGCCCGGCTGCTTCAGGAAAAGCAAGGACAACGCGGAATCATTTTTTGCAATTTTAAAGACAGTATACAGGAAGTGAGCGACCATTTTGAAAATAGCAGGATAGAACACGGCATATTTCATGGCGGAATGGAGCAGAAGGACAGGGAGCGTTCACTTATAAAATTTAGAAACGGGACTTATAACATTCTCCTGGCAACAGATCTTGCTGCGAGAGGTATTGATGTACCTGAAATTGATTTTATTGTGCATTATGAACTACCATTAAAGGAGCAGGAGTTTATTCACCGCAACGGGCGAACCGCTAGGATGCAGCAATCTGGAACAGCTTACGTTATAAAAGGTGAAAATAAGAAACTTCCCGATTTCATCAACGGAATACTTCATACAAAGGAACCTGGTGCCGGCAAAGCAGAGCAGAAGCATGAGACCAGCTGGAAAACTTTATTTATATCAGGCGGAAGAAAAGATAAGATCTCTAAAGGGGATATTGCCGGCCTGTTCCTTAAACAGGGAAATCTTGAAAAAGAAGAACTGGGGAATATTGAGCTTAAGCAGGATTGTGCTTTCGTCTCAGTGCCTTCAGCAAAGGCAGAAAAACTTGTAGGGATACTAAACAATAGCAGGCTTAAAAAGAAGAAGGTGAGGATCTATCCTATATAATATATATTCTTAAATGACCGTACATCAACCCAATAATCCCTTACACGGGAAGAAACTTGCCGATATCCTGGAATTCCTGGTGCAAAAATATAGCTGGCAAGGACTTGGAGAAAGAATCAATATACGCTGTTTTACCCACGATCCCTCCATCAAATCAAGTTTAAAATTCCTGAGAAAGACCCCCTGGGCAAGAGAAAAGGTGGAGCAATTATATCTGGATAGTTTATAGAAATTGAGACGATTGTTGTCCGCTAAAAGAGTCTGGATGGCATCTGCTGCTAGAATATAGAACCTGGACTAAAATCTACTTATATGGAAAACAGCACTTTACCAAATTCTCAAAAGCGTGAATTTTCCTAAACTATCCTGGATTCAAAACCACCCCTTTGTTGAGATTGATATGGTCTCTGACTATTTATAGCAAGCCTTAACGTTCATTCACCTAGATTTAATTAATCACCAATAAATTGAGACTTTCATTTATAGCTGGACGATAAAAGAGTCCAGATCGTTTATGTTACTGGAGTTTAGAGGCAGGACTTAAAACAGAGGAACTGGAGAATAGTTATTCTACAATTCTACTTAACCTGGGCTTTGCAGAACAATTTTTTATCGAGCCCCATCCCCGGGCAGGTTATTTGCGCCCGGCCCATGCAATGCCTGGTAGGATAAATTTTTCAATTACGAAAGAGTCTATTCAATTCCTTAAGATGGGGTTAAAGGTTTATGGAATATATTGTCGATTATGTACCTTGAAGCAACCATAAAATAAACCAGATGTTACAAAAGCTTGATTTAGGAAATCCAAAAGTAGTTGCTTTTCGATGGGAAGGGGATTTTACTGTAAAATCCTTTGAACAGGCAATGACAAAATTTCTTCCTGAGCTAAAAGCAAGGGAAAGAATGAATGTATACCTGGAGGTGGCTAAAATTGGAGAGTTTGAGGCTGCTGCAGTTTGGGAGGATATAAAATTCGGGTTCAAGAATATGAAAGAACTTAGGGATAAGATCGACAGGCTCGCCCTGGTAACCGATGAAGGCTGGGTGAGGACCCTTGCCAATACAACCTATAAATTCATTCCCGGTATAGATATGAAAACCTTTGCATTTGCAAACCTGCAGGAGGCCCGACTATTTGTTCAATAGTAATTTTTAAAACGGCCTGTTGGTAATGGGGATTAATTTCACGTTATTTATCACCCATCTTTATTCTGCATAACAATAATGGCTTCAAATTTTAAAAAATTAAACAGGCATCTTGATGAAATGGAAGAATATATTCCATTTATAAAAACCCGGGATGAGAACATCTCCAAAGTAGATATTGGATGGCACCTGGACCACAGTCTAAAGGTAATCAATGGGGTTTTCACGACTCTAAGGGAATCTAATCCTGAAAAATACAGGCCAAAATTCAGTTTTTCAAGGGTGTTGGTGTTCACCTTCGGAAGATTTCCGCGGGGAAAAGCCAAAGCTCCGGAGGCTGTATTGCCCGGGAAGAATATCGATCAAAAGGAATTAATAGCCCAATTACAAAAAGCCAGGGAGAATTTTTCCACATTTGAGTCCCTTCACAGCAATAATTACTTTCGTCATCCATATTTTCATCACCTCAATAAAAAAGGCGCCAAACGTCTTATGGAAGTCCATACCAGGCATCACCTTAAGATCATAAGGGATATCCTTAAATAGGATTCCACTACTGCTCTCCAGTGTTTTTCTAAAAATTTTTGGGCTGTAACCTCTTTTATATTTATTTATTACTACATTTGTAGTATAAAAACTATAATTGTGGATATAAAACAACTTAATAAAACAGAACTACAGGTGATGAAATACCTGTGGAGGATAAGGAAAGGGTTTATGAAGGATATAGTTGATCAATTCCCTCAACCCGGCCCTGCCTACACGACAATTTCTACTCTCATAGGAAGAATGGTGGAAAAGAAATACATAGGTTTCAATAAGGTTGGAAGGGATAAGGAATATTTTCCTCTCTTAAAAAAGAATGACTATTTCAATGCTCAAATGAAGGATATGGTTTCCAATTTCTTCAATAATTCGGCTTCACAGTTTGCTTCATTTTTTACAAAAAATGCCGATATGAGTATGGAAGAGATGGAAGAACTGCAGAGGATCCTTCAGCAAAAGATCAACAAAAAGAAAGAATTGTGATGCCAAATTATCTTTTATTTTCTGTAACAGGTCTTGGAATATGCTGGGGTTTATACCGGGTTTTCCTTAAAAAGGAAAAGCTTTTTGTTTTTAATAGATTTTTCCTGTTGTTTTCCTTATTACTATGTTTAATCGCACCCATTCTCCACATAGATTATGGAATTAGTTTCGACAGCCGGGTTGCAGTTGATCCTGTGAGATTTTTTGATTCAGGAGAAATACTTCCTGATGATCCAGAAAAAGTAGCTGTTGCAACATTAACCGGGCCTTCAAATAATTATTGGGACCTCATAGTGTTCTTTTATTGGATGGTTTGTACTTTATTTTTCTTTAGGTTTTCGCGTAATCTTCTCCTGCTGCTATTACAAATAAGGAATAAGAGTTTTAATGGATATAAGGGAATAAAAACAGTGGCATTAAAACACCGGGGTAGTCCCTACAGTTTCTTTGATTACCTGTTTATTCATCCACTGGACCTGGTAGAAAATAAATACCTGGATATGCTGGTGTCGCACGAAAGAGCCCACAGCAACCAATTTCATTCCATAGATATCCTCCTGCTGGAGGTAGTGGGATGTTTTTTCTGGTACAACCCTTTCCTTTGGTTCTATAAGAAGGAGGTGCTGGAAAACCACGAATACCTTGCAGATGAGGCCGTGATTAATGCAGGTGCGAACCTGGAAGAATATTCGGCTCAAATAATCAAGCCCGGGGATAAAGTAGTACAGCCCTTATTAAGCGGCTTTAGTTTTATACAAACCAAAAATAGATTGAATATGTTACACAAGAAAAGATCATCAGGAATACAAATTGCCTTAAGAGCAGGGTTAGCCTTAGCTATTTTCACTGCAGTTCTTATAATTAGTTCTTTTAGTCCCGGTAATATCAATGAACCCATAGTGGTGGTGGTAGATGCCGGGCATGGAGGAAAGGATCCCGGCAACAGGGGAAAGGGCCAAATGGAAAAGGAAATAAACCTGGCCGTTGCAAACCAATTGCGGGAATTGGGGCAACCCGGGGAGATTGAAATAATCCTCATAAGAGAGCAGGATCAATTTGTAAGTCTTAATGACCGCCTTAAGTTCCTAAATGAACAAAAAGCTGATCTTTTTCTAAGCATTCATAGTAATGCCTCTGGAGATAAGAATAGGAGTGGTGCTGAAGTTTTCTTTAGTACTGAAAATAAGCAATGGGATATCTCTAAAAACTACAGCAACCTTCTAGCCACCGGCTTGCTGCCTGCAGTAGGGAAGGCAGAGCTTAAAACAGCCAACTTTCTGGTGCTTAAAAACAGCAACATTCCTGCAGTTTTGATAGAATTGGGTTTTATGACCAATCCACAGGAGTTTGAACTGCTGCAGGATCCTAATTACCAAAAGAAGCTGGCGCGTGGTATTTACAACGGATTATTAGCTATACAAGAAAGCAAGGTTAAGTAGTTGAATTTCAATATTATAATCGGTGAAACTGCGTATTTAAACCCATAGGATGGTATTACTCATTTTCTCATATTTAGGATTGATATTATTAGTAATTCTAAATCAAAAGGTATGAAAGCGGAAAATGAGTTTATGACAAGTCTAAAGGTGGCTATAGTATTCTTTCTGTTTATAGCCGCTCCCGGCCTCATGGCCCAGGATACAGGCAATGAAAATGCTATAGTGAAAGTTCACGATAGGAAAGACATTGAGTGGAGCCCATGTCCAGATTTTATGCCGCAAGGATGTAATATTGCGGTACTACATGGTGATCCCTCAAAGAAAAATTCTGATATCTTTTTCAGGATCCCGGAGAATGCGATGGTTCCAAACCATACCCATACCTCTGCAGAGCGAATGGTGCTGGTCTCCGGGGAGATGCAGGTCACTTATGAGGGGGAGGATACCCAAACCTTAAAAGTGGGAAACTATGCCTATGGTCCCCCTAACAAGGCGCATACCGCAAAATGTATACAGGGCCCCTGCATATTATTCATAGCGTTTGAGGAGCCGGTAGATGCATTTCCTGTGGTAGTTAAGAATTAGTTATTAAGAATCATTGGTTTCCGATTAATATAATATGAATTTACGTTTAGCCTTTCTATAAAGGCAGAGGTCATATCAACCTCCACCTGGCGGTGGTGTTGAATTTAGAATAGTTTAGGAAAATCCACGTTTTTTAGAATTGAGTAAAGCGCTGTTTTCCATTGACGTAGATTTTAGTCCAGGTCTATATTCTAGTAGCGCAAGCGGTCCAGACTCTTTAACCGGACAACAATGATTAAGAATATCCATAT